>CAYUHA010000089.1:0-1517 GCA_964444395.1 uncultured Candidatus Saccharibacteria bacterium | reverse complement strand
TCTCTTGTTTCTTTCATCCGCTACCTCCTTCTTAATTTTCAAAGAGCAGTTTTTCAGAAATTTCTAAAAATATACTAACAAATTAAAACCCTCCGCGCAAGAGGCACTCTTAACCTTGTTGTACTTCAACAAACTTTCTGATTTAAGCGCTTAAAGTTTTTTCTGCTTGCTTTTTTAAATTAAAATTAAAAGAAGTAGAAAAAGCAAGCAGGCAATCCCCTGAAATATTTTCTACGATCGTAGAAAATATTTCAAAGAATATTTTTAACTTTAAATAATTGATTAAATTTTCTTTTTATTTTACACGAACTTAAATTTTCGTTTTATTTTCCACGAAGTTAAAGGATAATCAATATTATGAAAACCAGCTAACGGCAACAGCTTTTTAATATTTTGTAGGCTAGTGAAAAATTCTCAAAAGTGGTATAATCCAAAAAAAGAATAGAATAAATCTATTCTTTAAAGGTTAAAAAATAAAACAAATAAAATTTTCACTCTTATGGAAATAAAAAATTGGATAAAAACTCATAAAATTGCCAGTATTGTAATTGGTATTGGCGTAATAATTGTGGCTTTATTTCTCTCAAGCGTACTGGTTCCCTCACTCTACAAAAGATATCCTTCCTATTACACAGCCCCTCAAGGAATAGGAAGGGAAATACCAATGGGAGCTCCTGCTCTTCCATCACTGCTTCCATTAAAACATTTAGGAAAAGAATGGCACGCTCTTGAAAAAGAAGGTATTAAAAAGGAAATAACCATAAAAGAAGGTTCAATGGAGATTGAATCAAAAAAGGCAGAAGATGATTTTGCTGAAATTAAATCTATGGTTAAAAACTACAATGGATACATTGAGAGAAGCACAAAATCTATTACTAATTTATACATTAGGATAAACCTAACTCTTCGAGTTCCCTCTAAAAGGCTGTTTGACTTAGTTGATGAACTAAAAAAGAAATTTGATGTTAAATCATACAATATAAACAACTATCAAGTATCAATTGAAAAAGAGTTAGACGAATTCCAAATTCTTAACAAAAGTTTATCTGACTATGAAGAAATTAGAAAAGAAATCCAAAAAATGGATGTAGGAAGGAACAAAATAGAATTGCTAATGGAATTAACTGAAAAAGAATTGGAATTGAAAAGAAAAGAAAAAGATTATCAAAGAAAAATTTCTTTCCAAGAGAAAAGAGGAGAATATGCCACCTTACACATAAATATTACACAGAAAAAATCACCAAAAATTTGGCCTGAAAATGTTTTAAACCAGTTTAAAGACCGGATAAGAAGAGCCTTAGCAAATGTAATTAAAATATTAAGAGATTTAATCGGAGGAGGTATTGAGTTATTCTTTAAAGTTATTCAATTAGGAGTGTATGCATTTATTATCGTAATAGTAGTCGCTGGATTTTACCGATTAGGAAAAAGTTTAGTGAGAAAGATTATCAAAGGATAAAAAGTTTTCTGCGTTCTAAAATTCTTTGTTTTAAAAAGTGGCTTTTTCAAATAAAAAA
>CAYUHA010000088.1:0-1603 GCA_964444395.1 uncultured Candidatus Saccharibacteria bacterium | reverse complement strand
TTAATTTATCTAACCATTCATACATTTGTTCCGCATCGGCGGCTGAATAAGCCTGTTCATACCAGCCCTTAACAGGTAATGCTTGAAAATAGCCTTTGAAATGTATAAAAATTAATAAAATTATTAATAAACCTAAAATACATACCCCAATAAGAAAGCCTAATATGGCTATTTCTTCTATTATTTCTTTTATTTTTTCCATATTTTCCTCCTCTATTTTTTACTTATTTTGTTTGTTTTTCTAAATATCCTATGAGCTGAACACAAATTCTAATTGGTTTTTCAGGAATATAAGAAACATTTTTAATTTTTAAATAACCTATCAGCTCTTCTGGTATTTGGTTTGGAGTTAAAGGTAAAAAAACTTCATCAAGATAAATTTGATTAACAGCACTACAAGAAAGTGATAATATTTCAACTTCTGTTTTTGGATTTAATAGACCAATCATTGGTAAGTTTTTTAAAAAAGTATTAACATCTTCAGAATTACCTATTATATCTGCTTTAAATGAACGAACTATAAAAACCCAATCAGATGCTAAAGTATAAAAATGCATTAAATTAGATTCAGGAAATTCTTTTAATTCTTTAAAAAAGTATTTTTCTATACTATTTGATTGAACCTTTTTAAGCTCTTCTGGTGTTAAAAATAAATTATCAAAAAGAGCATAAGCATAAGCATTAGCTTTTACTTGTTTTTCCATTTTACCTCCTTTTTTAAATTATTTATTTTTTATTATAACACATTTTTAAAAATTGTCAAGACTTGGCAAAAATTTTTTTAATTGAATTTTGATATATTTTTTTCTTTTTTCCATTTTAAATATCCCCAAGTATTCATTATTTGATAAAGAACCAAAACAGGACAAAAATGGTAGCTTTTATAAATAATATGATAGATAAACCAGTAAACATTTGCTATCGTGAATACAAGAAAAGCTTCTTTTTTTTTAAAACTGCAAGATAGAGCCCCAAAAGATTTAAAAATGGAGCAAACCAGGAAATTAGGTCAAACATGCTACTACTTCTCTTATATCAACTTTGTCAATTAGTTTATCAATTACAGCTATAAATCCTGCAGGGTGAACGAAAATTACAGGAAACTTTTCTTTTAATTTAGATAAATCAATTTTTTTACTTATTTCTTTTGTGGTATTTTTAATAACACTTGTATGTTGAGGGTTCATTGAGTTTTTTTCAATTAAAATATCTAAATCTAAAGTATTAAAAACTTCAAAATGTCGTGGCGCTAAGCTTTCATCAGATAAACCTACTTTTAACTTTCCTAAATTTGTTATAAATTCTGAAATTGTTATATTTTTTAATTTTCTTTCAAATTCCTTCTTTTCTTCTTCAATTTTCTTTTTAGCTTTCTCTAATAATCCTCTTTTATCAAGATAAGTATATAAAGCTTTAATAAATTCATTAAAATCTAAAGGCTCTTGTTTATCAATAAGTTCTAACAAAAACATTCCTGCAAGTTCGTTTGGTTTAGACATTAAAATTAATCTTCTCATTTCGTCAATTTCTTTTAAAGGTGGGATTTTTAAATTTTCTGAAGCGTATTTAAATCCTTTTCTATCAATTAAATCAATTGCTAAAA
>CAYUHA010000087.1:0-1626 GCA_964444395.1 uncultured Candidatus Saccharibacteria bacterium | reverse complement strand
CAATTAAAATCTTACGCATATTCTATAATTTTACTTAAATTTTTAGATTAGACAATAACTTTTTGATCTGATTAACTTACATAATAAGCTCACGGTCGCAAATTTATGTGTAAGTTATTGTTTTTATAATAGATTATATTATCTCTTGATATTCATCTTTTAAAAAATTCTTATACCAATTATCAAATTCCTCAGGTGTAGAAAGATGAATTTGAAAAGGAGAGAAAGGGTCAATTTCTGATTTAATCTTTGTTCTAATTTTTGCTCTCTCATCAAAATTATAAGGCAAGTCTCCAGAAACTATCAGTACATCAATATCACTGGTGGGCTGGTATTCATTTTTAATGATTGAACCAAATACTAAAACTTTAACCTCTCCCAAAATAGATTCTGCTATTTCTTTAATTTTCTGGCAATAAATCTTGTAATTTTCAAAGTATTTTCTTTTCTCTTTCTGCAGTTTTAAGGAAATTTCAACCAGACTTTTCTTCATAAAAATCTTCCCCAATTATTTCTTTAATCAACTTTAAAAATTCTTTAGAACGCTCAAAAAGTTTTAAAAGCATATTCTTACTAAATTCCTTAGGAAAATAGCGGGATGTAAAATAAGCGTCTTCTAAACTATCAAAAAACAACTCGTTATCTTCAAAAAATTTTAAAAACTCCTCCTTTTCATAAGCTTGGGATAACTGAGAGACTAAATCAGAAAAATAATGTGTCTTAGGCCAATCTCCAATTCTTTTACCAATTAAATATTTTATCCATAACTGAATTGCCTGTTCTAAATTAAAAGCAGAAAGATTATATCTTTCTTTCTTTAACAATATTTCTGCTTCCTCAAAAAACTCCTGTGCTCTTTTTCTTAAGAACTCGATATTCACAATTTTATTTTATCAAAAATCTCTCCTCTTTCATTAGAATTTTTGCTTTTGTTTCAAATTAAACAACTAATACAAAACTGTCATCTGTATATGTAGCTTTTCTAAATTTTAACAAAAATCATCTTAAGAATTTCAACTTCTTTTTTTGTAAGTAAAGTTCTTCTAAAAAGTCTTTCTAAAGAAAGTTTTAAGGATTTTGCCTTCTCTTGTGAAAAATTTAATTTATTTAATTTTTCCTCTAAAAATTTAAAAAATGCCTCTATGTCTTTTTTTGAAGCTAAATTCAGGAAAGAAAAGGAATAAAGATTTTCTAAAAAATTAAAAATTTCAAAACATACAATCCCCACGCTCATAGCTAAATTGTAAGAGGAAAATTGAGGATTTGCAGGAATATAAAAGATACACTCACAGAGCTCTAAGTCTTCCTTAGAAAGTCCGAAATCCTCCTGTCCAAAAGCAATCCCAATTTTTTTCTTTGTAGCTAAGGAAATTAACTGAGGAAGTATAAAATTAAAATTATAAATAGTTTTGTATTCTCTTTGTCTGCGGGTGGTGGCAAAAACATAAAATAAATCGGTGATTGCTTCCTTAAACGTATTAAAGATTTTTGCTTTTTTTAATAAGTCAGAAGCTCTTTTTGCTACCTCAAAAGATTTAGAGGTAAGATGAGGATTAATTAGTTTAAGATTGAAAATCCCTGTATTCTTAAGAACTCTGGCTACTAATCCGATATTTTCAGGAATTT
>CAYUHA010000086.1:0-1652 GCA_964444395.1 uncultured Candidatus Saccharibacteria bacterium | reverse complement strand
TCCTGAGAACGGCTGCAGTCTAATTTCAATTTTAATATAATTTTTCTTCCTTTCACTTTTTCCTCCTTACCTCCTTTATTTAATTGTTAAGGTTGATTAACAATAACATATTTTAGAAGATTGTCAATTCCAGAGTTCTCTTACTATAATAATCCCAAACAATTTATAACCTTAAATACCCAGCACCACTTTTACCCTGATTAAGTGTGGCAAAAAAATCTAGAAGACCTTTTTGTTTCTCTTGTCTATTTTTTTGGGGTTTAGAAAGTGGTAATTTTTTTATAAAAAACACCCTGCTTTCGCAGGGTGTGAAATGTAGTCTGATTTTTAAGTGTTTAGTCAGTTCTGCCAGAAAAAGAGCTGTCAGAATCAGAAAAGGAGCTTTTCTTTTTTCCCTGAAAAACAGAGAAACATCTTCTTCCGGAACACCCTTTTGCTATGTAATAGGTGACAAACCTAGGGTGATTTTTAATTTCTTCCCAAGTGATTCGAAACTCTGGGGGAGTTAATTCTGGTATTCCTATTTCCACATCTTCATCATCTTCTTCATATCCATACATTATTGCAGTAAACAAACTCAGAAACATCTCTTGGGTAAAGCGACGGCGAGATTTAGATCCGATAAGTCTGAAAGGAAGACTATGCAGGGTTTTTTTTGGTATTCTTCTGGCGTTTTTCATAGGCATCACCTACCTTCCCTGTATTTTTTAGCAAAAAACGAAATTTTTCTATTTTCACCTCAAAAGCATTCTTCAAGATTTTTATTCCATCAGAGAAAGAAATCACGCCTCTCTCGTCAGGATAGTTTTCTAAAATTTCCTTCCAAGAAGGTTTTTCTTTTTCCCAGTAAAAAAGCACTACTACTGTCAGGGATTTTTTCCTTTTGGCAACTCCAGCTACAGCCTTAATATATTCCTGATCCTTGAATTGATCCTTAATTTCAGGTGTTTGCTCCCACTCCTTTTTACAATCTCTTTCTATTTCAATTATGTCTCTCATCTCAAAATCTCGTTCAATTCTTTCTACACCTTCTTCTTCTCCGAATTCAGCATCTATGATCCACCTACTTCCCGGGGGGAGATAATTTCGAATATCTTGCAAAGAAGGAAGCAAATCTTCGAGAGATTCGTCGGTAATAACGGTGGGATGAAAGTGAAGAAGAAAATTAACACCTTCTTGATCGAAAGAGTAACCGATAGGGTCGTTACTACCTGCAAGTGAGATACTACCACATCCTCCTTTTACCACCTTTCCAACTCCTAACTTTCTATCTTTGAAGTTGAAAAACGCTACAAACCCCGTTTCTAACCCTTTTTCCTCACAGATCTCAGCGCTCTTTTTGAGCGCCTTCCGGAAATTTCTTTTTTTAACAACCTGATCTATGACTTTTTCTACATCTATATCATCTACATTTTTCATTTTTTTTACCTCCTTTATTTAATTGTTAAGGTTAATTAATACTAACATATTTTTTATAAATTGTCAAGTGCAGAGTTCTCTTGACTACAACAATCCTGAACAACTTATAACCTTAAACAAAATATTCCAATTATAACCTTAAATAAAATATTCCAACATTCTGCAGAATGTTGGAATGTTAATAATTGGTTTTTAGGAGGATTTCATTCTAAATTTTAGTTTTAACTAAATTT
>CAYUHA010000085.1:0-1679 GCA_964444395.1 uncultured Candidatus Saccharibacteria bacterium | reverse complement strand
ATCTTCCATCTTAGCAAAAAGTTCTAAAATATTACAAATTATACAACCCATAAAATTTCCTATTAACTTTTTTCAATTTTTCCTATTGTTCCTATAAGCATTGAAGTAATTTCTAATAAATTTATAGTAGCTCGTCCTAAAAAATCGGTTATAAATGTAGCTTTAAGTTTATCACTTGCTTTAAAAAATAATTCTACTGGCAAGTTGAAAGAAGATACTAATCCCGCTACAAGTCTTCCTTGATGACAAAATGAAGGCGTTGGGCGAAAACTAAAAACTTTTATTTCGTTAACAAAAAGAGAATATATTCCTTTAGTTTCAAAAATTGTTAAAATATCATCAATATCTCCCAAAAATGTTAATTTTACTGCTTTAACTAAAAAGCCCCAATTTTCTTTTAATAAATGTAAATATTCCCTTAAATTAGATTCATAAAGATTTTTAATATTTTCATAATCATAAAAAATTATATTTATTTTTGTAGTTTCTATTCCTATTTTAACAGTATCATATAAAACATAAGGATGCATTTCTGTAAATTTTATTTCTCCTTCTTGAGTAGAAATTTTAGTTTCTAAAAAATACATCTTAATTACCTCCTTTTTGTTTTTCTAATTTTTCAGCAATAGTTTCTATAATTTTTTCACCAAGATTTGCAATTTTTTTATCAATATTTATATTTTTTACAGTTTTTTCTAAAAAATTTAAATAATCTTTTGATATTTCCTCAATTCCATATATTTGAGACAATCTAAAAAGAAAATTTGACATTATTTCAAAAAGAAGATTAAAATTTTTTGAAAGATAAGCCTCTATAAGTTCTCCAGGAACTTCATCTTTGCTAAAAGGCTTATCAAAATAAATATAATCATCAACCCAGTTCTTTTTTCTGATTATTTTATTTGAAAGTTTATCTTCTAAAAATATAACTCCCTCTTTTTCTTCTGATTTAACTTTAAGTTCTTTACATATTTTTTTAAGATCTATTAGGAGTGGATAAAGTATCTGCCAAGCTGTTTTAGGAATAATGAGTTTTAGCTCCACCCCTAAAACTATTAACACTACCAAAATCCCTTTAATAAGAAATTCTTCTTCTTTTTCTAATTCCTCTAATTCTTTTAATTCTTCCATTTTTGTCTTTTTAATCTATTTTATTTTTTCTCTGCCAAATTACAAAATTATTTAGTTTATCAAGTAATATATCAGCAATACAAAACCCTATAGCTATCCAAGAAAGAAAACCAATTGCAATATTACCTACCAAATCTGCAAGTGTTATTTTCCCTTCTTCTATATTTACTTTAAGTGCTAAACAAAACGCTATTATTACTCCTATAATATAAATTACTATTATCCATTTAAGCATTTTTTCCTCCTTTTTTATTTATTTATCAAATCTAATTTTTCATTATAACAAGAAATAGTGAATTTATATCCACTTTCAGAAACAACTTTTACAGAACCTACTCTTAAAGAAACTAAGTTATTTTTCTCAAAAGTTAATTTTTCTAAACATTTTTTTAAAGTTTCAGCTATTTCTTTTGTATCTTCCTCAGTTTCTCCTCTATCTCTTAAATCACCTGCTATGCATAAAAAAATACAAGGAATAGAATTTGCTTCATTCAAAGGTAAAACTCTAAGTTTAATAGATCCTTCACTACCAGTAAGTTGTGGTTTAG
>CAYUHA010000084.1:0-1772 GCA_964444395.1 uncultured Candidatus Saccharibacteria bacterium | reverse complement strand
ATTGCTGATTTTTGGAATTCTGGTGTTTTATCAAACGGTTGTATTGCTTATGGAAGATCGGGTGGTTATTTCTATATCGATTGGAATGGAAACATTACTCCTTGTGTATTCATTCCTTATTATATCGATAATGTTTACGATTTGTACAAAAATGGAAAGACCATTGCGGATGTCTTACTTTCTGATTTCTTTAAAAAGGGAAGAGAATGGCAGGAAAAATATGGTTATGCTTGCCCCAAAAAAGCAGAGAATTGGCTAATGCCTTGTTCAATTAGAGACCATTATAAGTATTTTAGAGAAAAGATTTTACCAAAAGAAGCAAAGGGAGAAGATAGATTTGCAGAAGAGGCGCTTAATTCAAAAGAATATTATGAGGGTTTGCTTGAATACGATAAAAAACTTAAAGATTTAACTCAACCTATTTGGGACAAAGAATATAAAGAAAAAAATTCTTCAGAATAAACAAAAAGCAAACTTTAAAATTTTTTGTTGTTACTTTTCAAACACCATTTCATTGCTCCAAAATCCATTGTCGCCCCAAAACGCAAGCGCGTTTTGGGGCGACAGATTTCTTATTTTTAATTATAATAGTAAACAGCAAAATACTAGATTTTTAAATTCAATTTTAGGTTTCAAGATATTAGCATTTTTATTTTTTAGGTAGTTTTTTGTAATCCATAAAAGTTAATAAAATTTATCGGATAAGTTGAGTTGATATAATCTCTTTTAAATAATCTCTTTCTAAAAAATTTTTTTGAATAACCTCTAATAGTTTTTTCTTCTTTATATCTTTTTCTAACCTAATTAGAAGAAAGGAAGGGGGGATAAGCGGATAGCTGTTTTTTGTTACAGCAAGTACAGAGCAACCTGTTTGAAATTTTTGGTAAATAGCGCGAGCTAATTTTAGAGTCAAGAAACCTAATACCCGGCCGCTATGATAGAAAGGATTTTTTCCGGCATAGGCCTCCATAACGTGAGGACGGAAAGCGGAGATTATTCCTGTAATTGAGTTTCCTCTTCCAACTAATCCTTCTTCGCCGCATTCAATACAACTACCCGTTGCAAGAAGATAAACCCTATAACTTTTTCCGAGAGGATTTATTCTTAAGTTTATTTTCATTTGTTTTGGTTTAATCCATTCTTTTACTTTTTTGTGAAGAATCGACTCGAGTTTTTTAATGCGATCGGTATATTGAGAAAACGAATTTATTTCAGTGCAAATAAAAGGTACACAGAGGGTAATATCAAGTACTTTTCCTTTTCGAAGAATCATGATTTTAATATCTCCTCCGATGTCCTTATATCTCGGCTTTATCTTATTATTTGAAGATGTTTTCCAAAAAAATTGTTCTAGTTTTAAGGCCAGAGTTTCGCAAGTAGTTAAAGGCCAGTAGGCCAAACTAACTGCCGTATCATTGGCTAACAGATTCTTTATCTCGGGCAAATCATTAATATTACGGGGCGAAAACCAATATGGTCGTTGTGAATGTTGGGTTGCGTTTGTGTAAATTTCCACTTCTGTCTCGATGTTTAAGTGGGGAAGCAAGGGTTTTAAATAATCTATAACAGCTTTTTTTTGCATTTCTTCAATATTAATAAGCTCTCCATTCATTGTGTTACTCATTCTACCATTAATTATTACTTTAATTGGTTTAATCATCCTTCGATAGCCAAAATCTCGTTTAAATAACCCACCTCCTATATAAAGCTTGTCTACGTTATGATGAAGTACTACTCCATACTTTTTTAGACAGTACAATGAAAAAGCATTC
>CAYUHA010000083.1:0-1789 GCA_964444395.1 uncultured Candidatus Saccharibacteria bacterium | reverse complement strand
TGGAAGAAATTAAACAACGAATTAAAGCAGCGTGTGAGTTTTATCTACGATATAAAGACAAACCAGAATTATTAATAAAAAACCACTATCCATTATTAAAGAGTATGGAAAAAAAAGATAAATGGGCTTTTCTATTATTATTCGCTATTCCTCAAAAGATAAAAATCAAAAATACTGATGCATATAATAAATGGATTTTCAAACTTGCTTTTAAAGATGTTTTTAAGGAAGAAGAAAAATGAGCTGGAGAAGAAGTAATTGGTGGAATATAGTAGATGGTAGGAGAGAACATATAGTAAATCAGATTATGTTAGAAAAAGAAATAGAAGATATGAGCACAGATGAAATAAGAAAATTAATAAATTACTTGGAAGAAAAAGAACGAACAATCGATGAAAATATAATATTGAATTTATTGAAAAATGAATTAAATGAAAGAGAAAGTGGAGGAAAATGAAGAATGAACCTTTAGATTTAACAAATCACGCACCGCAAATTTTGAGAGAATTCTTTAAAAAGAGAAAAGGAGAATCTACCTATACAGCAACAGATTTATATGAAGTTTTGGAAATGAGTGAAATGAAATTTAAAGAGAAAATTAAATCTGCAATCTTGGAATTACTTAAAGAAATAGAAGCAAAAGAAAAAGAAATAGATGCTTCTTTAAGTGCAATATTAAACAAAACTAAAAAAGATACAGCAGTAAATAGAGGAGCATTATACGGTTGGGGAGAAGCCTTATTTTGGGTTAAAGGAAAAATTAAAAAACGGTTTGCCGATATATTTGAAGATGAAAAGTAAAAAAATGAACTTTGGCATAGATGAAGTATTTTATATAAAAGAAATTGAACCGTTTGAAGAAAAGTTCGAAGAAATAGTTAAATTCTTCTATCAGCAAAACTTGATAACCAAACAGGAATATTTAGAACTCCTCAAAAAATTAAAAGAAAGCAGAAAATGAACAACATACTCAAACAGGCAGAATGGCTAACTAACGAATTAATAAATAATGCAAATAAGCTAATTGCAATTACTGTTTGGTTTGATAAGAATCAAAAACAAGCAAAAGTTTATCTAAACGGAGAGAAAATCGCCACAATTTCAGAAGAAGTATGTATGTTTAATTTTCCTCTAAATAATGAGCAAATTGCAAAATTGCGTAGTTATTTAATGAATACTTCTAATGAAAATGAATGAACAAAAATTGAAATGGAAAAGAATTCAAACTCCAACAAACAATAAAAACAACAACAAAGTGAAAAGTTTTAAAGATGATCTACCAGCATTATTTGAATTGTTTTGGCTTTTTATAGTAATTCCTACTTTAATAGCACTTTCTCCTGACTGCAAAACAGCCATTTTTATGGTGTATATTGGCGTTGTCTCACTACTTTTTGCTCTTTGTATGCAAATTGGTTAAATAAAAATATGAACGAAAATAGCGTAATGAGAATATTAAAATTGAGAAAAGAAATTAAGAAAAAACTTGAAGAAATAGATAAATTAGTCGGTGAAATTAATGCAATTGTTTATACTGAAGAAAAATTAAAAAGTAAATCTTGATTATGAAAAAGTTGATAAATTTGTTAAAATTGACAAAAAAGAAAGAAATTAAAGCAGAAGCAAAAAATTCAAAAGTCAAGAAATCACAAATTATTGAAATAATTGACAATGAAGTAGCAAGACACAGATATATGTTCGAAAGTTGTTGGGCATGCATTAAAAAGTGCTACAAAGAAAAATATTCTCCTTTGATAATATTGTTTCCGTTTTTAAGATCTAAAAAGTC
>CAYUHA010000082.1:0-1795 GCA_964444395.1 uncultured Candidatus Saccharibacteria bacterium | reverse complement strand
AAATAAAATCAGCCAGAAATTTTAAATCCTTATCTTCTGTTTTTCTAAGCTCTAATATAGGAATCTTTTTGTTATAGCCAAAATTATTGATTAGTTTTTCTTCTAATTTTTCAGCTAATTTCAACGGCATAAGCGCATAGAGTGAATTTAGATTAAAGGGAATCGGCACAAATTTTCCATCAATAAAGCCCAAAACTTTGTGTTGATAAGGAATCCATTCTGTAAATTTAGAGAGATAATCCCAAACTTCTTTATAATTTGTATGAAAGATATGTGGACCGTATTTATGAACAATTATTCCATTTTCGTCCTTAAAATCATAGCAATTGCCACCAATATGATTTCTTTTTTCAATAATTAAAACTTTACTACCAGTGAAAGCGAATCTTTCTGCTAAGGTAATTCCTGTTATTCCTGCTCCAATAATTGAAATTTTATATTCTTTCATGATTTTTTCCTGTAAACTGCAAATAAAGAACAACTTATCCGAGAATTATTATAGAAATCTAAAAACCTAAACGGATATAAAATTAAGCATTTTAGAAAATTAAGATATTTGTTACTAAAATTTAACTTATTATAATACAACCAGCATCCTATATTACTAAAAAGCCCTGTGTTATATTTATATTCTATTAATTCACAGTTTATATTATTAAATAATTTATTAAGGTCGTTTAATAAATAACCATCTATTAAATGACCAATCTTATTATGAAATTCCCTTCCAAAAATTTTTGGATACAAAGGAGTAGGCACAGAAACCACAAATAACCCGCTATCTTTCAAAAAGGCTTTGTAAGAATCCAACAGTTTTTGAGGGTCTTGAATATGTTCTAAAACATCTATCAGCAAAATCACATCGAAGGACTGCTTTTTAAATTTCTCAAAAGCTTTATTCGCCTCATCCTGAAAAAAACAAATTTTTGATTTAGCAGTTGAAAGTGATGATAAAACTCTATTTGCTTTATTTATTGCTTTATAAGATTTATCAATGCCAATATAATTTAAATTGATCTTTAATTCATTGCTTATCTTATATAATTCAAACGCATTAATTCCGCTGCCACAACCAATTTCCAAAATACTTATTTGGGAATGGAGATTCTCATTAAGGTACTTTCGCAAAAACGCAATTACAGGTTTTAGTCTTATATGAGTATGCAAATCTAAAGTTCCCAATGAACTATATATAAATCTGGTAATTCTTCTTTTGCAAATTGTAGAGTAGTAACTACCTATAGGCATAGGAATACTTCTTATAATATAGATAACTTAATACCAATACGCAAATCTCTGTTAAAACCCAACTAATGCTTACCCCGATATGTGCTAATGAAAAAATACCAACAAAGATCAACACAAAGATTATATCCAAAACACTAGAACCTATTATAATCCTTGACCATGTCTTGATATATCCAAATCCTAACAGGAATAATGTTGCATACACTGTAGCCAGTCCAATTATAAACGGCAAAAATGCTAAAATTCTTAAAACAATTATTGATTGTTGGTATTGAGGACCTAAGAGTATATTCACTACAAAATCAGCAAAAATAAAGATTGAAAAAGAAATCACAAAACTTATACCACCAACAATTTTTACCAATTTTCTAATAAAATTTAACGCTCTCTCTTTTGATTCTGAAGCAAGTTTGCTAATGTAAGGGTAAACTGTTTGCGAGATAGGAACTAATAATCCTTGAACCGCTCTCATAATTTTTTCTGCTGCTGCATAATAACCAACAATTGTATTGTTTGTAAATAATCCTAAAATAAATGTGTTGCTTGT
>CAYUHA010000081.1:0-1795 GCA_964444395.1 uncultured Candidatus Saccharibacteria bacterium | reverse complement strand
AGTTCTAAAAGATAAACGCTATCTCCATCAAGTGGGGTTTCAGAATAAACCACTAATTTTGGTTCTGGTCCAAAATTATAATTTTTTCCATTTACAACAAAAGAACTATTTCCTGGCTGATAAGCAAATTGCATTCCCGAAGAAGTAGTGACATCTTCGGTCGAACCGTCATTAGGATTGAATTTTTTAAGCAAAACCGAAGAAGTGGTGAAAGTTGAAGTTGCCATTTCTCTTGAAAAAGAAATCAAAATTGGAAAAGCATCTAAAGAAATATCCCGAGGCGCGCTCATCATTCCGTCCATAGGCGCAGTCCAGATAACAAATGGTGGCACTGTTAGCAATCCTCCTTGCCATTGACCTTCGGTCATAAAAATCCTTAAATCAGTTTTTCCAGATGGAATTCCTCCTAATCCCGCAACTAAATAATTTTCTTTAAAAACTTCAATATCATATGGATGATTATCCAAATTATCAAATTGAAAAGTACCATTTACACTTGAGGTAGAAAACCTATCAGTACCTTGCAAATAAACCCAAGCACCAGCAATTTTTTTATAAACCAAAGAACTGGTAGGGTAACTATTGCTCAACGAATTAACAGTAATACTATTAGAACTTGTTGCCATTACCTGAACTGTTTCATTAGTTAAAGTTTGAGGATCTTCAATTAAAGCATAATCGCCAACATTAAATTTCATTTGATCCAGTCCTTGGAGTTCAATTGTTACTTGGGAAGTAGTTGCCGATTCAAAATTTGTGGTCTGATAAAACCAATCAGAAAGAATCTCGCCTGCCAAAGAAGATGAACCCGGATTATTATTTTTCACTGAAACCTCAAAAGGAGCACTTCCCCAATTATTTTCCGGAAGATGAATCGTGCTGGTGCCATCAGTTAATTCCAAATAATATTGGAAACTTCTTCCATCTTCTCCGGAAGCAACCAAAACCTCACAACTATGATAGCCCACTCCTAAATGTTTACAGAAAGAAAAAGAAAAACCCGAATCACCCGGGTTTTTATAATATGCTTTAACAATTAAATAATCAGAAGAAGAAGCATATTCTCCAACTGGAGCATTTTGAATTTCTTCGGCTCCGGCTCTTAAAAAAAGAGTTAAAGTAGTTGGTGTAGAAGTACTGCCTTTAACCTCAAAAAGTGGCTGATGAAGTACCCCAATCTCTCCTCCAAAGACCTTTAAAGGAAAAAGAAAGAAAATAAAAAGAAAAAGAAAAGAAATAAAAAATAATTTTTTTGAAACCATAATAGTTTTTTATAATTTTTTCTTTATTTTTTTCGCCCTTTATTTTTATTATACCATAAAAAATTTTTCAATCATTTAAAATTGTGGATAACTTAAAACTTCAAATTTAAAAGCGATCGCTTTTAAATTTGAAGTTTATTATTTCCTTAAATTTTTAAAATTTAAATTTTAGATTCTTAAAATTTTAGATTTTTAGATCTTTAGATTTAAAATTTTTAGATTTTTTAAATTTTTTGGCATACATTTTAGTATTAGTATATGCTTTAGCATATGTCATAGCATATGCTATAACATATGCTATGACATATGCTATTAATAGAACAAAAAAATTTTATATTAAAGTCATAAAAAATTTATATTTTTTCAAAAATAAAAAATAAATAAATCTAAAATAATTAGATTTATAATTTAAAATTTATGATTTTTAAAAATCCAATTTTTAAACCTTTTTGTATTTTATTTTATATTTTTTCAAACTTTTTTTCTTTGCTTAATTACTTTAAAAAACAATTAAGCATTTTCAAAAATTCCAA
>CAYUHA010000080.1:0-1800 GCA_964444395.1 uncultured Candidatus Saccharibacteria bacterium | reverse complement strand
TTTTTTAGTTAAAAATTAAAACTTATAAAAATTGATTTTTAAAAAAATTTGAAAAATCTTTTAATTCAAAAAGAGTTCTTTTAGCCTTATAAGGAGCTGATTCTAGTTTTAAAAAATTTTCATCTCTTTATTTCTGTTTTAACAAATTTTTAAAATCAAAACTTTTCATCTTTTTTATTTTTTTAACCGAAAAATTCAAAACTAACTTAGTTTTTTCAATTTTTTAAAAATGTTCAAAAATTAGAAAATCCTAAAAGGACATCTTGAAGCTTGATTATACTTTGCTTAGAAGACATACTATTTTGTTTGTTTTATTCTGTTTCACTTTGTTTCACGGTTGTTTCAAAAGTATGAAACAATAAAAACTTAGAATTTATCAGGGTTAGGCAGTTATTGTTTCACTGTTTCATAGGGGTAAAAAATTAATTGCAATATATTTCACAATATTTTTCTTTTTTGTTTAATTTAAAAAAAATTTTCATTTTTTTCTTTAAATTTTTCTTCAGGGAGATTCCCTTTTTAATTAATTTTAATTTACAGAATTGGTAGAAGAAAAAGGTTTAAAGATTATTAGATTTAGAAACAAGTCAATGAGCACTTTTATTCCGAATAACTTAGGAAAGTTTTTAGAAAGCATTTAAAAACCCTATTAACCAAAGCGAAAAATTAAAGTTTTTAGTAAGATTTTTTATTTTTCTGCTTTTAAAGAATTATACGAAATTCTTAAAAGGCTTGAGAAAGAAAGGAAGCTTAGAGAGGAACATATTAAAATTTTTGTGAGTTTAAATGTAGATAAAGGAAACTGCCAAGTAAAGACGTCTTAAAAATTTTAAGTTGTTGATTATTAACTTTACCTTTTTAAAGCTTTTTATAAAATATAAAAATTGGAAGAGGTTCTTTAAAATGATTACCTCTAAGGAAATAATAGAAAGACTTAAAAAATCTACAGGGTATGATAATAAAAAAGCTGGAATTCTTTTCCAGAGATTTATTAAAAAATTTTTGCAATTAGATACTTATTGGTCAAATCGTTTTGAAAAAGTTTGGAATTGGAATGAATACCCTCAAAGAGGAAACAGAATAGACACTGGAATTGATCTTGTAGCTCAAGATAGAGAAGGTAATCTATGGGCAATTCAGGTAAAATTTCATGAAAGTTCCAAAATTGATCACAATGAAGTTTCTAAGTTTATAGCAACTGCTACTCCTCAAGAATTTAATAAAAGATTATTTATTGCTGTGGGAGATTTTACTCAAATTGCTTTGGAAACTTTAAAAAACAATGAAGTTGAAATATTAACCTTCGAAAATATTGTTCAAGATTATAATATTGACTGGGCTTTATTTAATTGGGAAAAACCAGAAGACATTAAAATTATTTCTAAAGAAATAAGACCTTATCAAAAAGAGGCTATTGAAAAACTCATAAAAGGATTTCAAAAATATGAACGTGGTAAACTTATTATCCCTCCAGATTCAGGTAAAACTTTCGTGTCTTTAAAAATTGCTGAGCAAATTGTAGGGAAGAGTGGATATGTTTTGTTTTTAGTACCATCTATTGCTCTTGCTGACCAGACTTTAAGAGCATGGCTTGGAGATACTGCTATTCCTATTCGTCCTCTTGCAGTAACCAGTGATAAAAGTGTTGGTAGGGATGAAGATAGTTTAGATAAAACTACAATTTTAATGGTTCCTCCTACTACTGATCCTAAAACTCTTTTTGATAAAGCAGGCAAACCTGACCCTGAAAAAATGACAGTTATAGTTTCTACTTACCATTCTATTGATGTAATAAGTCAA
>CAYUHA010000079.1:0-1864 GCA_964444395.1 uncultured Candidatus Saccharibacteria bacterium | reverse complement strand
AGGTATATGTGTATGAGTAGCAGAAAAGAAAGGTTAACGCGTTAACAAAAAAATTACAGAAGGAGGTTGTAAAGGTATGATGCTTAGAAAAGAATTTTTTGGGGGGTTACTTTTTCTTCCTGATGAAGGGGAATATTATCCTTTTAATAAAACAGCTTTTTATATTTTAAAATCTATTGCAGAGGAAAAAAATGATAGAGAAACAATGGAAGAATTAAGCAAATATTATAAAAGATCCTTTCCTTTACTGCGGAAGAAAAAAGAAAAATCACTTCTTTTATAATAAAAAGTAGAAATAGATGGTTTAAAAATAAGTCTAATCCGCTTGGCATTAAAGTCTACGAAAATGAAAGAAACGGATATCTATCAGCGCCATTAAGTATTGATTTGTATCCTCATTTTGTATGCAATGCAGATTGTCAATTTTGTTATCTTGCAGAAAATTATCCCTTTTTTAGAAAGGGGCTTTCTTTAAGTTTGCACAATGGAAAAATTATAATTGATAAATGTGTTCAATCCGGAGTTGGAGAAATAGACATTCTTGGTGGAGAACCCTTCCTGTGGGAAAATTTAGTAGATTTCATTTATTATGCTGAGAATAAAGGAATTTTTGTTACTGTAACTACAAATGGATTATTCAACGGGGTCAAATTTGTAAAAGATTTTGAAAATATGAAATTTGTTACCGTTAATTTTTCTATTCATAGTATAAATCCACAAGTGCACGACTCATTAGTTAAAAGAAAGGGCGCACTTAATAAGGCAATTAATAACTTGGAATTATTCTTGGAAAAAGGTATTAAAGTAGCCGTAGGAATTACAGTTGTAAACAAAAATAGAAAAGACGTTCTTGATACAATTAAAAAACTTTACGAAAAAGGTGTAAAGACATTTAGCTTTCGTTATTTCACTCCCACAGGTAAGGCGTGGTTCTACTATAAAGGGGAATTTCCTATTGAAGACTTTTGGGAAATAGTAGAAGGTGCGATGAAATTGAAAAGGTGCTTACCAAATTTACAAATTGCAGGATTGGGAGGATTTTATTTCCTTTCATCAAAATCTCCTTTCCCTAAAACTGATTATTATAAGTTGCGAAGTATCTTTTGCGGAGCTGGTAATGTAAAGTTTGATGTTTTACCCGATGCTTCAATTGTACCATGTGTTATGTTCCCACCTTCATATGTTTTATGGGCTCGTGAAGAAAATTTGCTCAAAAAAAGCATTTTGGATATTTGGGATAGCAAATTAATGGCAAATTTTCGATTACGCCAGGTCCCAAATCAATGCGTAGAAAATAAATGTCCATTTCTGGAGTTATGCAAGGGAGGGTGCCTTGCTGTTACTGCATGGGATATATTCAAAAACAATCAAATTGTTACTTATAAAGAAATTTTTAGTAGACCGGACCCCCGGTGTCCATTACTTCTCAAGAAAGGACTTGAAAAATTTGAAAAAGGAGGTATTCTATGGGAGAAAAAAGAGAGAAAGAACCGATAGATGATGAACTCTTTGAAGAGCCTAAACTAATTACAGAAGATATGGACTTTTTGTTGTGGGCATCGATGGACATTGCTAAAGGAAACGAGAAGTGGGATGTAGTAGCATAATGTAAGGAGAAAACTTGTAATGGGCACTGGGGGGTAAAAATATGGGTTATATTGTATTAAATCGGTATATAAAAATTAGAGAAGATAAAAATGGCTATTCTCTCTATAATATCAAAGAAAAAAAGAAATATCATTTGAACAAAAGTGGTTTTTCCCTTTTAGAAAAATTTTTGAATAAGAAAATAGAAGAGATCAGAACTCAACCCTATTTTTTAAAATTCCAACAATTCTTGAAGGAATTAATCTCTAATAACATT
>CAYUHA010000078.1:0-1868 GCA_964444395.1 uncultured Candidatus Saccharibacteria bacterium | reverse complement strand
AGATGTCTTAAACAAGGGGAAAGATATATGAAAACCGGAAATATAAGAAAATTTTTTAAATAAGCCTAACCCCAGCTTAACGCTGGGGTTTTTCTTCATAGACTTGTTTCGCTTTAGCTAAAGCCCATTGAGTATGGTTTCATTCTAATATTTTAATTAGATAAAAAGCGATACCAATACACAACAGAAAAAAAAGGCTTTGTAGAAAAATAGAAACAAAAAATGCGGTTTTGTTTGAGTAAAAAATGCTTACAATTGAAAGTAGAACACAGCAAAATATTAAAATTATAGCAATTTGATTCATAACATTTCCCCTTCATTTTGTGCAGTATGGTTTTTGAAGTGCATATTTTACTTGTTTTTCCATTTTTCAATTTTTTCTTTCAGCTTTTCAAAACAAACCTTATCCCTAACTTCTTGGATTTTTAAGTTTATTTCTTTTTCATCAAGACCATTTCCAAGCTCAGAATCTCTCCAAATACCATCATCATATTTCCGCCAATCAAATCCCACTAATTCAGAGATCAGCACTAACTGAGGTTTACCATAATAGGAATAGTTGCCAATAACATCAACTAATTTGTCTATATCTTTGTCTCCCAACATATAAAACCAATTTTGAAAATGCAATATAGACCGCCATGCCGAAATACCTCTACAATTATTGGCTTTGTCCCACGCAAAAGGAAGATAATCTTTTATATCTTCTATTATACGATCCGGAATATATTCCTTATAATCCCAAGTTTCTTCGCCCTCTTCCACCTTTTTAATGTATTCATCGTTTAAATAAGGGGTTGCTTCTTCAAAACTCATATACTCAATACAATCCCCATATGTTAATCCAAGCATATCTCTTTCCCGTATAAAATCTATCACTGCTTTTAAGTTTCTCATTTTATTCCTCCATTTTGTCTTTGCTGGTGTTATTAGCCTTAAACTTTAAAAGTTCTTTTTTAAGTTCTTCTACTTTCTTTTCTAAGTCTAAACACCAATTACACTTCTTGATATTTCTCCCCGGTTGCCAATACGGACACCAAACTATATTATCATCGTTCTTCATGGTAACCCCTCTTTCGTTTTATCTCACTTCCTTATAGGCAGGTTAGTTAAGAAATATAAATAAATCACAAACTCATTTCCTTTCTGAATAATCGGAGAGGAAGTTATATACCTGCCACGCCAATTACCAAACCTTAAGAATTTATCCTTTGCTTTTAGAACTTCCCTTTCTGTTTTAGCTTTGACTAAATAGATAAGTTTTTCCATTAGTTATTAGCCCTTTTCTTTTAAGCTACTTTTTCAGAAAAATCCATTATTAAAGATCCAAGTCGTTTTCTTAAATCCAAATGTTCTGCAAAAACGAATATAGGTTTTGTATCTCATTCTAAGACTAAATCACTCCCTTTTCACTAACTGTAAAAGACCTTGAATTACAGAATGACCTACAACCCCACCCCCAATAATCCACCACCATGACTTCGGAGTCAGCCCCCAACCGTGTATCATAATGAGTATCGATAACGTTACAGCACAAGTTAATAAAAACAGATAAGCTAATATTTTTGATAAAGGATTTTTATTCATTTCTTTTTCCTCCATTAATTTTGGCATCCACTATCTTCAATTATTTCTTTATCCTCTTTATAAAAAGCTTCAAACATTACGTTGTTAATAGTTTGTCCTCCCGCCTCAAGTAATAATACATAATCCTTATAATTACACCCCAAAAGGTCATATATTAGGACCCTAAAACTTCCTCTGCCTGCGTTTTTCATAATGCAGGCAAACACAAAAGCTATCTGTTCGGGAGTCGGTTTTGGCTGACCTTGTAAGAACTTCTCTGGATTCATTTTCCCTAATCTTTT
>CAYUHA010000077.1:0-1897 GCA_964444395.1 uncultured Candidatus Saccharibacteria bacterium | reverse complement strand
AGGGCAAAGAAGTAAAAAAAAAGCTATAGACAAAATTGATCTATAGCTTTTATAAAAATAAAAAAAACTTAATACTTTCTTAGAAATTCTGCTATTTCTCCCATCATAACCTCAATATCCTCTTTTGGCATTAATACCCCTTTTTTAAAGAGGTGGGAAAGAATTATTTCTTCCTCTCCTGCGGGAAACCTCTTCCCGCTTATTGAGTTTACCACTATAAACTTCCCTTCTTTTCTACTATACTCAACCTTTGATAACATTTATTTCACCTCCTCTCCTCTTTTTAATTTAAAAGATTCTATAAAAATTATACCAAATTTATAACAAAAAGTCAAAAAGAATTTTTATTTTTTCTCAATTTTAATCGCTTTTCCATTTATTAAGGCATCGGATATTTTCTTTCTTGCGGAGGTTAAAATTCTGCCTAAAGTGCTCTGGGAAATATTCAATTTTTTAGCCGCTTTAATTTGATCCAAATTTTCTAAATCACACAACCTAATTGCTTCTAATTCATCCATACCTAAACTTACCTCTTCTAATGTAGATAAAGGCACTGCTCTTGGTTTAAAGTAAACCGCCTCTGGATTAAAAGAAATTCTTCTTGGTTTTATTGGTCTCGGCATAATTAGCTTGATTATAACTATAAAAAATATTTATAATTTATCAACCTTTTGTACTTATATAAAGACATCAATAACTCCTTATAGAGCGTTTTGAGACAAATGGGAAGTAATTAGAGAAAACTTGCTCCTTTAAAAATGAGAAGTAGATAAAAAAGAAAAAAAGAGAAACAGGCTCTAATGTTTTAAGAACATTATTAATATACCACATTTATTGTATAATAATCAATTGCTATTGATATATTTTTTTAATTTATTATAAATATTTTCTATCTCCTTTTTAACTCTTAGGTCGGTTTTTAAAATCGGCGTTAGATTAGCAATTGCTTTAAATATATTTTTATCGTAAGAAATTCTGCCAATTAAATTATTTTTGAATTTTTTTTCCATTCTTTTTGTTAAACTTTTATTGATATCCCATTTATTAATCACTAACCCCCAATTTAATTTAAAATGTTCAACTACTTCTAAAACTCTATTTAAATCAGAAAAACCAGAAGGAGTGGGCTCAGTAATTAAAACCGCAAAATCCGAATCCTGCAGAGAAGCAATAACCGGACATCCAGTGCCTGGAGCTGAATCTATGAGCATCGTATTACCATCAAACTTTTCAGCCTGCGCTTTAAGTTCACTAACTACCTTGCCGGAACCAGTTTCTCCGGGAAAAAGTTGTCCAGAAATTAAAGGAAAGCTGTATCTTGCCCTATCAAATTGCTGATTTGCTGTGCCGCTTTTGGAAATTTTAACAAAATAAATTTTCTTTAACTTTATTTCTCCATTCTTTACTGGTTTCATTTTTATCACTCCTTTAGGACAAAAAATCTCACAAGCCCCGCATCCCTCACACAAAAATGGATTTAACTTTAACTTCCCTTTTCTAACTTCTAAGGCGTTAAATCTACATTTCTCTGAACATTGTTGGGCTTCTTTTTTACTCAATTTGATATTGTTGTTGATTACAGGTTTTTCAGAAACGCTTATCTTTTTAACTTTCTTCCAATGTTCAGGATCTCCAAGCCAAACTGCTAAATTAGGAGCATCCACATCACAATCAACCGCGATAATCTTTTTTTTATCCTGAACAAAAAGCATTGCTAAAGCAGAGGTCAGCATTGATTTTCCTACTCCCCCTTTCCCGCTTGCTATTGCAATTTTTAATTTTTTATTCTCCATTATTATATAATATCCTTGGATTACGAAATAGATTCGTAATTCAAGAAAGAAATCCAAAATTCAAAACCCTAAATACCAAATAATTAAAAATAGAAATCAGTTAA
>CAYUHA010000076.1:0-1910 GCA_964444395.1 uncultured Candidatus Saccharibacteria bacterium | reverse complement strand
TTGGTAAATCAAAATTAGACTTTTTTGACATATTTTTGCCTTGGAGAGATTCGAAGGGCAATGCTATAATACAAAGATACCTTCATGTATTTACCTTACATTCATTTAAGAAGACTATTCAAAACGCGGGGTTTAAAGTATTGGATAAAAAAGTTTTAAAAAGATCTAAAAAGGAAAGCAATTTGTTTATTTTAGCTTCTCCTTATGACAATTAATCAAATTAATACAGGATATGAGTCAAGACAATTGTATCAATTCACAAGAGAATAACTCGAATTTCCGGGTAAGCAAACTTAAAAAACCGACCCGTTTTTTGGTTTGGATTATTATTTTAATTTTTATTTTGTTTATTGTTTTTGTTGGTGTGATAAGCTATATTACCTATCAAAAGTTTATTTCAAAGTCCTTAAAAAGAATATCTACTGAAACAGAAGAAAACACCCTTACTTTGTCAGAAAAAGGAAATTCAGAAAAAAATATTTCTGTAAGCGAGAAGGTTGTTGCATATAAGCTTGGCAATAATTTGATTCTTTTTGAGCCTTTAACAAAAACTAAAGTCAAAATATTAAGCAATAAGAACTTAATAGATTTTGATCTATCTAAAGACAAAAAATTTATTGCATATTCTTTAAAGGAAGAAGGGTTTAATAATAATTCAGACATATACTTAAAAAACCTAGAGACAGGCAATGTTACAAGATTAACTCCTAAAGATAATATTGCTTCCTTTAATCCCAAAATTCTTCCTGGCAACAACAAAGTTTTATATGTTAGACGAGAGTACAATCCTTCAACAGGTACCCTCTCTGATGGCGAGATTTGGATCATTGATTCTAATGGGAATATAAAAACTTCTAAAAAATTATTTTCGTCCTCTGAGATTGAAGGGTTAGAGGCAGAAGAAGATTGTGTTAGCGAAGAAGAGAAAAGAAGCGTGAAGATTGGTATATACGATGTAAGTCCTGATGGTAAAGCGTTGTTTTATTGGAAAAAAGATTGGGGTGCTGAATGTAGCGGTCTTTGGAAATACCCACATTTTTCTAACCTCGATGGCAGTGATTTCTTTACTGAGAGATTTATTCAGCAAAACATTTTCCTTTTCGATTTTTCGGGCGAAGAAAAGAAAAAATTTAATTGGGAGCCGTACAAAATAGTATGGTTTAGCGATGGTAGTTTTGTGGTGGGTCAGAGTGCGCCAATACCTATTGCAGGAGAGTCGATTTATTATTACGACAAGGATCAAAACAAGCAGTGGGAGATATTTGATAGTTTTAAACAAAACACCGGGGCTTATGAAATACAGGTATTTCTTGATGACATTTTGAAGAAAGACCCCAATAGTTTTGTTATAGTTTATCATACATATAAGGAATCAGAAGGAGCAAAATATTTTGTTGAGAATATAAAATTTGGCACAAGAATTAATTTAGACAATTTCAATGATAGTGTGTTTGCTATTGATGACTCAAAGACGTCAAACGATGACATCCTTAAAGTGAAACTTTTAGATGAGAATACTTTAATCTACGAGAAGCGGTTAGGAAAATCTAAATACGGGTTGTATTTATACAACATTACTACCCGCGTTAAGGAGAAGATCGATGAATCTGAAACGGAGATAGACTTTGATTTATAGGTTTTGCCGTTTTGAATAAAAAATAGCTTCTCCAAAGGATACAAATTCTATGATACAATTAAACTAAAGGTCAATTAAACCTAATAAATTAAAATCTATGCCCAAGAAGAAAACTTCCAGAAAAAGGACTACCAAAACTTCTAAACGAAAGAAGAAAGCAAAAAAGACAAAAAAAGCTAAAAAGACGCAAAAGAAAACTCAAAAAAGAAAAAAGGTGGCAAAGAAGACCAAAAAAGTAAAGAAAGAAAAGTTAATAGGAAGAGTGACACATTAT
>CAYUHA010000075.1:0-1920 GCA_964444395.1 uncultured Candidatus Saccharibacteria bacterium | reverse complement strand
AAAAAATGTCCTTTATGTGGAAAAGAACTAAAAGAAGGTTGGTATTGCGACAATCTTCAACATAATCCTGATTTAATTGATTTCGAAGTAGATGAGGAAGGAGAAATTAAAGAAGAAATGGTTCTTCTTTCAGAACTGAAAACCGAACAAGAAAAGGTAGTAGCTCAATTGTTTGGGGTCTATGACTACTATAAAGGAAAGGACTTTCCAAATAGTGGCGTCGTTCTAGAAACCTGGGAAAAATTGGAATTTAAAATTCCAGAAGTGTGGTCAGGTGAACCTTTTAAAGAATTAAAATATCAAGACTTTCACAAAATTCTTTCTTTAGAAGAAGCGCAAAAAAGAAAAGAAAAAATTGAAAAATTAATTAAGCGAGCTGAGTTTAAACACGCCTGGAAAGAATATCAAGAGGAGTTAAGATATGCCTTAGAGCGAGTAAAAGAAAAGGAATGGGAAAAAGGAAAGTTTAAGAAAGGTCAACATCCAAAAACTGGAGAAGAGCAATGGGAAATCACTTTTAAAGTTGGAAAAACTTTAGTAAAGTATGTAGCAAATAGATATGGACCCCAACCTACTTCAGAAAACTTAGAATATTTCTATAGCATCCATCGGACTCTAGTAGATCTTCCTCAATTTAAACTTTATATTGTAAACTTAGAACCTCCTTTACCTGAAGATCAACCAGAACCTTTAGAATCTTTTACTTCTTCAGAGGATCAATCTTCTGAAGAAAAACAACTTTCTAAAGAAGAACTTCAGGGGGCTTTAAAAAAATTAAAAGAGAAATTTGAAAAATAATTTTAATTATTTTGATTGATAAATTTTTTAAATTTTAAAAGAGAGGTGGTTGCATCTTAAAAAAAATAAAAAATACCCTAGGCTTTATTACCCAGGACGGGATTTTATTACCCAGAGCGGGAAAAGAGAGGAAAATGGAAGAAATAAAAATCCTTTCTAAAAAAAAATTAAAGTTCATTTAAGAGTGCCTATTTTTGAGATCATTGTCGTGATAAGGATAGGTAAAAGCGCTCGGGCAAAACTAATCGGGTAGAATTGATACGGCAAAGTACATCTTCCTTTTATTAACAACCAGGACAAAAATTAAAAGCAATAATACTATTAATGGAGGTGAGAGATGAGAAGTGGGAAGTGAGAAGCAGAAAATTGAAAGTTGGAAGTAGAAGGTGTGAAATAAGATTAGAGAATAATAATTTACATTCCAACATTCTGCAGAATGTTGGAATGTTTTGTTTGGGGCTGTGTTTATTTGAAATTATTAGAGAAAAAGAAATAATATAATCTTTCTTGACAAAATTTTTGCACTTTTTTACCTTTTTAATAGAACATTAATTTTTAAAAGGAGGTGGTGAAAATGAAGAGAAGAAAAAACGAGTATATGGTATTCAGGGGAAAACACCCAGATATTGACATTGGATTAATGTTGGATGCTTTTGAAAAATGCCAAGGTGAACCTGCTACTATAAAAAAAGCATACAAACATGTCTACGAGGATAAATGCGGCCGGTGTTTAAAATACATCGAAAATGCAAAAGCTGTAGAGGAATCAGGAATTCTTATCTCGAAAGTTCGTGACTGGCAAGTAGGACGCTATTGAGGCTCAAAGGAGGTAGCGGAGAGAAATGGAAAAAATATGGAACGATAAGGCCAGAGAGATTAACATGCAGATGATAGTAGAAATTAGAAAAAATTTAAATGGTCTTAGAAGAGAAATTAAAGAAAATTTAAATGAACTCAGAAAAGAGGTCAAAAGAGAAGTCAGAGGACTCAAAAATAGAATCGACGATTTAGAGAATCGATACGAAGAACTTAGAAGAAGTTCTAGAACCGATGAGAGATTAATGGCTCCCTCTTTTACATTTGCTGAGAATTCTACATTTACAGACAGATACAGACAGATAT
>CAYUHA010000074.1:0-1926 GCA_964444395.1 uncultured Candidatus Saccharibacteria bacterium | reverse complement strand
AAAGATTCTATAGATTTTTATAGAAAAAGAATTAGAAAAAAATTAGGATTAAAAGGCAATAAAATTTCTCTGAAAAAATTTTTTCATAGCTGGGAAGGATAATTTTTATTACAGTCTTTTATACTTTTAAGAAACATTTCTAAGAGCTTTTTCTAAAAAATGGTTTTTTGTCTTATCTTTTCTCCATTCATAGTTTGGGCGTTTCTACATAATTAAAACTCAAAATTGGATAAGCTTTCTAAATACATTTTTTTTGAAATTATAATTACCATTTTTTTACCATTTTTAAGTATTGTATTTTTTGGGTTTTATATAAACTATACAACACGGTGATAAAGGAAAAGATTAAAATGAAAAAAGTTTTAATTATATTTACATTAATTTCTCTTTTCTTACCAAAATTAAGTAATGCCCAGAAAGTTCAGGAGGTAGAAGAAATAGTAGTTACTGCAACTCGTTCTCCAAGGTCTGCTGAAAAGGTCGTTGCTGATGTAGATGTTATTAAAGAAGAGGATATTAAAAATTCTCCTGCAACTAACATAGATGATATTTTAAGAAGGCTGGGTGGAGTTGATATTAGAAGATATACAGATGTTGGTTTTGGTCCCCCTATAAGGGTTTATATCCGTGGTATCGGAGGAGTCAAAGGGGTAATGCTTATGATGGATGGAGTGCCTCTTAATTCACCTATTACAGGTTTTCTAAATTTTAACCAATTTCAATTATCTTCTATTGAACGTGTAGAGGTTGTTAAAGGCCCTTTTTCTTCGCTTTACGGAAGTAATGCAATGGGGGGAGTAATTAATATTATTTCGAAAAAAAGAAAAAAAGAAGGCGTTGATATTATACCAGTATTTAAACTTGGGAATTATGATTTTAGAGAAGGTGGTATTAGTGTTTTTGGACGAAAAGGTAAATTTTCTTATTCTTTAAGTGGAAATTATCGGACTATAGACAATCATTACCGTAGAGATAAAGAAATAGAGTATATTTATAATTCTGCAACAGGTGATTTTGACAAAAGATATAAAGATGTAAGTAAATATTCAGAATATGATGATACAAGGTTTTTTGTTCGTTTTGACTATGATTTTTCTAAGGTTACTGGTATAACATTTACAGGAAACTATATGAAAGCTTACACAGAGAGAGGTACAACTATTTTTCTTCCAGTAGAACGTAAAAAAGACCAAAACAGAATTTCATATTTTTTGAATCTAAGCGGACATACTACACTTTTTAACAGTTTGAATCTTGAGGCAAGAATTTTTACTAATTATGACAAAAATAAAGCAAAATTGGAACATATTATTGATAATCCTGCTCCTTTTGGACCTCCATTTTTGTTTGTGTATGGAAAGCGTAAATATTGGGGAAGGGATACAGGTATTCAAATTAAAGTATCCATACCAGTTATGAGTTTTAATTATCTAACTATTGGAATAGATTCTGATTTTATAAAAGCATATTGGAAAAACACTAAAGAAGACGGGACCGTAATTGGCGAGGTTATGGACAAATCTATGAATACTTATGCCATTTATTTTCAAAACGAAATGGAACTTTTTTCACGCTTTTTGGTTACCTTAGGTGCGAGATATGATATAAACTCAGAAACTGAAAATTCTTTTTCCCCAAAATTTGGAATTTTATACAAACTAAATGACAACATAAGTTTTAGAGCATCTGTTGGCCGAGCATTCCGTGCCCCCAATCTTCAAGAGTTATATATGCCGACATGGATGATGATTCCTGGGATACCTTTTAAATCTAATCCTGATCTTGATCCAGAGATTGTCTGGTCTTATGAGCTGGGAACGTCAATTAGATTTGCTGATAGATTTAAATTTAATCTCACTGGATTTTATTCCAAAGCTAAGGATCTTATATCTGCTCCCATAAGGGGTGGGATTCAGCGTTTTGAAA
>CAYUHA010000073.1:0-1945 GCA_964444395.1 uncultured Candidatus Saccharibacteria bacterium | reverse complement strand
TTCCCAGCCTTCTTTTCTAAAAATAATTAAACTTAAATTTAATGTGCGGAATAATCGGCTATATTGGCAAAAGAAAAGCTCTTCCTATCCTTTTTCAAGGACTTAAGAGGCTTGAATATCGCGGATATGACAGTTTTGGATTTTGCATTTTCGATAAAGAAAAGAAACATCTTTTTAAAAAAGTAGGAAAAATTTCCGAATCAGAAGACGAGATTGCTGAACTTCAGATTCAAGGGAATGTAGGAATCGCTCATTGTCTTCCTCCTGATACTTTAATTCAGTTAGCTGATGGAAAAATCAAACCCATCGCAAAACTTACTTTTTCTGATAGGGTTTTATGTTTGAACCCTCGCACTTTTAAATTCGTACCTAGCAGAATAAAAATCTTTAAACATAAAAGCCCAAAATTTTTATATAAAATAAAAACAGATTCAGATGTTATTATTGCCACGCCCTACCACAAAATGCTGGTTTTTTCTGGGGGAGAAATTAAAGAAAAGATTGTTAAAGAACTCAATAAAGGAGATTTACTTCTACTTGCTAAAAGAATCCGCGTTAGAGGGAGAAAATTAAAATTTAAAAAATTAATCCCTCGACGATACTACCAAGTTTCAAATGATTTTGTAAAAGCTGTTCAAAAGAAAATTATTCAAGCAGGAAACCCAAAAACTTTAATCGCTTCAAAGATAGGTATTAGTAGATCTTATTTTTATCATTTTCTCCAGCAGAATCGAAAAATTAGAGAAGACCATCTCAAAAAAATATTGAAGTTTTTTTCGATAGGCTTAGACAATAAAGTTGCTGTTCCGATAGATACTACTTGGGGAAAGTTTATAAAATTGCCAAAAGAAAGTTCTCCAAAGTTAATGCAATTTTTAGGATATCTTTTTGGTGATGGAACAGTTCAAAATAGAACAGTGAGATTTAAAGACATAGATAAAAGTCTTCTTCTTTATTATTTCAACCTTATAAAGGAATTATTTAATATTAAAGGCAGAATTGTTTCCCAAAAAGGCACTAAAGCATATTTGTTAGAAGCAAACAGTGCATATTTATGCAAATGGCTTAAGTTAAATTTTATTCAAAGATCTGAAGAATTTTTGGAAGAGGTTGGGCAACTGTCAAATTTAGAGATAGCATATTTTCTTAAAGGATTGTATGATGCTGAAGGAAATGTAGCTTTGTGCTCTAGACAAGTTGTGTTGCGTAATACAAACGAGAAATTAATCAAAATATGCAGATATTTATTATTGCGATTAAATATTTTGAGCTCTTTTTCTGTTCAGGAAAGAAAAAACAAAAATTGGTCAACTTGTTTTGTAATTACAATCAGCGATTACGAAAATATCAAAAGATTTTTTAAATATATAGGATTTTCTTCTTCTAAAAAGCAAAAAAGATTAAAGATTCTTTTAAAAATATTGGAGTCTTCTAAGCGTAATTTTGGTTTTAAGTTCTTTCCTTTCAGCAAGAACGAAATTAGGATCAGATATCTCGATTCGTCAAAAAAACTGAAAAAGGAGATTGAGAAACGCTTTGGAAAATGCTACGGTTCTTCGTTTTTTTCTTTTAAAAAACTCAAAGAAATTATTAAGTTTTTAGGAATAAAATTTCCTAAAGAAGAACTTTTTCGAGATCTTAATAAATTTCTTCAAGGAGACATTGTGTTTCAGCCTGTTAAAGAAATTACCAAAATAACCTCTCAATACGAATATCTTTACGATCTAGAAGTCGAACTCTTTCCTAACTTTATTGCTAATGGATTTCTTTCTCATAACTCAAGATGGGCAACCCATGGAGAACCTTCAAGTATTAATGCGCACCCCCATTTCGACTGCAAAAAAGAAATTTTCGTTGTTCATAATGGAATTATCGAGAATTACTTTCAACTCAAAGAAAAACTTCAAAAAGAAGGTCATAAATTTATCTCAGAAACAGATACTGA
>CAYUHA010000072.1:0-1946 GCA_964444395.1 uncultured Candidatus Saccharibacteria bacterium | reverse complement strand
TTTAGATGTAGATTTTACTTTTTACTTTTTAGATTTTAGATTTTTTTGTTTTGAACATTTGGTCATTTAAAAATTCGAATTTGTTTCGGATTTCGAAATTCGAAATTCGGATTTATGGTATTAGATGTAGTTTTTTAGATTTAAGATTAAAATTTTAGAATTTGAATAAATTATTTCACTTTTTACGCTTGGATGAAATTATTACGTAATTAATTACGTAATTAATTACGTAATTTATTTTATGACAAAAAACATTTAAAAGAAACATTTGCAATTTTTTAATCTTTCTCTTAACTAATCTTAAAGAAAATATTCTCACATTCTTAAGAATATGAGAATATTAATAATCAGTTTTTCGAGATTTTTTGAATTAAATTTTAGTTTTTTAATTTGAGAATAAAAGAAATATTTGCTAAAAAGTTGTTTTTAAAAATAAAGATTAATATCAAGTAAATAATTTAAAAATTTTTTCTTTTTCAATTTTGGTTTTAAAAAAACAGTAGTTCTTCCAGAAATTTTTAAATCTTTACTTTTCTAAAAGCATTCAGGAAGATATTGACTATACAAAGATTAAACTAAAAAATCACATCAGAGAAGAGTTTTTGAACAATAAAAAAGGCAAGGATTTTCCCCTTGCCTTATTATTATTTTAATTAATCCGTATTAATTCGTAAACCCAATCTTAATCCCAATGTTTCAAGAAATTCTTTCAGTTCTTTGATAGTATTTTCTCTACATTTAATCTTTTTAAAATCGAATTCAGTTTTTTGCACTAAATCCTTTAGAGAATATATATTGAGTTTTTCTAAACAGCTTAATAAACAAGGTGAAAGCTCATAATTATAAATTGACTTCGAGAGTTTTTCTAGCAACTTTTCAATTTCTTTATTGCTGGGTTGTAATTCCTTTAATGTAATTATTACATTTTTGTTGTCTGACTCTACTTGTGCCACCGTTGAAGAAAATATAAATTGGAAAGGTTCGTCAGTATAACTAGTGGGATTTTTGTTTCCTGAAAACAGAATTTGTCCTATTATCTCTACAAAAAAACCTTTCTTTCCTATCAAGATATAACATTCATTTGGGACAATACAATGATGTGCTACAAACAAGAACAACAACTCTTCCTCTCCAATTGCCGCGCTAAAAGGAATTGCAAAGAATTTATCTCCCAGTTTTTGCTTTATCTTGATAAGGGTAGATTTGACTACTACTTTCTCTCCATTAATTGCAGTTATCTCGCAACAATTTCTTGTTTTTCTCATCTTTTCCCTCCTTATAAAATTTTTTTAAACAACTATACTCCCACTAGAAAATTCAAATCTCTTTAAATTCTCTGGTAGAAAGTCCTCGATTGTCGAGGACTAAAAATTAATTATCCTTTTTATTCTGTGGAGGAACCAATCCTTGTTCCTCCATAAGCATTTCTTGTTCTTCCATCGCTTTGAGCACTGGTCTCATGCATTCATCACAAATTACTTTTCCTGAAGGCACTTGTTTTAATAATTCCTGATATTCGTTCTCGTTTAATGCCTCCAGGAATTTCCTACACCACTTACACCTTATAATATAAATTACTTCTCCCATATTAACACCTCCTTATAAAATTTTTAAAAAACTCGGGAGTTGCCTCTCTCTAAAGAGTTATCATTTCTGATAACCTTTTAGAGAGAGGCAACCGCAAAGCGGTTGCCTTGAATTTGATCAAATTATTTATTCGAGTTCGAGATTATCGATTATCCAGTTAGATATCCGATCAGATACTAATAGTCCCTTTTCAGAAAAACTAACTTTTGAACCGATCTTATTTAAAAATCCTTTTTTTATTAACGGTATTAACGGTTCTATTAGATATTCAATTTCTCGACTAACGCTAACTCCTTTTGTTCCTGTTGTCTTTAATCCTAAAACGAGGGCCCGAATGGTTTTTTCTTTTTTAGAAAGAA
>CAYUHA010000071.1:0-2093 GCA_964444395.1 uncultured Candidatus Saccharibacteria bacterium | reverse complement strand
AAAAATTAGAATCAATTAGCTTTTTGCAAGGTGGAATCTTTAACTCATTTTGCTGCGGGGCCAGGATTCGAACCTGGATCAACGGCTCCAAAGGCCGCTGTGTTACCAGTTACACCACCCCGCAATCATTTAAAATTTAACCATATTTTATTCGTTTTGGCAAATTTCAACAATTGCTAATTCTAGGGGAAGCTGAGGAATTGGAGAATATTTCATTTTATTTTGAGCTTCCAGAAATATCTTTAAAAACTTTCGTAAATTTCTTTCTTCTATTTTGCCTAACTGTTCTTTTAATTTTGATTTTGCCTCCGAAGTTAAATTCTCAAGCAAAGGATTATCTAAATTAGGATCAATTTTCAAAATCAAACCACTTCTTAAATAGCCAATAAGAGATTTTGCGAATTCAAAAGGGTTTAGCCCTTTTTCTAAATTCTGATTTAAAAACTCCACGCATTTTGCTGGATTTTTTTGTATAAGAAAATCCACAAATTGACTTATTATATTTATATCAATTAGCCCTAAAATATCTTTTACATCATCGACGGTTATTTTTCTCATTTTTTGGGTTTTGGCATATGTAACTATTTGGTCTAAAAAGCTCTCAGCATCTCTCATTGCACCATTGGAATTAGCAGCAATTAGCTCTAAGGCTTCTTTTTCAATATCAATATTCTCGTTTTTACAAATAAATTGCAGTTTATCTAAAATTTGGGAGACGGTTAACTTATGAAAATCAAATCTTTGACAGCGTGAGATAATTGTGGGAATCATTTTCTCTGGCTGTGTTGTGGCTAAAATAAAAATTACGTGTTCGGGTGGCTCCTCTAATATTTTTAAAAGAGCGTTTGCTGCATCTTTTGAAAGCTGATGGGATTCATCTATGATAAAAACTTTATACTTTAGGCGAGTTGGAGAAAACTTTGCTCCTTCTTTTAGTTGTCTGATTTCTTCAATTCCTCTATTTGAGGCAGCATCAATCTCAATGAGATCTATTGCTCTTCCTTCGTTTATTTCCTGACATGATAAACATTTATTGCACGGTTCATACCCTTTTCTTTGCTCGCAATTAATTGCTTTTGCAAAAAGGCGAGCCAATGTTGTCTTGCCAGAACCCCAGGGGCCAGCAAATAAATAAGCGTGGGAAATCATATTTTCCTCAATTGCATTGGTTAAAGTTTTAACTATATGTTCTTGTCCAATTACTTCAGAAAATGTTTTTGGTCTATACTTTCGATAGAGAACCATAAATTCAATTCAAAATTAAAAATTCAAAATTAAAAATTAAAATTACTTAATTATTTTTTGAAAATAAAAAATTTGTAGGCAAGGAAATTCCACATAAAACCGCAGAGGACTCCTATAATTGGTGCCACGCCCCCTGCCCAAATAGTAGGCGCAATATGAAATTGAGGACCCACAACGTTAACTAAAAACACTGCCACCCCTACATTAATTAATGCCCCGATACCTGTAACAAAGTAAAATCCTGCAAATTCTTTACCTTTAACTTGTGTGCCTTTTTCAAATGTCCAGGATTTGTTCCAAAAATAGCTATTTGTAGCAGCACAAGAAAAAGAAATAAATTTGAAAAATCCGTATAAAGCCCCTTTCTCAATACCTGTTGTCCACATCAAAAAACCTAAAATTCCTAAATCAATAAAAGTGTTCAAAGCTCCAACAACTACAAATTTTGCTAATTGCCAGACAATCCTAATTTTCTTAGAAATTACCTGAGCTACAAACAATCCTATAACTACCAGTATTGGAATAATTATTGGAAAAGGATAAATAAACTTTAAAGAAAACCATTCAAATTTCTCTGTAAGTTCGGCTTCTAAATTTTTAAAGACAGCAATAGCTAAAATACCAATTAGAAAACCCAAAAGTAATCCAAGAAATAAATCTTTTTTCTTCATAGGATTATTTTAATTGTTTCTAAATACTAACAAAAAATAGACAAAATTTAAAGAGGGTCCAGTGAATGGGTAAGTTGTTGAGTTATTGAGTTATTGAGTTATTGAGTGGTTAAGTGATCAAGTTCAGGAATTCTTCTTCGGAAATAGTTTTTACCCCAAGTTTCTTTGCTTTTTCAT
>CAYUHA010000070.1:0-2259 GCA_964444395.1 uncultured Candidatus Saccharibacteria bacterium | reverse complement strand
TGGTTTGATGCAGAAATATTGCAGGACTTTAAAAAATATGGGACTGAACATTTTAAGTGGTTAGATATTTGGGACGTTGATTGGGAGAAGAAAAGACAAATAGCTATCAAGAGAGGGATTAAAGAATTACCGGATAATGAAATTAAAGACCCAAGACCTTTCTATATCAAATTTTATCATAAATATCTGCAACTTCTTTTAGGCTATGATAGCTTTTTGTACAAAATTTATCGTTTTTTGAAAAGATCAAGATTATCTAATCTCTCGCGATCTTTTTTAACTTTTAAACGAAAATGATAAAGAATAAAAAAATTAAAATTGCAATTATTAAATACAATGGATTAAGTCTAGGGGGAACAGAAAAACAACTAATAAGATTAGCTGCTACGCTTGATAAAAATATATTTGATGTTGATTATTATTGGTCTTATCCAGGCATTGACCTATTTGGTAATAACAAAACAATGCCCAACCCAACTCCAATAATTCAAAAAAGGTATTTAGAAGATAACGGAGTTAAAACAATAGAATTTAAGGTTGAGGCAAGGGATATCTCTACACCTACTCATAAATGGATAGGTACGAACTTTTGGAAAATATTTGATTATAAAAATTATGACATAGTCCAGACAGCGAAATCTGGTCACCCTGAGTACCCTTTTACTCATATACCTAAGCCTATTATTGAATGGAATATTTTTGGTGGTGTTGATTTTTCAAAAAATATTTATAAAACAGTTTGTATTTCAAAATGGATATATGATATTTGGATAAGTAATGGTGGAAATTCCAAAAAAGGAGAAATTATTTATCCAGGCATCCCAAAATCAACTAACCCAGACGCTTACCAGAAGAAATTGTTAAGAAAGGACGAAATTACTTTAGGTTTTCATCAGAGAAAGAGCGACAATATTTTTTCGCCAATACCATTAAAGGTTTTTTCTAATATAAAAAATAAAGTAGAAAGGAAGAACAGAAAAATAAGATTTATAATCTTAGGCGGAAGCGATTTATATAGGAAACAAGCAAAAAAATTAAACTTATTAAACGATATAACATTTCTGAATCCAACAGCTAGATGGTCTGAAATTTGTAATTTTTTGTCATCATTAGATATTTATTGTCATGGCAGAAAAGACGGAGAATGTCATGGTACTGCTATTCAAGAAGCCATGCTACACGGATTACCGATTGTATCTCATAAAGCATTAATGAATGGACATATAGAAATAATAAAAGATTGCGGTAAGGTTTGCGAAAATGAAGAAGATTATGAAGAATACTTAACCAGATTAATTCTAGACGATAAACTAAGGCTTGAATTAGGTCATAAAGCTAGAGAATTAGCAACCGAAAAATATTTGATTGATAGCACAAAGAATAAGTTTGAAGAACTATATACAAAGGTACTGGGTGACTTCACTGGAGTAAAAAAATGCTCTCAGACAATACCTCAAAATGGTTACAAGAACCCTAATATATTCATTCTTATATTTTATAGAATGCGATACTGTTTTTTAAATCCTCGAGAAGCTCCATTTATAATTAAGAAAACTTTTATCGCATTTTCGGTTAAATTTAATATCTTTTTTAAAAAAATCCTTAAAAGAGATATTATTGATTGTTTTAAGGCACGGTTGGGACAGATAAAAAAATATCATTAAATTAATAATAAATATCAATGATATCTAATAGTTTATTAATTTTAACAAGCCGAAAATGGAAATAATTATTTTAACCTTATCTCTAAGATATCCTTTTCTAAAGCGATTTTATTTTTACCTTAAGAAATATATTAAAAGTTATATTTTTCATTATGGAGGGCCAGAATCAGTTTTAGATAGTTTAATCAGGGGATTTGAACAACTAAAGGTTAATTATCATTTAAATCCAAAGGCTAAAGATATTTCAGATATTGTTTGTGTCATCAGCGGAGTTGATGCTCTAAAATGGGCGATTGAAACAAAAAAACATGGCAAAATTAAAAAAATAATTGCCGGACCCAATATTGTAATAACCCCTGAAGATGCTGGCGGTATTTTGTTAGACGAAGTAATTGATTTAGTTATCGTTCCTTCCCAATGGGTTAAAGATTTTTATGCCTCTTTCAAGCCAGGATTTGGTAAAAAAATCAGGGTTTGGGCGGCTGGCGTCGAGAACCCTAAAGATTTTAAAGAAGAACTTCGCCAGGGCTGTTTAGTTTATAAAAAAAACGTAGATGAAGAGCTTTTTGATTTTATTATCAACTATCTAAAATCT
>CAYUHA010000069.1:0-2308 GCA_964444395.1 uncultured Candidatus Saccharibacteria bacterium | reverse complement strand
GAAGTAGGGAAATTCGCGCTGTACTAATTTGGTAAGAAAGGCCCATCATTTTTAGCACTGAGAGGCTTGTTTTAAAGTTATATCTTTTTTCATCAATCTTTCATGCCAGAAAACCCGATAAAACCCGATTATTAAGAAATTTAAAGGATCTAAGTAAATTTATATTTCAAAAGCGTCCATAATGCTTTTACCCCGTCCCTCCTTCTTAATTTTTTTCCCTCTTTTATTGATCTAGAATTAGCTTTTACCGGCACTTCGTAAATTTTTATTCCTTGCTTAGATATTTTAGCCGTGATTTCAGGTTCCCACTCAAATCTGTCGCTTTCGATTTTTATATTCTTAATAATTTTTGCTTTGAAAATTTTATATCCGCAAGGTTCATCAGTCAAATTTGTTTTGTATAAAAGATTAGTGATCCAAGTGATTAATCTTCCTCCAATATAAAACAGTGGAGTTTTTTTTGAATTGTTCTTTACCAAATTTCTTGAGCCATAAACTACTTCAGCTTTGCCTTCTATTATTGGTTTTATAAGCTTCGGAATTTGGATAGGGTCTAATTCCAAATCTGCATCTTGAATTAAAACAATATCTCCAGTAACTTCTTCTAAAGCTCTTCTGATAGCAGCCCCTTTTCCTTTATTTTTTTTATGCTTTATTATTTTAATCCCATTTATTCTGCTCATTATTTTAAAACTACTATCTTGGGAACCATCATCCACTACGATTATTTCTTTCTTTGCTGACAGTTTTAATTGTTTTACCCTTTTTATGACTTCTTCTATTGTTTTTTCCTCATTATAGCATGGAATTATTATCGATATTTTCATTTTCATTGAAGTTAAGTTTAATTATGAAAACTTTTTCTTTTTTTAATTTTGTTGTTTAGTTTTTAATTAAAGATAAAATTTTAGAGAACAAGTTTTATTCTTACTGACAGGAATTTAAAACATCAGTTATAGAACTAAGCCATTTGCTTATTTAAATTAGATAGTTGTTCTTTATCTGATTAGATTAACTATAAACTAATTTTAGTCTACTCACTCTATCAAACGACGCATTAATCAATCTTTTATAAATAAATAAATTAAAAGAATTATAGATAAAAAAGAAAGAATAAGGGATATATAAAAAATTAGGTGAGCAATTTTGTTAATTAAGCTATCTAAAGGATTATGCACACGATATTTATCAAATACCTCAAAAATACGCTCATCATAGCCTATAGGATAAAGCATTGAGCGATGTGTTGATTTTGCTATTTGTAATATAATGGGGTTTAATACCAAAACCGTTTTGTAAATCTTATACTTATTTTTTTCTTCTTTTTTTGTGAAAAATGGGAAATAATATTTGTCTATTTTTATTGTCTTTATTTCTTTAACTACGCGAGAATTATTTGCAAACCACCTAACAATTTCTTCCATACTTTTATTAAATTGTGGTTGATTTTGTATGGTTCCCCATCCGCAATCATCAACACAACATTCAATAAAATATGTCTCAATTGGAATTCCGTTGCCGTATTTATTAGACTCTTCAATAGCTTTTGGAAATAAGCTGGATTCTATATAATTCCTGTCATTAAACATCCAACCGATAAACCCTCTGTATATTCTCGAATCAACAACTACTAAAGAATTTTCTCTTATGCTATTGCTTTTATATTCCATTAAAGAACTCTCAGCGCTTTTTGCATAAAAAGGGGCGTGAAGGGATGACCATCCTTTTCCTAAGATTATCAGATTAATTACAAAAATTAGGAAAAGAATGTATCTCAATTTTACTCCGTATCTCTGAACTTTACTATAGGCATTATCAACAAAATATGCCGAAGCCGGCATAAATAATGTTGGCACAAAAACAAAATGTTTAGCCATAGGAATGTTTGATCCCAAATAAACAAAAATTGGAATAAACGAGAATAAGAAGAAAACAACATATTTAGTTTTCTTTTGGACAAATAAGAGGGCTAAACCAAAAAATCCGAAAATAAGAATGAAAGGATCATGTTCAAACACGAAACTTAATACAACAATAAATCCAGGAAGTTTATAGAATTGTCCTGTCCATCCCTGAAAATTTCTTTGGTTTCCGAAGAAAAATCCTTTGTAGTCAGTATAAGGCATCCATCCCGCACTCCAACCATAAAGCTTTTCTGCTTTTTCTACACCTATTTTAAAAAAATTTGTAAATAATAAGTCAGTAAAACCTTTGTCTTTGTAGAGAAGATAATTATGAGTTAAAGTTGGAATACAAAAAATAAAAATTATTATTAAAAAAGCAAGAAGATTTTTAAGAGTTTTTTTAT
>CAYUHA010000068.1:0-2347 GCA_964444395.1 uncultured Candidatus Saccharibacteria bacterium | reverse complement strand
AAAAAAAGTTAGTTAAAAAAATAAAGTTTATAAAAGAAAATTATTACCTTTGCAAAGAAAAAACTCTCTTTGCTTTAAAAGATGCTTGCAAGTTTGATTGGTCAGAAAGGGTTCAAAAAATTTTAAAATTTTTGGTAGTAAATAAATTTTCTTCTAAAATTATAGTGGCAATGTATCGAAAATTAGGAATAGAAAATGGAAAAGGATATCAACCAGTAAGCATTTTTAGCGTTTTAGAAAAAGAAGGATTACTTGAAAAAATGTATGTTTATAAAATAACCGATGATAGTTTTAAAAATAACAAAAAAATTGTCGAAATGCCTTATTTATTATGGATCGCGGCTCATTTATCCAAGGGAGGATATTTACATTGTAAAAAATTTTTTGATAGATTTATAGAATTTAAATTAAAAAACAAAACAAATTCTAATATTCTTTTTAATTATTTTCCTTCAGTAAAATTTTTAAAGAAATTAAAAAGTAAAAATAATAAAATTTTTTTATTTGCCGGCAGTTTATATCCAGAATATTGGTTAAAAGTTATTCAGAACGAATGTCAAAAAATAGGAATTACCGAAAAAAATTTAGTCAAAGAACTAAAAGAGAATATAGAAGCTTCAAAGTTCTTGGATGGAGTAATTGTGATGTCTCGGTTTTCAAAAAATATCTGGAGGAAATATCTTCCCAAAATTCCGGTTTATTTAGCACCCTTAGGCATAGATACAAATTTTTTTACTCCGGGCAATAAAAAATCAAGGATGAGAGAAAAAATTTTTCTTTACCTAGGTCGAATTAGTTGTACTAAAGGTGTTCATTATTTAATAAAAGCCTGGCAACTTCTTAATTTGAAGGATGCAAAACTTATTCTTGGAGGAGGAATAAAGGAATCCGAAAAGAACTTTTTTGATAAATTGATTTCTCAAACAAAAAATATAGAATATAAAGGATATATTCCTTCGGTTCTTGAGGTTTACCAAAAATCTTTAGTCTTTGTATTTCCTTCTTTAACTGAAGGTTTTGGAAGAGTTGTGTTAGAGGCAATGAGTTGCGGTTTGCCAGTGATTACTACTCCTTGTGCCGCCCATTTTGTTGAAGATGGAAAAAATGGATTTGTGATTCCGGAAAGAAATATAGATTCTCTTAAAGAAAAAATTCTTTATTTTTATCGCTATCCAGAAGAAGCAATAAAAATGGGCCAAGAAGCAAGAAAGGTTGCTTTAAATGCTACTTGGAGGAATTTCGAAGAGAATTTTTCAAAAGCAATTAAATGTTTAATCGAGAATGAAAATAGCTGAATATCAGAAACAAATATATGAAAGAGTGGAGTTTGAACCCTATAAAAAACATAGGTTTTTTAAAATTTTCCCTTATTTAAAAGAATATAAAAATCCAAAAATATTAGATTTAGGATGTGGCGAGGGACAATTTTGTGATATTTTGAATCTTTATAAAAAAGATTTTGAGTATTTAGGAGTAGATATTTCAGAGACCCAAATTAAAAAACTTAAAAGAAAAGGATTAAAAGGTATTATTCATGATGTTTCTAAGAAGATTCCTTTTGAAAATCATAGTTTTGATATTGTAATTGCTACTGAAATTATTGAGCATCTATTTGATCCCGATGCTTTTTTACAAGAATGTCGGAGAGTTTTAAAAAAAGAAGGTTTAATGGTATTAAGCACTCCGAATATTGCTTCGATCGGAAACAGAATCGGATTATTATTTGGAAAGAGACCTGGAGCAATTGATGCGCGGGCTAAAAAAGGACCCGGGCATATTAGGGCTTTTGTAAAAAGCGACATTATTTCTTTATTTAAAGATAATGGTTTTATCATAGTAAAATTAATGGGCAAAGAATTTAATCTCCCTTTTATTAAATATGGAAGTCGGTTTGATTTTATTAATGAACTCTTTTCTAAATTATTTCCAGGACTTTCTTCAGGATTTATTGTAATTGCTAAACCTCGGGTTTAACATCATAAATTTTATTTTATAATGAATTTACAATGAAAAAAACTAAATGTGTGGCATAATTGGAATTTGGGACTTTAAAAAGAAAATAGATTCTATCAAGTTTGAGAAAACAAAAGATTTGTTGAGACATCGAGGCCCTGATGAGAAAGGGACTTTTTTTGATAAAAAAGCAAATTTGGCTTTAGGACATCGGCGATTAGCGATTTTGGATTTAACTAAAGCTGGGCATCAGCCAATGGAGTTTGAAGATTTGATAATTGTTTATAATGGGGAGGTTTATAACTTTAAAGAGATAAGAAGAGAGCTTGAGAAAAAAGGATATAAATTCAAAAGCAATTCTGATACTGAAGTGATTTTAAAAAGCTATTTAGAA
>CAYUHA010000067.1:0-2389 GCA_964444395.1 uncultured Candidatus Saccharibacteria bacterium | reverse complement strand
AGCTCCATTGAGGATTGGACGAGATAGCTTTTACCAAATCATCAAGAGCTACAAAGCCTTCTTCATCAAGAGAAAGCCCGACTTCTTCCGGATGATGACGAAGTAGATAACTTATATATTTACTTAATTTAATCTTGATGTTATGTTTCATTGGGATATGCTTTCTGGTTTGATCGTGTTAGTATTTAATTCACATTAATTTTACTGTTAAAAATTTCTTTGTCATCAGAGGTTGATTATAAATGGAGATTTATATTTTAATTTCCCTAAATTAAAAATTTCAATTTCTTAGAGGTAAGCTCACAACTAATAAATAATTTGCAATTTAAAATTTCATTTTTTCCGATAACTTAAGGAAATATTATATCTTAGATATAGAAAAGTAATTAAAATTATAATAATTTGAGTTTTAAAAAGAAATTTTTTCCTATTAAAAAAACTGATTAAACTTATAAAGATAGATTCAAAGCCCTTTATGAAAACTATATAACTCAATTTAGAAAGAATTTAAAAAATTTAAGAATTAATTATTTTAAAAACTTACTTATTAGTTACCACAAAAAGTTATTTTCAAATATTAATAAAATCATATTTATTTTTAACTGAAATTTTAGGTTGGTTGACCAGGGCTATCGATGCTTCCTTTGGAGCTTCTTTTAGTTTGATCTTATAGAAGAAGTGGCTGAGCTGTGAAACAGGAAAAAAATATTTATATTAAAAACGCTATTAACTTAGGAGATAAGGAGTGAAAAAGATACTCCCGGATTTTAATTTTGATAGACATACTTTATGATAGAATAATTTATGAAAACGGCACTCCATTAGGCAAAATAAAAATACTCATTAAGGTAAGCCTTATACGATATACTATTTAAAACAATACTAAAATTTCAATGATGTTCATTTTGTTTTTACTTTTTACATAAAATTAATTAAAAATTTTACATTTTTCAACTATTCTTGTAATTATAATTAAATTATTTCAAATAAATAAAAAAATTCATTTAAATTAATCAAAAACAATATTAATTTGAAATTGACTTTTAAAAATTTATAATTATAAAAAAATAAATAACAAAAATATAAAATTAAAAAAACGTAAAGGAGGAGGTTATGGAAGCTTATACAGGTGTTATTAATCCATACGCTTTGGCAGAGTTAGTAATAGGTAAAAAAATAAAATGGGACAATGTTGAAGAGCGAGAAAAACTTTTAGCTAACATTCTTAATATTCCTGAAGCCGATATCTTTGATATTCAAAAGAGTCCTGTACTTGCTCCTCATATTAAGATAAAATCTCCAGAGGAAATCGAACATCTTTCTCAAAAAGATGCTATGGATAAAGTAGTTAAGTCTTTTGAAGCTATAAAATTTTCACCTCACGAAGAAATTCCTTTTAAAGCCAAGAATACTGAAAAAGTGATAGATATAGTTAATAACATGATTCTTTCCTGTGCGGAATCACCAAATTCTCCGTGGAATCCTCCTAATGTAGAATGGATTGATAAAGGCGATTTTTTTGAAGATGTGGATGAGTTTAATGACCCTATCCAAGGTGCTCTTGGAGACTGTTATTTTATTGCGGCAATGTCTTCTGTAGCTTGGTCAAGACCTTATGCTATCGCAAATGTTGTAAGACCCTCATCGTGGTCAGAAGAAAGCCCTATACATAAGGTGGATTTTTATAAAAATGGTTCTACACATCAAAAAATTGAGGTATCCGAACGAGTACCAGTTAGAAAAGGAACACATCACTGGATATACGCCAGGTCATTAGATCCAGGTGAAATATGGCCAGCAGTTTTAGAAAAGGCATATGCTAAGTGGAAAACTAATAATCCCACTGATCAACCTGATTATACGAGGATTGCTGGAGGAGACCCTGTAAAGGCTTGTGCAGAAATTGTATCCGGAAGACGTTATTATTATTGGAACAAAAGTTATTCAGCTACTCAGCTGTGGAATATTGTAAGAAGTAATTCTTTAGGAAAAAGGACATTTAACCCAATGGTTGCATGGACATATTGTAGTCCACCTGCTGATATAGATTATAAAAAGGCGGGCTTAGTAAGTTGTCATGCATATTCTATTTTAGGATGGGAGTATCAAAATTATCAAAAGTATATTGTATTAAGAAACCCCTGGGGGACACATCATGCAACATTAGATACTCTTTCTGGATATTGGTGGGCTCGTTTTATTAATTTCTGGGTGCAAATACCACTTAATAGAAATGGTGTGTTTGCTATGAAGGCAGAAACTTTTAAAAAATATTTCGCAGGAATGGGAGTAGTAAGATAAATAAATTTTCGAGTTTTAAGCTAAATTAATTTTTTGTTTCACTTAAAAAGTGTAAAGTCTTTCCTTTAGAAGGATAATAATAAGTCTT
>CAYUHA010000066.1:0-2525 GCA_964444395.1 uncultured Candidatus Saccharibacteria bacterium | reverse complement strand
AAAATTTTAATTTTTGAGTTTCAATGTTTTCTATTCTTTCAGAGGGTGGTATTTTTTGTGAATTTTTTCGGCATATCTATCAGAAGCATGAACATAGCGAGTTGTAGTATCAAGAGATTCATGTCCCAAAAGTATTTGAATTGCGGCGGGGTTAGCCCCGCTTTCTGCTAAATAAGTTGCAAAAGCATGCCTTAAGGTATGACAAGAGATAGGTACATTAATTCCCAACAATTCTCGATATCTTTTAATTCGTTCTTGTAAATAATTTGGCGCAATTTTCTTATCTTTATCTCTAGCTCTTTTTCCACGCTTTGGAATAAAAAGGTAAGGGAAATTGTCTGAGCCACGATATTCTAAATATCTTTTAATATACCTCATCGCTCTTGGGGTTAGATAAACAAACCTTTCTTTTTTGCCTTTCCCTTTAATAAAGATCCTGCCTGATTTATCAATGTCGCTTTTTTTGAGGCTTAAAAGCTCCGAAATTCTCATTCCAGTAGCAAATAAAGTTTCCAACATCGCACGATTTCTTAACTGTACAAATTTATTTTTTTCAAATTTCTCAGGAGCCTCTAAAATTTTTATAATTTCTTCAAAATCTGGAACACGAGGATGTTTCCGTTCGGTTTTAACCAATTTTATTGTTTCAGGAGGAATGGGTACAGGGTAATCAATATCAATTAAAAACTTGAAATAGGATCTTAAAGAAGAAAGCATTCTATTAATAGAAAAACTACTTAATTTTTTCTTACCAATTAAGTTCTTTGGAGTTTTACGGTCAAAAGAGCTCAAATAAGCTTTGTAGTTTAAGATAGTTTTTTTATTTACTTTCTCAAATTTACAATTTATCTCATTCAAAAAATTTTCAAAAATTTGTAAATCTCTTTCATAATTATAAATTGTTTCTTGAGAATAATTGTTACTTTGGAGATTTAAAAGAAAATCATCAAGATGTGGAAGTTGTATTTTTTTCATGTTTTTAGTTCTATTATTTTATTTTCTGAGGGGATAATAAGAAAAATTACATTTTGCATAGAAGAAAGATTATACCAAAGCTTGTATAAAGATATTTTTCCTACTTCAATATAAATTGGCTTTTGATTATTTGAATAAATTCCTAAATCCGCGCGCCCGTAGTTTAAGATTGGTTCAATTTCTATTTGATAATTATAGGCATTAAAGTATTTATAAATCACCTCGATCATTTTTCTGTGCCATTGTTCGCCGTGTCGAGTAATATTTTTTAATTGAATGTTATTTGTTAAATTATTCCACAAATCCTTATTTTTCGCTTGAATTTCAAGAGCCTTAATCTGTCCACTTACAATTAAAATGGCTATTTTTCTAAAAAGACATTCATTGCAATTTAAAGGTAGGGAAGTCCGGTTATATCCTTCGGGAAAAGTTAAAAGATTGTTTTTCAACCAAGCAATTTCTTTGTTTATTATATTTTCTACAAAATACCAATGCGAAGAAGAAACTGTTTTATTATTCTTTTTTGATATAACATTTTGAGAATTAGAAATAAAGGGTAGGGGAGGATGATAATTGTTTTTTATAACTTTTTTATGAACAAAAGGGTGGATTATTTTTATTTTTTCTTGTGTCCTCAAAAGCGCTAAGACATATGCTTTGCGAAGAAATTCTGGCGTAACAGAAGAAGGTAAATTTGCTTGTTTGCTATATTTTTTAACAATTCTTTCAATAGACCGTGCTGTTAGGCGTCTATTTGTTTTATTAGAGTCGCGATAGTTTATAAAGACTGCTTGATTTTTATCTTTTCTTGCCCGAAGATATTTTTTTATCCAGAAGAGACTTCTTTTTGAAAGGTTGTTATTAGGATTAAGAATTTGATCTTTATTTAAATTTATTAATTGAGATACTTTTAGGCCACTAAAAATTAAAGTTTCAAGAATCGCTTTATCTCTCAAGCCAATTTCAGTATTAAGATTTGGAAGTGAAAGAATTTTTTCGATTTGTTTTAAGGTAAGAATTCCATTATTTTTTCGTAAATGAGTAGAAGTTTTAAGAAGTTTTACTGAAATCGCAGAAGGAGCATTGATATTTTGGCTTGCAAAATAATTTAAGAGCGCTCTTAAAGCTATTAAATAATAATTTTGAGTTGTTTTTTTAAGAGGTCGATTAGAGTATTTAAGTTGGGAAAGGTATTCTTTGTATTGTTGAATGTCTCTATTTGTTAATTGATGAGGCTTAAGCTTTTCTTTTTGTGTTAGTTTTAACCAATTTATAAAATTTTTAAGAAAACGTTTATAGTTTTCTTGAGATTTTTGCGACAGCCCTATTTTTCTGCAATAATCAAGGAAAAAGGGAATATGCTCGATAATAGGCTTTTGAGAAAATTCCATATTTTACTGAGTGTAAGGGATATTATACTCATTTTTATTTTATTCTGCTTAAGCCTCCTTGTCAATCCCCTAAAGCCTACTTTATCCACAATTCTTTATCAAGCAAAGTAAGAAATTGATACCATAATGAAAGGAAAAATGGTTTCCCTTTTTCCTCCC
>CAYUHA010000065.1:0-2644 GCA_964444395.1 uncultured Candidatus Saccharibacteria bacterium | reverse complement strand
AGGAGAAGAGAAGAGAGGAGATGTGGGGATTATGCGAGATATATTAAAAAGTAAAGACTATTTATATATTTTAACACTAAACTTCTCTTTTTCAAATTGAAAATTTATGCTATACTCTGGTTATGAATTTAAATTTGCCTAAAAAATCTGATTTATTAGTAGCTTTTATTATTTCTGAAATAGACGCTTGGCTGATTATTTTAATTTCAAGAAATATAGAATTTTCTCATTCCTTAATTATTTTTTCACCCTTGATTTTGCCAGTATTAGCACTATTGGGGATCTCTATAGTTTCTTGCTTAAAAGAAAAAATTTTAGCTATTTACCAATTAGGTAAATTTGTTTTGGTTGGAACCTTAAATACTTTTATTGATTTAGGAATATTAAATCTTTTAATTTTGATTTCAGGAATTGCAAGCGGTTGGTATTACTCTATTTTTAAGGGAGCATCTTTTATTATTGCCACTTGCAATAGTTATCTTTGGAATAAATTCTGGAGTTTTGAGAAAAAAACTAAAATGGCCGGTAAAGAATTTCTTCAATTTTTTATAATATCTATAATTGGTCTTTTAATCAATGTAGGAGTGGCTTCTTTAGTGGTTAATGTTGTAGGAACGCAGTTTGGATTAACCACAAAAATTTGGGCTAATTTTGGAGCGATAATTGGAGTGCTAGTCGCTTTTACTTGGAATTTTTTAGGTTATAAATTTATAGTATTTAGAAAGTAAAACGCGATACGAGTCGCCAATAATATACGAGTGATACAAATTGACTTAATCAACGAACAATTGTCATTAAATCCTAAGCACAAAATCCTAAACTCTAAACAATATCAAAATTCAAATGCCCAAAAGCAACCCTACGGGGAGTCCCCCGCAGAGCGGGGTTCAGCAAAACAAGTTTAGAAATAATTTATTTTGAATTTTGGATTTTAGTATTTGAATTTGTTTAGGATTTAGATATTAGGATTTTGGATTTATTTTCATATTTTCCGTAAAAAATTTGTAATTTATAGAAAATTTCTATATCCTATATTATATTTGTAATAATTTCATAAATTTAAATTTATAGAAAGTATGTCTAATCTTGTTTTATACCGTAAATATCGACCGAAAACTTTTTCTGAAATTATTGGACAGGAACATATAGTTCAAACTATAACCAATGCTATTTCTTCCAGAATGATTTCCCATGCTTATTTATTTTCAGGGCCCAGAGGGTCTGGCAAAACTACTATCGCCAGACTTATAGCAAAATCAGTAAACTGCTTGGATAGAAGGGAAAATGAATATGAACCCTGCAATAGATGCGAAAACTGTAAAGAAATAAATGAAGCAAGGTCTATAGATTTGATTGAAATTGATGCGGCTTCAAACCGGGGAGTTGACGAGATAAGAGAGTTAAAAGACGGGATAAAATTTGCTCCTACTAAATCAAAATATAAAGTATTTATAATTGACGAGGCGCATCAGCTTACCAAAGAAGCGGCCAATGCTCTTTTAAAAACCTTGGAAGAGCCTCCTGTTCATGCTATTTTTATTTTAGCCACTACTGAAATTCATAGGATGCTTCCGACCATTATTTCAAGGTGTCAGCGATTTGATTTTAGAAAATTGTCTCTGCCGGAAATTTTAAAAAAATTAGAATTAATCTGTAAAAGAGAAAATGCTAAAATTGAAAAAAACGCTTTAAAACTAATTGCCTTAAATTCTCAGGGTTCAATAAGAGACGCAGAGAGTTTATTGGACCAAGTTTTAACTTTTGCCGAAGGTTCAAAAGGAGAGATAAAGTCAGAAGAAATCAAAGATTTATTAGGATTAGTGGATATAGGTTTGGTTAGCCAGTTAGTGGATTTTCTTTGCGAAAAGAAGTCAGATGAGGCGATAAATTTTTTAAACAAAACCTTAGAAAAAGGTTATGATCCTTATGAATTTATAAAAGTTTTGATAAATTACTTAAGAAAAATTTTACTTTTTAAAATAAGCCCGGAAACTCTAAATCTTGAAATTTTCGGATTAACTAAAGAAGATCAAAAGAAACTTCAAGCCCAAGTTGAAAAATTCAAAGAAGAAGAAATTCGGCAAAGTTTAAAACTTTTTCTTGAAGCGGCAAATAAAATGAAATTTTCGCCTATACCCCAATTACCTTTAGAGATAGCAATAATTGAGGTAATTGGATTAAAGGAATAATTATTCCGGGGTCGTCTAATGGTAGGACAGTGGGTTTTGGTCCCACTAATCTTCGTTCGAGTCGAAGCCCCGGAGCCCTACACCAAAACCGCCCATTTATGGGCGGTTTTGGTGTAGGGCTCTAGATAAAAAATTATTACAAACTTTTGACATTATTTTACCAAATTTAATTTATAAATCCAAAGAGAGAAATTTTAAAGCCTGATAAATCAAGTAAGCGGGGGCGAAAAGCCCCCGCCTGCCTTCAGAAAATTGTCGTTGAGTCCTTTCGCTCGCCCCGCCCCATAAAGTGGGGCGGGACTCGCTCAAAAAGTTTTTTTAAGATTTTTTCTATATGCAACCTTTTTCTAAAAAATGCGTTATTATAATAAATAGCGGGTTCGCGCAAAGGTTTTGTATTGGTTCACCCCGTTAGAAAGCTATGTTCTTTAATAGAAATTATTTCCTAATTGTTT
>CAYUHA010000064.1:0-2651 GCA_964444395.1 uncultured Candidatus Saccharibacteria bacterium | reverse complement strand
ATTTATAATTGGTTAAAAACAAGAAAAAGAGGAGTAGAAGAGAGAAAAAGAAATAGAATATAACAAATGGATCAGGAAAAACTTTCTCAAATAGAAGTTAAAAGTTTTAATTACAAATTGAAAGTTCTTCCTTCTTCTTATTTTAAAGAAGATAGTTTTATCAAGAAGCCCTATTTTGAATATGATTATTTCTTAATTGATACAGAGTTAAAAAAGACTGATGAGTATGGAAATGAGGATTTAATTGCAATTTTAGAAATTGAATATGAAGGAAAATATAGAAATCGTTTTTGTGGAATTGTAACAGTGAAATTAATAAAAGGATTGGAAATTGAGGAAGATTTTTATTATACGAAAAAAGATATTGTTGAAAAAATTTTTCTTGATCCAGAAAATTTTCAGATTAAAGAAAGATTTGATAGTATTTTTAGAAAAAAATTTGGTATTAATGATGAGGATTTTTCATTTACAAATCTTTTAGTAAAGCTTTATGAAAAAATTGAAATTGAAACAAAAATTTTCTTAATGAAAGCCTCAAATACTCAATTTATTTATTATCCATTCTTTCTAAAGAATAATGTAGTTTTAATTGTTGCTCCTCCAGGAAGAGGAAAAACATTATGGATTCTTTCAATGCTTTATAGAATTCAGAATAAAATTCCTCTTATTTTGTTTAAAGAATATCCTTTATATGAAATTTTACCCTTTGAATTTAAAATTGATGAACCAGTTAAAGTTTGTTATTTTACTTTTGAAGAAGATTATACAAGTATTTTAGAAAAGAAAGAAAGAATAAAAAAATGGATTGAATATGAAAAAAGTCTTTTAAAAAGTGATTTAGAAAAAGAAAAAAAAGAAAAAGAAACTTTTATAGATTTTCCAGTTTATGCTTTATCAGGTGATATTGTTCATTCTTCAAATAGAAGGCTTTTAAGAAGATTTATTTCTTTACATAATGCAAATTTTATTGTAATTGATTCAGTAACAACTGCTTTTTTGTCTTTTTCTTCTGTTGATAAAGCTCATCAAATTTATGATTTTATAGCAAGAACATTTTTATCAAAAGGAATAGGAGTTGCTTTAATTATGCATCCTTCAAAAGAAGATGTTAAGCAGGAAATCAATTTACCAAGAGGTTCAATTCATCATCTTGCAGTTCCGAGAATTGTTTGGGGAATAAATTTTATAGAAGAAAAAGAATTTGGATTTACTATAGAAATTAAATCAGAAAAAGATAATTTTGGTTTATCAAAATTTTTATATAGATACGATTTTGAGTTTGATGATGAAGAAGAAATTTATAAAATTATGCTTGTTAATATATCAGATGCAAAAGTTAAAAGTAAAAAACTTAAAGATAAAATTTTATCTTTACTTGAAGAAAAAGAAGAATTAACAGTTAGTGAATTAAGTAAAGAATTGAATGCAGATTATGATACAATTAGACAAACTTTATTAAGATTAACTAAAGAGCAAAAAGTAATAAGGACAGGAAGAGGTAGATATATGTTAAATAAAGAAAAAGAGACAAAAACAGATTTTATAACAAAACCAAAAGGAGAAGATGAAGATGACAACATCCCCTTTTAATGAAAATTATAAATATTTTGAAAAACTTTTACTTGCTTCAATTTTATTTCCTTACTCAGATAATACCAAAAATTATGAAAAAGTTAAAAATTTGATAAAAAAAGAAGATTTTGGTTTTATGCAACATAGAAAAATTTATGAAGAAATGGAAAAACTTTATTCTGAAAATAAAGAAATAAGTTTAGCTGAATTGATAGAAAGGTTTAAAAATGATAAAGAATTAGTTTCTTATATTGTTGATCTTTCCTCAATGCTTCCTACTTCAGATAAAATTTTAATTTATGCAAAAATCTTAAAAAAATATAGTGTTCTCAAAAAATTAAAAGATTTTTGTTATGATGTGTATTCAGAGATTGAAAAATGCAATTTTGAAGTAAATGTAGAAAATTTTATTAAACTGTTTGAAAATTTAAAAAACAATATGGAAATATTAATAGAAGCAGAAGAAAAAGAAAGACTTGAAAAAGTTTATGATAGATTTGTTAAAAATTTTGTTGAAAGTTTAGAATATAAACCATGAACGAAAAAATTTTTAGATTTAAAGTATTACCTCAGGCTGGAATTTTAGAAAAAATTACAGAAGGAGTATATATTGAGCCTCTTAAATTAAGAGGAATTGGATTAAGAGAAAAAGATGGAAATTGCTATATTATTCTTTATTTTAAAAACAATTTTGTTTTAAGTAAAAAATTAGAAAATGAAGAAGAAGCAATAAGGTTTTTAGAAGAAATTAATATAGAAGTTGTAGAAAACAAAATGGAAGTTAAAAATGTTTAAAATTAAAAATAAATTTAAAACTAATAAAAAAAAGTTACATTCATTTAAAGTGAACTTAGATGTAGAAGTAACATGTGTGAAAAGTGAACTTATATAGTTGAGTAACATAAAGATGAGAGTGAACTAATAATTGAAAGAAACTTAATTCAAAAGTGAACTGTTATGAAGGAGAAACTGAAGAACCAAGTGAGCCAAGGGAAAGGAGAAACAATTTTTATAAGTGAACTTGCATAGAGAAGCAGCATAATAGATGAGTGAACTGGGTAAAGGGAGTAACACGAAAT
>CAYUHA010000063.1:0-2808 GCA_964444395.1 uncultured Candidatus Saccharibacteria bacterium | reverse complement strand
TTAAGAAAGTAATTAGGTTATTTATATTTTATACTTTTTCCCTGCAAAAACTCAAATAAATATTTTTGCACACAAAAATCCAGGCATGAACCTGGATTTTATTTTTAGCAGTAAACTTTTCAAGATGAGCGGGTGAGCGGAGTCGAACCGCCATCTCAGCCTTGGCAAGGCTGTATAATAACCGTTATACTACACCCGCGTAATCTTGTGCCGCGAGCCAGACTTGCACTGGCTACCTCAGCTTTTTCAGAGCTGCGCTCTACTACATGAGCTATCGCGGCTTTATGAAATTATTATAACTTTATTTTCTATAAATTTCTACCTTGTGGGCACTGAGGGATTTGAACCCCCGACCTACTGCGTGTAAAGCAGTCGCGCTAGACCACTGCGCCAAGTGCCCTTAATGTGCCCAGGGCGGGATTTGAACCCGCACGCTCTTGCGAGCCATGGCCCTCAACCATGTGTGTATACCAATTCCACCACCTGGGCATAATTAGATTAAATGTTTTTTACTAATTTTTTTCTTCTTTTTCTGATTTCTTTTCAGTCTGGTTTTTAGGCTCCTCTTCTTTCTTTTCTAGTTTTTCTGGCTCCTTTTTCTCATCTGTCCCTGCTTTTGATTCCTCTTTTTCTGCCTTCACATCTTTTTCTTCTTTTTCTGCTTTTTCTTCTTCTCTTTCTTCTTTTATTGTCTCTTCCTTCTCTAATTCAGGAGCAGATTCTTCCTCTGGTGCTTGAGCAATCTCTTCAATAAACTCTTTTTTCTTTAACTTTGCTTTCCTTCCTTTTGCTTTTCTTAAATAATAAAGTTTTGCTCTTCTTGTTTTTCCTCGTCTAAGTATTTCTATTTTTTCAATGGTAGGGGAATGAATGGGGAAAATTTTCTCCACTCCAATATCTGAAATTACTTTTCTTACAGTAATAGTAGAGGTTATTCCTTTTCCATGCTTTCTTGCAATTACAACTCCCTCAAAAAGCTGTGTTCTTTTTTTTCCTTTTTCTTCTATTTGTTGATAAATACGGATAAAATCGCCCGGTCTAACATCGGGAAGATCTTTCCGTAACTGAGATTTTTCAAATGCTTGAAGTTTAGTTTCCATAAAATTTAAAAATTTATTATTTATCTTATTTTACTTATAACTCTTTTTGCGGAATTAGTTTAGATAAAACGACTTTTAGTTCCTTTGGCAAGTCTGATTTAAACTCTTTTTCTTTTCCATTTGGCATTTGAAGTTTCACATAGTACGCGTGTAAAAACTGACGATTTAATCCTTCTGGACACGGTTGATTTTTGAATCTATACAATTTATCTCCTGCTATCGGGTTGCCTAGATAAAGAAAATGACAACGAATTTGATGTTTCCTTCCTGTTTCTGGTATTACCTCTACTAAGGTGTAATCTCTAAATTTTTTTATTGCTTTATAATATGTAACCGCTAATCTTTTTCCTTCAGTTTTAGGTTCTCCCGGAAGATAAACCTTTTGCTTTAGCCTATTTTTGGGATTTCTGCCTATTAAGGTTCTTATTTCTCCTTCTTTTTGCTTTAAACTTCCGACTACTAATGCAAAATACTTTTTTATTACTTTTTTATCTCTAAATTGTTTTTGAAAAAAAATCAAGGCTTCTTTATTTTTTGCCACAAGAATAATTCCAGAAGTATCTCTATCTAAACGGTGAATTATGCCGTATCTCGGCGGTTTTCCAACTCTTTTAATCTCAGGATATTTTTCAGCAAGAAGGTCACCTAAGGTTCTTTCCGCTCGGTTCCTTGATATAACCGGCAACCCAGGAGGTTTATCTACAACTAATAAATTTTCATCTTCGTAAATTACTTCTATTTCTTTTTCCTGCACTTTCTTCTTCCTGATTAATTTTTAAATTGTCACCTTGTTATAGGTAAGCAAATCAAAATGTGGGCGCGACAGGACTTGAACCTGTGACCTCCGCAATGTCAGTGCGACGCTCTAGCCAGCTGAGCTACGCGCCCGATTCAATTCTTATTCTAGCAAAAATCAAAACTAAATCAAGAAATTCGAATCTGAAATTATAATTTAATCTTTCTTTTTTTACCCTTTTGTGGTAAATTACATATAAGTTAAGTTGGCCCTTTAAAAACTTATGAAAGGAGAAAGAAAATGAAAACTAAAGAAGTACCAGCAGGCAACAGTGGAATTTTCCCGGCTATTAGAAATCACTGGGAAAAAAATTCTGCTTACCAGCAAAACCTTCCAAGAAGAATAAAAAAGAAAAGAAAATTTAACAAGCCTCCACCTCAAACTTCTAAAAATAAGAAAGATAACTCAAAAAACTTAGTAAAAAAAGCTTCAAATCTGATAAGTAAACTTGGAACACCTAATGAAAGAACAAAGATTGCTAAAAAAATAAGAAAAATCCGTTTAATAATTTTTAATCTTAAGAATTACCATAAATTGGAAGAAGCAATTACTCTTAAAAGGGAATTAACTGAAAAACTAAAAGAAATAAAACCTCAAATACCACAAAAATTAAATCTTTCTGCCGAAGAAATAAAAGAAGCAGAACATCGTATAAAAGGTCTTCTAAAAGAGTTTCCTGAAAAATCTCTTATTCAAATCCTTCCTATTCTAGTAAAAGAAGAAAACTGGAATGCGGTAAGAGTAGCAATTGCTAGAATTGAAAGAAATCAGTCTAAAAAATTAACGCCTGAAGACCGAATTTACTTAAAAGAAATAAAAGAAGAACTCCAAAAGGAAGCCACTTAAATGATAATTCATAATAAAAAGCACTCTCTTTTCTTTTGAGAGTGCTTTTTTATTGCAGAGCAACTT
>CAYUHA010000062.1:0-2815 GCA_964444395.1 uncultured Candidatus Saccharibacteria bacterium | reverse complement strand
AAGCTAAAAGCTCAAAGTTCAAAGTTCAAAATTATTAAAATTAACTTTTGAACTTTTAATTGCAACTTTTAACTTTTTACTTTTAATTTTTAATTTGTGGTGTTTCACCACCCTTTAATCTCTAAAGCGCTCCTCGCTGCCTCTTCTTCCGCCTCCTGCTTTGAGGAACCTTCTCCTTCAGCTATTAACTCTTCATTTAAAAAAACTCCTATCAGGAAATGTTTGGTGTGATCCGGACCCCATTCTTTTAAAACTCGGTAAGTAGGTGTTATTCCTAATCTCTCTTGAGCTTCTTCTTGAAAACAAGATTTGGCGTCTTTAAAAAGTTTAGCCTTAATAATATAAGATAACTCTTTCATTAAATATTTTTTAATAAAAATTCGACATCGCTCAAGTCCTTGGTCAAGATAAATTGCTCCAATTAAAGCTTCAAAAGTGTTAGCTAGAATATATTGTCGAGCTTTACCAACTTCTTTTGCTTCTCCTTTAGAAAGCAAAAGAAAATCATTAAATCCAAGTTTTTTCGCTGTTTTAAAAAGCATCTTTGCATTCACTAACGCTGATCTCCAATTAGTTAACTCTCCCTCAGTTTTTTGAGGATAATTTTGGTATAACTCTTCGGTAACTATCAATTCTAAAACAGCATCGCCTAAAAACTCTAACCTCTCATTATGAGAAAGCGGGAAATTTGGATTTTCATTAAGAAAAGAACGATGGATAAACGCCTGAACTAAAAATTTCTTATTTCTGAATTTAAGATTCAATGCTCTCTCTAATTTTTCAAATCTTTGTTCAATATTTAAATAATTGTCAGAGGAAAACTTCTTCACAATTTTTAACCTATAACTTATAACTTGCAACCCAAGTATATAAATTATCAATTTTTCTTGAGTTATAAGTTACAACTCACAAGTTTTAAGTTTTAAGCTCTCTATACACCGTCCCTAATACTCCATTAATAAATCTTCCAGATGATTCCCCACCAAAGGTTTTTGCCAACTCAATAGCCTCATTTATCGCCACTTTTGGAGGAACCTCTTTATGATCTCCATACAATAATTCATAAAGACCGAGTCTCAAAATATTCCTATCAATAATAGTAATCTGCTCAATTGGCCATTCTGGAGCTGAAGTCTCAATAATTTTATCAATTTGAGGAAGATACTTTTTTATACCTTTTATCAAACGCTTAACAAAATCCGTATCCTTTAACCCTGCTCCAAATTCTTTAATATTTTTTTCAACAATTCTTGATAACAAATCTTCTGATTCTTTATTGGGGATAATTTTAGCCTTGTTATTATAAAAATCCCATTCATACAAACTTTGCATAACAATAGAGCGCGCTAAGTGTCTTGAAGCCATATTTTTGCCTTTAAACTAAAATTAAAATTTTATTTATCATTTTTAATTTCTATTTAATCTTACCTCTTTTTAAGCTTTTCATTTCTTTGACATCTCTTCCCAGGTCAATGACCCTTCTCTTCTCGTTTTTTCTGTCTCCTCTCTGGCTGCCATTTCTTTTTCTCTCTTCTTTTTTTCCTTTTTAGTCAACTTTTTCAAAACATCAACAATTTCTTCTCCTTTATAATATCCACAATTCCAACATACAGTATGAGGCAACTTCTCTTTTCCGCATTTTGGGCATAAACCTAAAGTCGGTGCATTAATAAAAATATGCATTCTGCGCTTGTTTCTTTTAGATTTTGTATGTCTCTGCTTTGGTACCGCCATAAAGTTAGCTGTGAGATTTATATTATACTAACAAACTAATAAAAAATTTTCAACCTTACATGGGGATGTTAATAACATTTTAGAAATTTGTCTTTTAATATATCCTATTAACGCACTATTCACAAATGTTCCATTTGATATTAATATACATCCATTTTCCTTACAAAATTCATCTTCTAAAAATTGCGATGGCATAAAATAGAAGAAAGATAAAAACTATAATAAACTATAATAAATATAATAATATAATCCGTAATTCGTACGTAAATTCATATTTCTTAAATTCTTTTTTATATAAAATTTTAATAAATATATTTTTCCTTTTTATTTCTTGTTTCTTATTATATCTTATTTCTTATGGATTTTTACACCTTTACTTTAATCTAAAATCTTTTTAAACGGCACACGGCCGTGTGCCGTTTAAAAAGATTTGTTGAGTTTAATTTAAAAAAATTTTATTAATATTATTGACACCCTCCTAAAAATATTAAGGAAGAGAATTAAAAAAAAGCAAAAGGAGAGAATTAAAAAAAAGGGAAAAATTAAGAAAAAAGAGAGTAGAAATTAAGAAAGAAAAATCAAAAGAGTGGCTATACTTTTTTTCTTATTATATTATTATTATTATAAATATCGGCGTAACATTTTATGTATTTCCTTTTCTTTAAAAATTTTTTATGGTAATATATTATAAAAATTCATTCTTTATCTCTTGAAACCATGAACCAAAAATTTACTCATCTGCATACTCACTCCCATTACTCCCTACTTGACGGTCTGCCAAAAATTGATGAACTTTTAAATTATGTAAAAGAGTTAGGAATGGACTCTGTGGCTTTAACTGACCACGGAGTATTATACGGAGCAGTGGAATTCTATAAAAAAGCTAAACAACTTGGGATAAAACCAATTATCGGTTCAGAAGTATATATAGCTTACGAAAAGATGGAGCAAAAAAGACCAAAAATCGATGATAAAAGATATCATTTGGTTCTTTTAGCAAAAAATCAGCAGGGATATAAAAACTTAATAAAACTAATCACTAAAGCCCATTTAGAGGGTTTTTATTATAAGCCAAGAATTG
>CAYUHA010000061.1:0-2827 GCA_964444395.1 uncultured Candidatus Saccharibacteria bacterium | reverse complement strand
ATAAAAGAGATTTAACTGCATTAAAGAAGTTTCTTGATGAAAATCTGTAAAGCAAGTGCTCTTTCCTGCCCTTAAAATATGAAAAAATATTATTTTATTTTAGTTTTTCTTCTTGTTGCTTTTATTGTTTCCGTTTTAATGATTGCGCGTCGTCCGCCTGACATTAAAAATATTAATTCTTCTGGCAAGAATATAGTTTGTTTCGGTAATAGTTTGACTTACGGATATGGCGCTGATAAGGGATTTGATTATCCTTCTTTGCTTCGGAGTATGGTGAATTTTCCGGTTATCAACGCTGGAAGGAACGGCGACACCACATATGACGCTTTAAAAAGATTAGAGTCAGATGTTATTGCAAAAGAACCTTTTTTAGTAATTGTAGAATTTGGAGGGAATGATTTTTTAAAGCATATACCAAAAAATGAAACAATCGCAAATATAGAGAAGATGGTAAAAAGAATTCAAGACGCAGGGGCAATGGTGGTTTTAGTTGAAACAAGAGCCGGTCTTTTAAAAGATGAATATTTAAAGGATTATCAAAGAATTGCTAAACAATACCGCGTTTTGTTTATACCGAATATTCTCAAGGGCATTTTAACTAATCCGCGATTAAAATACGACTATATTCATCCAAACAGCCAAGGATATGAAATAATGGCAAAAAGAATTTTTAAGAAAATAAATTTTATACTAAAAAATCGAATACCACAACCGCAGTTTTAATAAGTTTATTGTAATAGTTTGCGTAGGCAGGGGAGGGAGAGGGTAAAGTTTTAAATAAACCCCTTTTTCCGAAGGGGAGAGAGATAAAGAGGGAAAGGATTATTAAATTTTTCTCTCTTTTCAAAAAAGCAAGATTTGATAAAATATATTATAAAGGTCGATTTTAAACTAAGGTAAGGTTAAAACCTATGTCTTTAATTCCTTGGAAACCTTTTTCTGATTTGGACAGATTTTTTGGGGAAGAAGATTGGTTTTTGCCTGTGTTTCCCCGTACGGATATTGGCAGGCCGGCAATGGATATTTATGAAACTGACAAAAATATTATAGCTGAAGTTAATATTCCGGATTTTGATCCTAAAAAGATTGAGGTATCAGTTGAAGAAGGAGTTTTAAGAATAAGTGGAAAAATGGATAGGAAAGAGGAAGAAAAAAGAAAAGGATATTGGCGAAAAGAAATTCGAAAAGGTTCATTTGAAAGAATGGTACAACTACCTGTTGCAGTAGAGGAAAATAAAGTTGAGGCTGTTTATGAAAAGGGTATTCTTAAAATAACTATGCCGAAGGCCAAAACAAAATCAAAGTCCAAGATTCAGATAAAGGTAAAAAAAGAGAAATAATATAAATATTACCCCCTCGGTTTCCCCGAGGGGTTTTTATTTTATAAGTTTTTTGGTGCTTTCTCCAATACAACTTCTACTTCTTTTTCTTTGCCTTTGTGTAAAATCTTCAGTATAATTTTTTGTCCAATTTGTTTTTGCCTGATAATTGAAGAGAGTGATTTTCCTGATTTAAGTTTAATACCATCAACCTCAAGAATAATATCATTTTCTACAATCCCTGCTTTATCTGCCGGCGAGCCTGGAATAACTGCTAATTCTTCTATAGTTTCTCCGCGTATTATAAGTGCGCCGTAATCAACAGGCAAATTGTTTTTTTCTTTTAGTCTTTTGGTTATTTGTATATATCTAACTCCGAGATATGGCTTGACGATTTCGCCATATTTTTTTACAGAATCAACAATATTTTTTACAATATTGCTCGGCAAAGCAAAGCCGATATTTTCTGCTCCTCTTTGGACTGCAACATTTACCCCGATAACTTTTCCCGAAATATCCAAAAGCGGTCCGCCGGAGTTTCCGGGATTGATAGCTGCATCTGTTTGGATAACCCCCTCTAAAAATTCTGAATGCCCGGAAGAATCTCCTGCTATAATTGAACGGCAGAGTCCTGATATAACGCCAACTGATACAGAATTACGAAATTCTCCAAGTGCATTTCCTATTGCAATAACAGTTTGTCCTGGCTTTAAAAGATCAGAGTTGCCAAATTCAAGGTATGAAAAGTTTTTTCCTTTAACTTTAAGAACAGCAATGTCAAGTGTAGAATCTTTTGCTAAAATTTTAGCATCATATTTTTCTCCGTTATTGGTAAGAACTGTATAATCAGCGTCTTTATCGCTGACTACATGTCGGTTGGTAATTAGCAAGCCGTCTGACGAAACAAAAAAACCAGAACCGCCTCCAATTTCTTTTTTCTCTGTTCCCTTTTTTTTGTAATATGGAATGCGAAATCTGAATCCATTTCCTCCAAAAAATTCTTTAAAGAAGTCATCTTCAAATCCAAATGGATTAAAATTTTCGTAATACCGTTCAATAATCGGCACATCTTTAGTAATGACGATTGAGACAACCGCGGAGTTGACTTTTTCCACTACATTAATAATTTGAGATTCTTCTGCAATAAAATCACGTGTTATCGGCGCAATATTCTTTTCTTTTGCAAAGTTTTCTTTGTTAGAAAGAAAAGATTTTATTAAATTTTGGTTTTTGTATAGAAAAGCTATAAAAATTCCTGTTAAGATAATAAAAACAATAGTACTAGTGATAATACTTACCGCTATTGGTGTTTTGTTTTTTATAAATATTGATTTAAAATTTTTTATTATATTCATAGTCTTTATTTCTACATTTTAACAGATTTTATTTTTTTGAAAAGAGAAAACAGGGATATTAACATTTTAATCCCTCTCTTCCACCTTTTTCCTCCACCTTTTTTGAGGGGGATTAAAGAGGGGGGGGTCTTTTATGGAGGAGGTTTTACAGAA
>CAYUHA010000060.1:0-2865 GCA_964444395.1 uncultured Candidatus Saccharibacteria bacterium | reverse complement strand
AACTGATAAGCGCTGAAAGCATCTAAGCGCGAAGCAGGCCCCAAGATTAGGACTCATAGATTGGTCGAAGACCACGACCTTGATAGGCTTCAGGTGTAAGTGTAGCAATACATTTAGCCGAGAAGTACTAATAAATCATATCAAACTTAGCTAGCAATTAATGACCATAATAAAAAGGAAGCAAGAGAGCTTAAAGGTGTTGCGGTGGCAACTATACTGGAGTTGTCCCACCCGATCCCATCCCGAACTCGGTCGTGAAATGCTCCAAGGCCGATGATATTGCTTCGGCGAGAAAGTAGGTAGTTGCCACCACAGCATCTTTAGGTTTACAGATAAAACTCCTAAGAATTAGACTTAGGAGTTTTGTTATTGGTTCATTTATCAACTTCAATCTGCTATAATGAATATAATAAAAATGAAAAAGAAATTTAAAATAATGCTGATAATTATATCCGCGATAATTATAATTATTGCATATTATTGTTATATATTTGAGCCGAATAATTTACAGATTAAGGAAGCAGAAATTAAGCTCAAAAATTTACCAGAGCAGTTTAGAGGAGTAAGAATTATTCATCTTACTGATTTTCATTCAAAAAAATTTGGCAGGAGAGAAAAGAAAGTATTAAAAATGGTCAGCCAGCTTAATCCGGATTTTGTTTTTATCACTGGAGATTTTGTAGATAGGACCACTAAAAACATAAGGAATTGTAAAGAATTCTGGAAATTATTGGCTCAAAGATATCAAAATAGAGTTTATGGAGTATTAGGAAATCATGAATATTCAAATTCAAATCATTACTATTTAAAGAGGGCTTTATCTGAAAGCGGAATAGCAATTTTAAATAATGAAAATAAAAAGTTATTTTTTAAAGATGAATTTATTAATTTAATTGGAGTAGATGATCCGCGAACCAGTCGCGATGATTTAGCAAAAGCAATGGCAGGAGCTGATAATGAGCTACCCAAGATATTATTAGCTCATTCACCGGATATATTAAACAGGATAGATGATTATAAAATAGATTTAATTCTTTGCGGGCATACTCATGGCGGTCAAATTAGAATTCCTTTTATTCGTCCATTTTGGACTCCCACTAAATTTAAAGGAAAATATGCTAAGGGTTTGTTTAAGGTAAAATCTAGTTATTTATATGTAAATCCAGGAGTTGGCGTTACCTTTTTTCCGATAAGAATAAATTGCCCGCCAGAAATAACTTTAATTAAATTAGAAAAACAATAGAAGGAGTTATATGAGATTTTATAAAAAAAATAAAATTTTGATTATAGTTGTTGCAATTTTATTTATTTTGTCTTTAAATTTTTTTCAGAAACCAGTTAAAAATTTTTTTTATTTAGCATCTTCTCCAGTTCAAAAATTTTTTTGTAGAATAGGGGAGAATATATCTAAATTCTCCGAAAAAATAAGAAAAATAGAAGAATTAAAAGAAGAAAGCGAAGAGTTAAAACTTAGAAATCAAGAATTGCTTGCAGAAATCGTTTCTTTAAAAGAATTAAAAACTGAAAACAAGATATTAAGACAAGCTTTAGGTCTTGGATTGCAAAAAGAATTTAAGTTAGCATTAGCAGAAGTAATTGGAAAAGAGATATTAGAGGACTCTATTTTAATAAACAAAGGCAAAAAGGATGGTATTGCAAAAGATATGCCGGTAATTACTTGCCAAAAATTTCTTATAGGCAAAATCAGCGAAGTTTATAAAGATTTTTCCAGAGTTATGTTGATTTCAAGCAAAGAAGCTTGTTTTGATGTACAAATATATCAAAAAGATATTAAAGGAGTGGTTAAAGGAAAAGGAAGTTTAAATTTTTTTCTGGACTTGATTCCTCAAGATAAAGAAATTTCTAATGAAGATATTGTAATAACTAGCGCTTTTGGCGGAGTTTTTCCAAAAAATCTTTTAGTTGGTAAAATAAAAAGAATAAAAATAAGCGACATAGAGCCATTTCAACAAGCAGAAATTTCTCCTTTCTTTGATATAAAGGAGTTGGAAAGCGTGTTTATTATAACGAATCACTAAGCGAATTTAAACGAATTTATTGCGAATAAATTTTTATATTAATGAAGAAGATTTTAACTTTTATTTTAGTTTTCTATTTTTTAATTCTATTACAAAATAGCCTCCTTAGTTATTTTAAAGTTTTTGGAGCAATTCCAAATTTAATTTTAATTTCGGTAATTCTTGCAACTTTTTTTGAAAGAGAAAAAGTAATATTTGAGCCCGAACAAAATTTAAGTATTCTTAGTGCATTTTTTGGAGGATTTTTTTTGGATATTTTTTCTAATCGTCCTATCGGCTTATCTATTATAAGTTTATTATTATTAGTATTTATACTTAAAAAAATTTTAAAAATTTCAGAGACAGAAAATATCCTTTGGTGTATTTTTATTTTTGTTTTTTCAATATTTTTATTTAAATTTTTTTCTTTTTTAGCAGTCGGTTTGATAAACTTTCCCTTTAGTTTGAAAGGATTTTTAAGTTTATTTCCTGAATATTTTAGTAACTCAACAGGAGCCGAAATAGTCTATAATCTAATTTTAGGAATTCTTGGATATTATCTTCTTGAATTACAAAATATAATTCAAGGCAAGCATCGAATAACAAACACCAAATAACAAGCAAATCCAAAATCCAAAATCCTAAATCCTAAACAAATTCTAAATTCTAAATTCTAAATTCAAATATTCAAAATATTATCTCTAAATCTGTTTTGAATTTTGAATTTTGGTTATTTGGATTTATTTAGGATTTAGATATTAGGATTTAGAATTTGATTGGTTAAAGGAATTTGTAATTTATAATTTGAGGTTCACTTTGAATTACGAATCTATTTCGTAATTCAAAG
>CAYUHA010000059.1:0-2886 GCA_964444395.1 uncultured Candidatus Saccharibacteria bacterium | reverse complement strand
TTTTTTTTATTCCTATGTAAAACTTAAAAATCAAAAATTAATGAAAAAGGCTAAGAAAAATATTAAATTAAAATTTTCAGAAGGGGAATTTCTTAGATATTTACAGTTTACTTCCAACAGAATAGAATATATGGTACTTAACGCAAAATTTTCAATTGTTCAAGGATTAGGCGCCAATTTTTTGCCGATTAATTATAGATTAAGAAGATTTTTAATGAAAGATTTTCAAATTGGTTTTAAACTTTACATTCAAATTGATAATTTTCTTGCTCGTGTTTTCCCGAAATTTTGCGCTTTCTATTTTTTAATTTTACAAAAATAATATGGATAAAGCGATAATAACTTCTTGTTCCACTAAATATTTTATCCGGCTAATTAACTTATTAGGCTCTATTAAGATAAATCATCCAAGTCATCCTAAAATTTACGTATATGACTTAGGGTTGCTTCCTGCTTTTAGAAAAGAATTGGAAAAAATTGATAGTGTTGAAGTTTTAAAAATGCCTCACTTTTGCAATTTTTGGAGAAGTTGCTTCCCCTGGAAAACCTATATTTTTGCACACCCCATAGCAAAACTAAATTTTTATTTAGATGCTGGATGTCAAGTATTACGTCCTCTTGATGAAATTTTTGGGGCAATTGATGAAGATGATTATTTTACTGTAGATCAAGGAGTAGAGCTAAAGAACATAATACCAAAAGAATACAAAGATTTATTTGAATTGGATGATTCTTATGATGCATTAAATACAGTTACAGCAGGAATTTTTGGTTTCAAAAATATTCCATACATTAATACTATTTTAGGAAAATTACATAATTGGGCTTTGGCAGGTTTATGCTTAGGGTTCTCGCCAAAAGAACAGTGGAGAAATAAAGGAAAAAATAAAAACGTATTTATTAGAAATTGTAAAATGTTCAGGCATGACTTAACGCTTTTGAATATCGTACTTAGAAAAAATATTCAGAATTTAAAAATTCATGATTTTAAAAAACATGGAAGCGATTTGTCTCTCTATGAACATCCGCATCAATTGATTTTGAATTTTCATTTAAATAATTCTTAATTAGAATATCTTAAACCAAATTATCTTCACGACAGGGCCTTGCTTATAGCAAATTTTAATCGCTTGATAATTTACCAAATGTTATTTGCCAAAAGAATATCTTTATTTCTAAAGAAAAAAGTATTTCGGATAATTAAATAATAAAAATTGACCTAAAAAGCTGCGTCCAGTATAAAAGATTAAAAATAATATAAAAATATGAAAAAAAACACACAAGAAAAAATTTTAGTCACGGGCGCCGGAGGTTTTATCGGCCATCATATGGTAAGGTTCTTGAAAAATAAAGGTTATTGGGTAAGGGGAGTTGATATTAAATATCCGGAGTTTTCTCCTAAAGACGAAGCCGATGAATTTTTACTTTTAGATTTAAGGAATTTTCAAAACTGTTTAAAAGCAACTGAAGGAATAGACAAAGTTTATACTTTTGCCGCTAATATGGGAGGTATTGGTTTTATTACTTTTCATAAAGCAGATGTAATGCGAGATAATGTTTTAATAAATGTTAATATGGCTGAGGCATCAAGGCGAAACAAAGTAAAAAGAATATTTTATTCTTCTTCTGCCTGCGTTTATCCTATCTCTAAGCAAGAAAGCCCGGAAGTAGTTCCTCTGAAAGAAAGTGATGCTTATCCAGCAGATCCCGATAATGAATATGGCTGGGAAAAAATATTTTCTGAAAGAATTTACCAAAATTATTATCATGATTATGGATTAGAAACAAGGATAGCGAGATATCATAATATTTATGGGCCCGAAGGAACTTATCAGGGAGGAAGAGAAAAATCTCCAGCCGCTATTTGCAGAAAGGTTGCTATAGCCAAAAACGGAGGAGAAATTGAGATTTGGGGAGATGGAAAACAAACAAGGTCATATTGTTATATTGATGATTGTCTGGAAGGAACATACAGGTTGATGGAATCAGATTATAGAGAGCCCTTGAATATAGGTTCTGATAGGCTAGTGACTATCAATCAATTAGTAGATATTGTCTCAAAGATTGGTGGTAAGGAATTGAAAAAGGTTTATCGGTTAGACAAGCCTCAGGGAGTAAGGGGAAGGAATGCTGATTTAACCCAGTTGAAAAGCGTTCTCAATTGGGAACCAAGAATTTCTTTAGAAAAAGGTTTAGAAGAAACCTATAAATGGATTTATAAGGAGCTGTCAAAGTAATATGGATTTAAAAAATAAAAAAATTTTAGTTACCGGAGGAGCCGGTTTTATTGGTTCTCATACTGTTGATGCCTTAATAGAAAAAGGTGCTGAAGTGGTTGTCATTGATAATTTGGTGACTGGAAAAAAAGAAAATCTTAACCCAGAAGCCAAATTTTACAATTTGAATATCGTTGACCCTCAAGTTGAAAGAGTTTTTCAAGAAGAAAAACCAGAATTTATTTATCATTTTGCTTTTAATGTTTTGGTGCCTAAATCAGTTGAGAATCCATTAATGGATATGGATAGTATTGCCGGAGCAATTAATATTTTCCAGAATGCCAAAAAATATGGCGTGAGAAAAATTATTTTTTCTTCTTCGGGATTTCTTTACGGAAATACCCAAAACCTACCAGCCAAAGAAACCGAACCAGTTATCCCGGTTTCTCCTTATGTAGTTTCCAAACGCGCCGTTGAAAATTATTTGGAATTTTACAGAACTGCTTTTAACTTACCTTATGTTATTTTGAGATATTCGGCTGTTTACGGGCCAAGACAATTTACTGGAGCAATGGCTGATTATATTCGGAAATTAGCTGCTGGCAAACAGGCAGAAATGTATGGTAATGGACAGAAGACGAGAGATTATATTTATATTGAAGACGTAATA
>CAYUHA010000058.1:0-2893 GCA_964444395.1 uncultured Candidatus Saccharibacteria bacterium | reverse complement strand
AAGCTGCTTTATCCGTTTATAAATATCTTCAAACATTAAAGTGAGAAAATAGAAACCCGCTCTTTGTAAAAATATAAAAAGAGCGGGTTTCTCAATAACTTTATATGAAGAAAGAAAATGGTAATAGAATTATATCAGTAAAAGCAAGAGAAATCTTAAATTCAAGAGGGAATTTTACTGTTGAGGTGGAACTTAAAACAAATCAGGGAGTTTTTTGCGCTTCGGTCCCTTCAGGCGCTTCTAAAAGCAAATATGAAGCAAAAGAAATTAAAACACCAGAAGCAGTAAAAAATATACAGGAAGTTATTGGTCCAAAAATCAAAGGAATGGAAGTTATTGAGCAGAAAAGAATAGATGATTTAATAATAGAATTAGACAAAACTAAGAACAAGTCTGAATTAGGAGCAAACGCAATTTTAGCAGTTTCTATGGCAGTATGCAGGGCAGGCGCAGTTGCTGCAAAAATTCCTCTATATAAACATATTGCAAAAATGGTCGAGACCCGACCTAGCCCAGTTTTGCCGGTTCCGTGCTTTAATATTATTAACGGCGGAGTTCATGCTGGTAATAATTTGGGTATTCAAGAATTTATGATTGTTCCGCAGGAAAAGAAATTTTCAAAAAATTTAAAAAAAGCAGTGGAGATTTATCATAATTTAAAGGAAATTCTTAAAAAGAGATTTGGGAGGTCAGCTGTAAATCTTGGAGATGAAGGAGGTTTTGCTCCTCCTTTAAGTTTTACAGAACAAGCGTTGGACTTGATAGATAGAAGTGTAAAAAAAAGCGAAAACGGAAAGGATGTTAAAATTGGATTAGACTGCGCTGCTTCAGAATTTTTTAAAAATGAAAATTATAAGTTAGATAAAGTAGTTTTTACTAGAGAAGGGCTGATTAAATTTTATCAGAATATAGTTAGGAAATATCCAATTTTATTTCTTGAGGATCCTTTTTCTCAAGACGATTGGCAGGGATGGAGAGAAATAAGTTCAAAGTTCAAAGTTCAAAATTCAAAGTTATTGATTATAGGAGATGATTTATTGGCCACAAATCCGTATAGGGTTAAGCAAGCGCGAAAAAAAGACGCCTGTAATGGAATGATTTTGAAAATAAATCAAATAGGCACTGTTAGTGAAGCGATTGAGTCAGCAAAATTAGCCAAGTCATATAATTGGAAAATAATAGTTTCTCATCGCTCCGGAGAAACCAACGATGATTTCATTTCTGATTTAGCAGTAGGAATTTCTGCTGACTTTATAAAAGCAGGAGCGCCGGCAAGAGGAGAGAGGGTGGCAAAGTATAATAGGTTATTAAAAATAGAAGAAGAACTGAGATAAATAATTATTAAATATTATTTTTAGATATTAAATCAATGAAAATTCTTTTAGTGATTATTGATGGTCTTGGCGATAAACCAATTCCTGAATTAGGAAATAAAACTCCTTTAGAAGCAGCGGAGACTCCGAATTTAGATTGGTTGGCAGAAAATGGAGTTTGCGGATTGATTTTGCCTTGGCATAAAAAAAATGATATTCCTCATTCAGATACCGCTCATTTGGCTTTATTTGGTTATAATCCAAAAAAATATTATCTTGGTCGGGGAGTATATGAGGCAGCTGGAATTGGTGTAGGTTTAAAGAAAGAAGATGTGGCGTTAAGAGTAAATTTTGCTACAGTAGATTCTGATTTAAAAGTTATTGACCGGAGAGCAGGAAGAATAGAAAAAACTGAATCTTTAATTCGAGCTTTGCAAGGAAAAGAATTTGAAGGAGTTAAATTCATAATTGAGAAATCTTTTGGACATAGGGCGGTTTTAATTTTGAGAGGCAAGAATCTTTCAGCAAAAATTAGTGACGGGGATCCTCATAGAGTGGGAGTAAAAGTAAAAAAAATTAGAGCTTTAAATAAATCAAAACAGGCAAAATTTACTGCAGAAGTTTTAAATAAATTTTTATTTGAAGCGCATCAAGTACTTAAAAAACATTTTTTAAATAAAAAAAGAAATAATAAAGGGCAACTGGCGGCAAATTATCTTTTAGTTAGAGGAGCAGGTCAGTTTAGGAGAACTTTAAGTTTTAAACAAAAATATAAGCTAAAATCAGCTTGCATCGCCGGCGGCAAGCTTTATAAAGGAATCGGGAGAATTTTAGGAATGAATTTAATTAAAGTAAAATCCGCCAATGGTTTTGTTAATACTAATCTTAAAGGAAAATTTTTAGCCGCAAGAAATTCTTTAAAAAAATACGATTTTGTATTTTTGCATATTAAGGCTGCTGATAATTTAGCTGAAGATGGAAATTTTCAGGGCAAGAAAGAGTTTATAGAAAAGATTGATAAAAATCTGAAACCAATTTTAAATATTAAAAATGTTTTGGTAGTGATTACTGGAGACCATTCTACTTGTTGTGGATTAAAAAGACATTGTTTAGAACCAGTACCAATTTTAATATTTGGTAATGGTAAAGATTTAGTAAAAAAATTTTCTGAAAGAGACTGTAAAAAAGGGAAATTAAGGAAAATAAATCAGTTAAATTTAATGTCAGAGATGTTGAAATTAGTTTATATGGCATAAATTTAAAAGCATTATATTTTCAAAAAATAAAATTTTGTGATATAGTATATATGATGAAAAAAATAACTAAAAATTTAATATTAATAATAATCGGAGTTATTGTCGGAGGATTGATAGTCGGAGGGACTTGTTTATATAAAGAAAAACTTGGAAATAAAAGCAAAGAAAATTTGTCTATTGAAGAAGTAGCAGAGAGGGCTTTAAATTTCCTCAATCAAAATCTTTTAAAAGGAAAAGAAAAGGCATCTTTAATAGGAAGCGTGGAGAAAAACGGATTATATAAAATAAGATTTAAATTGAGAGAAAATGAATTTGATTTTTATG
>CAYUHA010000057.1:0-3023 GCA_964444395.1 uncultured Candidatus Saccharibacteria bacterium | reverse complement strand
AGCGGATTTTGCTTTCTAATTACTTATCGGTTTATTCTTTTGCCACAACCATTCCGATAACTTCTTTAGCTCCGTATTCTTTTAAAATTTTTGCGATCTCATTTAGTGTTGCTCCAGTGGTGCAGACATCGTCGACAATAACAAATTTTTTGTCTTGAATTTGTTTTTTATATTTTTCTTTGACCGAAAAACTCCCTTTAATATTTATTTTTCTTTCCTCTTTTGAAAGTTGAGTTTGTGAGGGAGTATTTTTTGTTTTAATTAAAAGATCTGGAACAATTCTTGCATTAAAATGTTGTGCTAAAACCTCAGCTAAGAGTTGAGCTTGATTGTAGCCTCGACTTCTTAATTTAAAAGGTGAAATAGGAACGGGTATAAAAATATATTCTGAAAATTTAATTTTGTTGTTTGTTATAAAAAGATGCGATATAATAAGGGAAGCAAGAGGAGTTGCAAGATTTTTTAGATAGGGTTGATATTTAAAAGCTTTAATAGCTTTTTGAAGAATAGGATTTTGGTAAGGCGAGGCGGTAATAATTTGATCTATTTTAAAAAACAAAGAACAACTTTTGCACACCTTCCCACTTCTTGGAACAGCCTTATTACAAAAAGGACAGTTGAGTGTTTGAAATATTTCAATCAAACTTAAACAGTCATCACATAAGTTGTTTCCATAACGTCCACAATTAATACATTTTTGTGGAAAAAAGAAATCTATGAACAAATGTTTTATTTTCATTTGTTTGAGGTATAATATTAAAAGAATTGAACTATTTGCATGTTGAAAAAAATATTCGACAAATTCTTTTCCTTGAAACACACAGTAGGGATAGACATTGGCACATATTCTATTAAGATAGTAGAGTTAAAGGGAAAAGAGCTGACCAATTATGCTTATCTTCAGACTTTAACGCCCGCACAAGCTTCACAAGCAACTTTTGCTAGGCATGGAGATTTTCTAAATTTAGAAGAAGCAGCTCAACTCATTCGGGCAATGTTAGATGAGGCTCAAATAAAAAGCAAAGAAACATTTTTTTCTATTCCTGATTTTGCTACTTTTTTTACAACATTTTCCTTGCCCCCCATGAAACTTGAAGAATTAAAAGAAGCAGTGAAGTACGAAGCTCCCAGGCATATTCCTTTGCCGCTTTCCGAGGTTACCTTAGATTGGGAACATATACCTACTTCCCAAAACTCTATTAAGGTACTTTTGGTAGCGGTTCCCAATAAGATAATTGAACAGTATCGGCTTCTTGCTCATAAATTAAATTTACATCTTCGAGCCTTAGAAGCAGAGGTATTTGCGCTCAAGAGAGCACTATCTTCTTCTCAAAGAGAGGTTAAAGTGTACATTTTAATGGATATAGGTCATCGATCTACTACAATTTCAATTGTAGATAACGACACAATTAAATTTTCTTATACAACAGATTTTGGGGGAGAGGAAATAAATAAAATATTAAAAGAACAACTAAATATCCAATCGGCAGAAGCTGATTATATTAAGAGAAAATTTGGACTCACACAAAACTCTATTTTACGAGAGTTACTAATTCCTTTAGCTGATAAATTAGTGCAAGAGGTCCGAAATGTAATTAATCAGTATTATGTAGAAGAAAAGAAAAGCCCCTCCAAAATTATTTTATCAGGAGGAGGTTCCCTTTTAAAGGGTTTAGATAAATTTTTACAACAGAAACTAAAAACCCAAGTTTCTTTTGCGAATCCTTTTACTTCTTTAATATATCCCCAGAAACTTGAAACTGTATTGTCAAAATTGGGTCCAGAGTTTACAATAGCAGTAGGGATCGCATCGAGAAAAATATAATTTTTTATTATATTATTATGGCATTGTTTCTTACTCCCAAAACAGAGTTTCAATCTATTTCGCTGTGGCGTTTAATATGGACTATAACAATTTTTGGAACAATTCTTCTTTTTATATTGACCGTTTTTCTTTTTGTGCAAATTCAACTCAAAACTAAACTTTCTCAAGCACTGGAGGAAGAATTACACACTTATAATATTCAAGATATTCAACAAAGAGAAGAAAACCTTTTGACCCTAGAATTTCAATTAAAGGAAATGATAAATTTTTTACAGCAACGAATTTTGATTACAGAAATATATCGAATAATTGATACAAATTTATTGCCGGAAGTTTCATTGACGGAATTGCAATTTCTTTCTTCAAAAAAACTGCTTAAGCTTTCTATCGAAACTCCTAACTATTTAATTTTAACTCGTCAGATAGAAAAATTGGAGAATAGTCCTCAAATTCGATTTGTAGAAGTACAGGAAATTCGAAAGATTAACGATAATTTGTTGAGAGCAAATTTAACTTTTTATCCCGAATTATGAAATATAGAATTTTAACTTTAGTTTTATTACTAATAGGATGTGTTATATGGTTTTTATCAATCACTTTACCTCTTTATTATAAATTTAATAATCTTTTGTTTCAGGTTAACCAACTTAAATTTGAAATTGACAACTGGGGTTTAAGATTAAATCAAATTCAGCAATTAGAAAACACTCTGGCTCAGCATACAAATGAAGTCAAAAAAATTCAAGTAGCTTTTTCTTCTGATAATGCCCAACTGGCATATTTTTTATATAAAGTAGCCGATCAGAATGGTGTAATGATCGTTAAAATTAACATTAAAACTTTCCAGCCCTCAGAAGAGAAAAGCGCAGATATGTGGTACAAACGAATTTTCTTAGAAATAATAGGGGCGCCTACCGCACTTAAAAACTTTTTTCGAGCCGTCGAAGATAGTGCTTTTCTCTTGAAAATAGAAAAACTCTCTCAAAGACTTTCCCTTTCTTCTGATTTGATGGTGGCTCAAGTTGAAATGATAACACCTTTTTACCGTAAAAACTTAAAATAAAAAATTATGGCTATACAAATTTCTGAAAAAACTAAAGACAACAAGCATACTTTATTTGTTATAATTTTGGCGACCATTTTTCTTTTTTTGATTTTAATAATGGGTTTAGCAATAATTTTAAAAGGATATAACCTA
>CAYUHA010000056.1:0-3082 GCA_964444395.1 uncultured Candidatus Saccharibacteria bacterium | reverse complement strand
ATTAACCCCCATGCAGAAAGTAAAAAGAAATCAGACAAAATCAAAACTTTAATAACTTTATTAATGGTTTTAGGCATATATACTTTTAACTACCTATTACTTTAACTACTATATCTCTATTTCTAGGGCGGTTGTCAAAATCAATGAACACAATTTGTTGCCAAGTACCTAAAACCAATTTTCCCTGCTCTACCGGCACTGCTAAAAATGGTTTAACTAAAGCTGAACGAACATGAGCGTATCCATTACAATCCCCCCATTTTCTGCAATGTTCATAATCTTCATCCATCGGGGCAATTTTTTCTAAAATTCTTGTTAGGTCTTCAATTAAACCAGATTCGTATTCAATGGTAGTTATCCCACAAGTTGAACCAGGGGAAGATATCAAACAAATTCCGTCTTCAATATCAAATTTTTTTACCATTTCAAATACCTTATCCGTAATATCAATAATATCATTAAATCCCTTAGTAGAAATATTAAATTTCATATATATCTTTTCACGAAATACGATATTTCTGCGTTAATACTTACCATAACAACTTTTTTCACAAAAAACTGCAAACTTACGCAAAATATATTACGCAGACAATTCATATTTCGTAATTTAAGTTATTCTGAATTATTTAAATTATTTAAAAAAATTTTCTTAACTTGTCTGAAATAATCTCTCTTAATAATGCAGTTCCCAGATGAAGTAAAATAAATATTCCTATTAAAGCGACTAATATTTCTGTACCCCTAATAATCATCGTAAAAGCAGTACCCATACCTGCTCCCAAGCCCAACTTTTCAAAAACAAATGCTTGAATCGCTTCATGCGTTCCAATAATAAATGGAACAGGAATTAATGCAGTCAAACAAGTAAAACTAAGCACAGAAAAAGCAGAACCTATAGCCATAGTTTTCCCTAAGAAAAAAACTAAAATCCAAATTCTAAAAACCGCTACTCCACATCTTAAAACTGACCACCCTAAAGTTTTTAACAACGACTCTTTTTTAAATTTAAAAGTATTTAAAACCTCTTCTTTTAACTGTAAAACTTGAGCGCCGGAATTTCTTTTTTCTAAAAATCTAGCAATTGGGACTAACATCCCTCCTTTTCTAAAAATTCTAACATAAAAAATACTAATTAAAAAAGCTAAAAAAACAAATAAACTTACCCAACCTACTGCTAAAATTTTTGAAAAATGATTAATTTTAAACAGAAAAAGAAATACGCCGCTAAAAACAACTATCATATTAATTATTAAATCAAGTGTTCTGTCCACCAATATTGTAGCTAATCCTTTAATCAAAGGAACAGAATATTTTCTTTTTAAAACATATGAGCGGAAAAATTCTCCCCCAAATACCATCATCGGGAAAAAACAAAGAAAAGCAAAATTAGCAAGATAAAGCATAAACAAATTCTTAAAAGAAATGTTAATATCCCTATTTTTCAAAATCTCATTCCATCTCAGGGTGCTAACTACAAGCATTAATAAGGTCAATGTAAAAATTATTACTCCTTGAAAACCTGTAAAAACCAAAAAAGACCTTTTAATTTCTTGCCATCCAACAACCCTAATTACTAAAAAGAAAAGCAAAATCCCGATTAAAAGAGAGGATATAAAAAATAAAATCTTTTTCATATAGCGCCAATCTACGAATTTTATACAAATACCGCAAATTGCAAATAATAAATTTTATAATTTTATTTAATTTTTAAAAATAATAAAATCTAAAAACTGTTTAGCGTTTTTTATTGTGTAACTCATCTCTGCATATTAAAAATTGCCAAAATAAAGCCCCGTTAGAAAATCTTTGATTCCTAACGGGACAAGCATAAACTTTTTAAAACTTTGGCATTTTCAATGGCGTATCCATAGGCATCGTTATTGAAATAGACATAAATATCATATTTTTTTAACCATTTTTTTATTTTCTGAGCTAAATTTTTCAGTTCTTGTTTTGTATAATTTGAAGAAAATAAAATTCTACTCCCATGCATTCTTATATAAATAAAATTTGCAGTAATTTCTTCTGCTTTAGGATAAGCAGGAGAATCAGCAATAACCCATGCAATGCCATATTTTTTTAACAAATCATAAACTTTGTTATCACACCAACTAATATGACGAAATTCAAAAGCGAATCTTAATCTTTTGGAAGCCGAACTTCCTTTGGAAGTCCTGCTTTTTAATATTCTTAAAAACTCTTTCAGTCTTTTAGTATTTTCTTTAGTTGCTTTAAAACTCGGAGGAAATTGGAATAAAATCGGTCCCAACTTCTCTTTAAGAATTAAAGCGTTTTTTAAAAAAACTCTCCAAGCAGAATTCACTTTTTTTAATCTTTTAATGTGGGTAATAAATCTGCTAACTTTTACTGAGAAAATAAAATCTTCCGGAGTTTGCTTATACCAATTTTGATAAGTAATAGGTTTGGGCAAATGATAAAAAGAATAATTCACTTCTGCGGTCCTAAAATATTGAGAAAAATACTTTAATTTGTCTTTTGATTTTAAATCTTTTGGATAAAAAATCCCTTCCCAGTGAGAATACGCCCAACCAGAAGTTCCAATATATAATTTTAACCTTCCTGCCATATTCAATATAAACTTACTAACTTATAATAAGGCGCTTAACCTAATCAAGCGCCATTCCTAAAATTATCTTTTCACTAAATTTTGATGCTTTTTTAGTCCTGCTAAATAATGTTGTTTAATTGCGGTCTCTGGAAGGGCTTCTGCGTAGATTTTAACTTCGTCAATCATACCATTAAAATATTCTCCCCCGGTCGTTCTATAAGCCCCAATTGCAATTGTATGATTAGAATCTGAAAAAACTGGAACATTTTTTCTCACCATTTATATAAATAGTATAACCAGTAGGGGTAACCACATAAACAATATGATACCAAGTATTAGTCTGGTAATTTAACGGAGCATCTGCAGAAGTGGTCAGCCAAGAACTACCATTTCCTATATCTCCGTGTATTTGGTTTCCATTTCGAAATTTAAAATCAAAACTATGGTCCTGCGGGCTTCTCGTCCCAACAACGGTGCGTAAAGCATTATCTAAAACCTTTGCCCATGCCTCTA
>CAYUHA010000055.1:0-3099 GCA_964444395.1 uncultured Candidatus Saccharibacteria bacterium | reverse complement strand
AAAGATATTTTAAAAGATCAGGCAAATGGAGTTGGGTTGAAAATAAAGAAACATTTAAAGAATTTGAAAATAGATTAAAAAAGATAGCAATTTTTATTTCAAAAGAAGATGTTTTAGATGAACTTCCTGAAAAAATTGAAATAGTTAAAAAAGTTTATATGACAGAAGAACAAAAAAGATATTATCAGGAACTTGTAAAGTTTTATTCAACTGTAATAAAAGGAAAACAAATTGATACTCCAACTATTTTAACTCAAATTTCAAAGTTAAGACAGATAACAAGTGGTTTTGTTTATTTTAAAGAAGATGAAAAAGATAAAAAGTCTATAAGATTTTATGATCCTAAATTGAAAGTTTTAAAGGAAACAATTGATGAAATTCCTAAAGAAAGACAGATAATTGTTTGGTGTTCATTTAAAGATGAAATAGATAAATTAAAAGAAGAAATAGATGATTCTGAAAAAATTTATGGAGAAACAAAACCAGATGAAAGAGCAAGAATTATTAATGATTTTAAAAACAAAAAATTTAGAATACTTATAGCACATCCTCAAACAATTGGACATGGACAGAATTTACAGAATGCTTCTTATGCAATTTATTATAGTCTTGATTGGAGTGCTGAATTTTTTACACAAAGCAAAGATAGAATACACAGACCAGGACAAAAAAATGTTTGCACATATATTTATCTTCTTTGCGAAGATTCAATAGATGAAGTTATGTATGAAAAATTGCTTGGAAAAATTAAATCAACAAAAGAAATACTTGAAAGATTGAAAATAATAAAAAGAGAACAACCAAGCCAAAAAACAGGTCAAAAAACGGGATCTTAAAGATTGAAAAAATGAGCATAAAAATTTAAAAAAATATTTTTAAAAGTCTTGACAAATTTTAAAGATGTATTATAATAAATTTAAACAAAGATAAGTTAAAAGGAGGAATTATGAAAAAAGAAGTTAATATTTTAGAAATAATAGGAATAAAACCAAGTTTTACTGCTTCTTTACAAAGATTATTTCATTTAAGAAAAGTATTGGGAAAAATAGATATTCCAGAAATTATAATTGAAGAAATAAAAGATGCTTTTTGCAAAGAAATAGTGGAAAATCATCCAGATATAGTTAGAAAAATTTTAAAATATACAAGTGATAAATATAAAAATTGTCCTTATTGTGGTTCTGATAAAGTTGCGATATTAGAAATAGGGAAAAATTCTTATAAGCAAGATTTTAAATTTTATGATAATAAAAGAAAAGAAGTAAAAAATATAGGGACTTATGATTTTTGTTTTAAAGCATGTTTAATATGCGGAAAAATTATAAAAGGGAAAATTTATTCAAAAGATTGCAGTGATTTAATAGCAGAACAAAAAAAATGTTTGCTTTGTGGTAAACCTATTAAAAGAAAAAGTGATCTTTGTCATAGTTGTGAACATTATAAATCTATTGGTAAGAAATTTTATGAATATCTTAAAAAAATTGGAAAACTTAATAAATGTTTAAAAAATGAATTAAGTGAAAAGGAAAAAATTGAGATTAAAAAATATATGGATATGCTTGTTTCAAATAAATATAGATTTGATAAATATAAAGAATGTTTAGAAATTTATTTAAAATTAGAAGATTTAAAAGCAGAAGATTTAGAAGGAAAAACTCCAAAATTAAAAAAGAAATGTATAATTTGTGGTAAATCTATTAAAACTGGTAATATTTGCGGAACATGTGCATATTATAAAAGCATAGGTAGAAGAGTTTATGAAGGACTTAAAGAAGCTGGAAAGTTAGAAAAAGTTTTAAAAAATCAATTAGATGAAAAAGAAAAATTAGAAATTAAAGAATTTTTGGATAAAAAGTTTAAAAAAGGACATTATTTTGAGAATTATAAAAAAGGTTTAGAAGTTTTTTTAAAGTTTAAATTAAAAGTTAAACAAATTTTTGAAAAATGTAATAAATAAAAAACTTAGTTTAAGGAGGTAAAGGTGAGTTGTTGGGTTCATATAGCTGGTGGTTTTATAATTGATTCCATTTTGCCAGCATTAAGTGAAAATGCTGAAAAAACTTTTATTAAAATTTGCAAATTTATTTTTAAAACTTTTGGTGGAATTAAAATTTATTCAGAATTTTTAGAAGATTATGATCAATATTGGGCAGGAGAGCCAACTTTTGCCGAATGGGCTAAAAATACGGTTCCAGAATATACTAATTCTTCTAAACCACAACTTACTGGTAGTGAAGGATCTATTAAACTTAGAGTTTTACCTTTAAATGAAGCCAACTCTATTCCTTGCATTTTTTTATGCATAGCAGGTAATTTAAGAGATAGAGGAGAAACTGAGGAAGATACAAAAGAAATAGCTGAAACCTTAAAAAAATGTTTAGAAAAATTAACTCTTATGAAAAACAACTTAGTTTCTTTAAGAGTGGGTTCTGTAAAAATTGTTTCTGAAAATGGATATGAGTTTACTATTTCTTGTTATGAGGAAAAATTAGATTTAATAAATAAATAAAAGGAGAAATAAAATGGCAAAAACTAAAATTGATTGGTGTGAATTCGTTTGGAATCCAGTTTGGGGGTGTTTAAATAATTGTAAATTTTGTTATGCAAGAAAAATAGCTAAAAGATTTTGGAAAGTAATTTATAAAAGAGAGATTGACTTTTTGCAAAGTAAATTTTGTTATGATGGAACATGGACTCCAGAAATGATTGAAGAAAAGCTTAAAAATTTTGAACCTATTTTTCTTGAACATAGATTTAAACAAGGAGAACCAGACTTTCCATCTAAACCAAGTAAAATTTTTGTAAATTCTATGTCTGAAATTTATTACTGGGATAAACTTTCAATGCTAAGAGTTATTGAAACAATTAAAAAATATCCTAAACATATTTTTATGTTTTTAACCAAATTTCCTCAAGTATATAAAAAATACAATTTTCCTAAAAATTGCTGGTTAGGAATTACAATAACTGATGTTGTTAATACAAATGGTTTTAAATATAAATTACTTCATTGGTATGCTAAAAATAATATAAAATTTATTTCTTTTGAACCTTTATTAAAATTTGATCCTTGTGATTTTGCTCGTTATTATATGTCTC
>CAYUHA010000054.1:0-3143 GCA_964444395.1 uncultured Candidatus Saccharibacteria bacterium | reverse complement strand
GAGAGTGCTCGATTGGATAAAATTTTGCTCTCAAAAGAAATTAAATCTTTAATTATTGCTTTAGGTACAGCTATCGCTGATGATTTTAATTTGGATAAATTAAGATATCATCGGGTGATACTAATGCAGGACGCCGATGTAGACGGTTCGCATATTAGAACTCTTCTTTTGACTCTTTTTTACCGTTATTTTCAGCCTTTAATAGAAAAAGGTTATCTTTATATTGCTCAACCTCCTCTTTATAAAATTCAATTTGGGAAAAGGGTTGAATATGCGTATACTGAGGAGGATAAGGCAGAAATTTTAGAAAATATAGCTTCAGAATTAAGACTTAAAAATAAAAAGAGAAAGAAAAAGAAAAAAGAAGAAACATTAACTGAAGATAATGAACAAAAAATCAGCGGATTAATTATACAGAGATATAAGGGTTTGGGAGAAATGAATCCCTCAGAGTTATGGGCAACTACTATGAATCCGGAAAGCAGAATTCTTTTACAGGTTACTATTGAAGATGCTAAACAAGCAGATAGAATTTTTGATATTTTGATGGGTAATGAAGTTATTCCCCGGAGAAAGTTTATTCAGGTTCACGCAAAAGAAGTGAAAAATTTAGATATATAAAATCATTAATTCTTTCCCTCCTTTTTTATTTTCTCTTCCTTTAGAGGAGAGGAAGAGAAAGGTATGGAGATCATATCCTCCTTCTCCTTCTTTTTTTGGAGGAGGAGGGGAAAGGTTCTTATAGAGAAATAAGTTTATTAGACCGAAGATGCATTATTCTTGACATTGATATAATATCTGATAAGATAAGATAAGAGGCCGTGAACGGCCTTTAAAAATCTTTCAAAAATTCATGATTTTTTTTACAAAAATTATTTCTTTTCTTAAAGAAGTCCGTTTGGAAATGAAAAAAGTTAATTGGCCCACCAAGAACCAGACTTTTAAGTATACTTTAGTGGTTATCGGAATATCAATAGCGGTTGCTGCATTTTTAAGTAGCTTGGATTTTATATTTACTCTGTTTTTAAATAAGATTATTATGTAAAATCATAATACTAATCTACGAATAAAATGCTAATCTACAGACTGTGGATATTGCCGAAAACAGAAATCAGTTAACAGAAAACAGAAAACAGTAGAGAAATCAGAAAACAGAAATCGGTTTTCAGTTTTCCGTTTTCTATACGGATTTCGGTTTTCCAACAACCGATTTCTATCTTCTCTTTCTTTTAGCAGTTCGCATAATTAGCATATTAATTCGCATATCCGCATTATATCTATGGCTAAGCAAAAAATTCAACAAAAAAGGAATTGGTACGCTCTTCATACATATTCTGGTTATGAAAATGCTGTAGCTAAAAATTTGAGGCAAAGAATTGAAAGTTTAGGTATGGAAGATAAAATTTTTAATGTTTTAGTTCCTGTTGAGAAAAAAATTAAAATTAAAGACGGTAAAAGAAAGATAGTAGAAGAAAAAATATATCCGGGATATGTATTGGTGGAAATGATTGTTACTGATGATTCTTGGTATGTGGTCAGAAATACTCCGAATGTTACTGGTTTTGTAGGGGCAGGTACGACTCCTACTCCGATTTCGCCTAAAGAAATAGAAATTTTGAAAAAAAGAATGGGTGTGGAGACCCCTCAGTATAAAATTGAGTTTAAAATAGGAGATTCAGTAAAAATTACTGATGGGCCGTTTAAAGATTTTGATGGCAAGGTTTCAGAAATTGATACTGAAAAAGGAAAAGTTAAAGTGTTAGTTAATATGTTTGGAAGAGATACTCCAGTAGAATTGGACTCGTTACAGATTAAGAAGATATAACATCATCTCAAATTTCAAATTTCAAATGTCAAATCTAAATTTTAAATGTTTAATTTTTTAAATTTAAGATTTGAATTTGAATATAGTTTTGACATTTGACATCTAATATTTGATATTTTTATGTCTAAACCAATTAAAGCTGTTGTTAAACTTCAAATACCTGCTGGACAGGCAACGCCTGCGCCCCCTGTTGGTCCTGCTTTGGCTCAGCACGGATTAAATATTTCTGAATTTTGCCAGAAATTTAATGATTTAACTAAAAACCAAAGTGGCTTTTCTGTTCCAGTAGAAATTATTATTTATGAAGATAGAACCTACGATTTTAAGTTAAAGCAGCCGCCAGTGGTTCAACTTTTGAAAAAGGCAGCAGGAATAGAGAAAGGTTCAGGAACCCCGAATAGGACTAAAGTAGGGAAGATTACCAAACAACAACTTAGAGAGATTGCCCAGAAAAAAATGCCTGATTTAAATACTTCAGAAATTGAGCAGGCTATGAAAGTGGTTGAGGGAACTGCTAAAAATATGGGAATTGAAATTGAATAGACCTTTACTTGATAAAGGTTATGATAAAAAATAATTTTTTCGGAAAATTTATTGTCTTTGAAGGTTTAGATGGGTCAGGGCAAACTACTCAGGCGAATTCTCTTAAAGATTTTTTAGTTAAGAAAGGATATAAAGTGGTTTTGACCAAGGAGCCAACTTTAAGTTCCAAAGCAGGAAGAGAGATTAGGAAAATTTTAGATAAAGAGAAATCTTTATCTCCGCGCAAGCTTCAGGAGTTTTTTGCTCAAGACAGAAGGAAGCATTTAAAAGATTTAATTATTCCAGCCTTAAAACAAAAGAAGATAGTAATTTCTGATAGATATTTTTTTTCCTCTCTTGCTTATGGATCTGCAGAGGGTCTTAGTTTAAATCAATTGATTAAATTAAATAAGAAGTTTTTAATGCCTGATTTAACTTTTATTTTGAAAGTTAAACCAGAGACTTGTATAAAAAGAATTAAAAAAAGAGGAACAAAAAGAACTTTATTTGAAAAAAAATTAAAATTAAAAAAAGTTTGGGGATTTTATGAAATTTTACCGGAATATTTTAAAGGAATCGGTTTTCTTAATAAAGTTTATGTAATTAACGGAGAGAGGCCAGTAAAAGAGGTGAGCGAAGAAATTAAAAAAATTGTTTATTCTAATTTACTTAAATAAGCTAGACCCGACCTAGCAGATTTTAATCCTTCTCCTTCTTTGGAGGGGGAGGAAATAGGAAGGGGGAGGAATTTATAATATAATATGATATGAATTACGCTAAAGTAATTGACCATACC
>CAYUHA010000053.1:0-3170 GCA_964444395.1 uncultured Candidatus Saccharibacteria bacterium | reverse complement strand
TTTTCTCTAAAATTTTATCAAATCTTTTAATTTTTAAATTAAGGGGTTGGTTGATTGATTGATTTACCTTTTCTTTAAAATCCTCTATTTTATAAACTTTTTCCCCATTGACCTCTAAAATCTCGTCACCTATTTTAAGTCCTGCTTTTTCTGCTGGTGAATCTTTAAGAAGAGAAATTATCTCTATCCTTTCATCTTTTATTTTAAAATTCTTATTGCTTTTATCAATCACCTGAGGTGATCCCAGAGAAAAAACAATAGATAATAAAATCATACAAAGAACAAAATTCATTAAGACGCCACCTGAAATTATTAGTCCCCTTTCCCAAATCTTTTTATGAGCAAAACTATCTTCATCCTCTGCTTTTTCACCGGCTTCACCTTTTATTTTTACAAAACCACCTATAGGCAACCAATTTAAAGAATAAATAGTATCTTCCGACTTAATTTCTTCTGTTTTTTGATTCCCGAAAAATAATTTTCTTCGGCCATTAACTTTTTTCAACCCGAGTATCCGCGGCGGATAGCCAAAACCGAATTCTTCTACTTTGACTCCTCTTCTTTTAGCAAAAATAAAATGGCCAAATTCGTGAACAAAAATTGATACGCCTAAAATTAAAATAAAAACGATAATAGTAACTAACATAAATTTATTCTAAAATTGCTTTTATTCTTCTTACTCCAGCAGAAGATGACTGCTCTTTAATAATTTTAAACTTGCCTAAAACACCTGTCCTTTTCACATGAGGACCAGCGCAAATTTCCTTAGAGAAATCTCCTATTGAATAGACCTTTACTTTTTCTCCATATTTATTCTCAAATAGTCCAATAGCACCTTCCTTTTTTGCCTCCTCCAAACTCATCTCTTGACAAATAACTGGTAAATCTTTTTCTATTTGTTGATTGACTAAATCTTCTACCTTCTTTATCTCTTCAGGGGTTAATTTACGCGGGAAAGAAAAATCAAAACGCAATCTTTCTGGGGTAATATTACTACCCATCTGTCTAACCTTATCTCCTAAAACTATTCTTAATGCTTGATGAAGTAAATGAGTGGCAGTATGATATTTTTTAGAAATCTCTGAGTGGTCAATCAAATCTCTTTTAAATCTTTTCTTTGCTCCTGCCCGTGAAATTTCTCTATGCTTTTCCATAAGTTTATTAAAATCTTCAATTGCTTTTGGGTCAACCTTTATTTTTTCTTCCTTAGCAATTTCTAATGACATTTCCAGCGGGAAACCATAAGTAGAAAAAAGAGAATATAAAATATCACCGTTCAATTTTGAATTAATACTGACTAACTTATTAAACATTTTTAATCCTTTTTCTAAAGTGCGGTTAAATTTTTCTTCTTCTCTAATCAACTGTTCCTGAATAAAATCTCTATTCTCTTTTAATTCTGGGTAGATATCCTGCATTTGGTTAATAACTATTTCGCTGATTTTGAAAGTAAAGGAAGGTTCTTTAATGTCAATCATTCGACCATATCTAATCGCTCGACGGATAAGTCGACGCACAACATAACCCTGGTCCAAATTTGAAGGGGTAATTCCTCTCTTATCGCCTAAAATAAAAGTTGCGGCTCTTAAATGGTCAGCGATAATTCTCATCGCCTTTTTAATTTTCTCATTATCATTGTATTTTTTAGAAGAAAGTTTTTCAATTTTCTGAATAATTGGCCAAAGAGAGTCAATATAATAAACATCAGGGAAACCATTTAAAACAGCAACAACTCTTTCTAATCCCATTCCTGTATCAACATTTTTTTGTTTCAATTCGCTAATCTGTCCATTTTTATCTTTATAATAAAACATAAAGACATTATTCCAAATTTCTACCCACTTTTCTGGCTCATTTTTTGGATTACTTTGGAAAGAAGGCAAATTTTTATTAGAATAATAGAACATTTCTGTGTCCGGACCACACGGTCCAATCTCTCCTACCGGACCCCACCAATTATCTTCTTCTCCCATAAAAACTATTCTATTCTCAGGAATGCTTAATTTTTTCCAAAAGAGAAATGACTCCTCATCTCTTGGCAAATTTCCCTTACCTTCAAAAAGAGTGATGGCTAACTTATCTTTTGATAAATTAAGCCAACGAGGATGAGTTAAAAACTCAAAACTCCACTCAATAGCTTCTTTTTTCCCATAATCTCCTAATGACCAGTTACCCAACATTTCAAAAAAAGTTAAATGCCAAGCGTCTCCTACCTTTTCAATATCACTTGTTCTAATACATTTTTGACAATTGGCTAATCTTCTACCCTGAGGATGTTTTTCTCCTAAAAGAAAAGGAATAAGTGGATGCATTCCCGCTGTAGTGAATAAAACTGTGGGGTCATTTTCAGGAATTAAAGAAGCAGAAGGGATAATTTGATGCCCCTTCTCTTTAAAAAAATCTAAAAATTTTTTTCGTAGTTCTTGGGAAGTTATCATTTTAATGGAAGGAAACGGGCTTTTTATTTTTTATTTCCTCTAAACTTATAGGTTTTTCTTCAGGAGCAGTTGCCTTTTTTTCTCGGAGATGTTTTTTTATCACTGCGTCTTCATTGATAAGTCCTTTTCTCACCTTTTTTAAACATTCTTTGCAATAGACAGGTCTAACACCATCTGGTTTAAAAGAAACCTTTGTCTTCTTACCACAAGCCCAGCATTCAGCTTCATATTTTTTAACCTCTTTTTTCTCCTCTTCTGAAGAAATGTTTTTCTTTTCCTCCTTTCTTTCTTCTTCAATAACCCCACTCCAACGAGCAATTTTGTCTTCAATAACTTCTCTTTTTACCGCATATCTCTCTCGAGAAACTTTAATAATAGAATCACGATAAGATTTTTGAGGTAAAGGACGAGGAGGAAGAGTTACTGCGCTAAACGGGTCACCAGCAATTCCGTCAACCATTAACTTTAAATAAATATGAAACTTAGGAAGGTTCACCATATCATTTGCTGTAAAAGTTGGAGCAAATTCCTTTTCTAAAAATTCTGCATCAGCAGCGCCTACTCGAAAAACAATTATTGTACCAACATTGCCGAAAACAGCGTCTCTAACAACTTCATCCATTTGAGAAATATATTGATGAGCCATTGTAATGGATAAACGATATTTTCTTGCTTCTGATAAGATATTAGCAAATGACACTGTAGCAAAATTTTGAAACTCATCAACATAAA
>CAYUHA010000052.1:0-3179 GCA_964444395.1 uncultured Candidatus Saccharibacteria bacterium | reverse complement strand
ATTAGATATAAACAATGATTAACACCTAACAAATTTTTCAGCGGACGGCGTTACACGCCGCCGCTGAGTTTTGACGTTAGGAGAAACAATTATGGGACAAATAGGATCTATTGCACATCATTTTCACCAAGGAGCAAGGTCAGAATATTTAGCTCAGTATGTGTTATCTGCTTTTGGAATCGCAATTCCAGTACCAAGACCAGAAGATGCCGGAATTGACTTGTATTGTGCTATTGGAGAAGAGGTTGGAAAACGATTATTGATAGAAAGTTATTTTGTCGTACAAGTTAAAAGCAACAAAAATGATATAATATATGAACCAGAAGAAAGCGTAAAGTGGATTTTGTCTCAAAAATATCCTTTTATCATTTGTGTAGTGAATAAATATGAAGGAATAATAGAACTTTACCAAACATTACAATTAGCAAGATTTTTTCCCGAAGAAAATATTAAAAGACTAATTTTTAGTTTTTCTCCTTCAAAAGAAGGAAATTTTGTTGAACAGGAAGAAGATAAAAAGGAAGTTAAAATATTATTAGATCGCCCTATTTTGAAAATAAAGATACCAGATATTGATAAAAAGGAAATATTGTCTCAATATAAAAGAATTCTTAAATCTTGGATTGAATTGGACCAGGAAAATATTGATAGAAAAAATGCCGGAATAAATGCTGTGATTTTTCCACCTAAAATTATTACAAATTCTGAGATTGTTCAAGAAAGAAAGTTAGAAGGTAACTTTTTTAAACATAAGCTTAATCAAGGAGTTGCAAATAAATATTATGAAAATCTGTTTTTCTTTTTAGCTTATGAAATTCATAATGCAGTTGCACAAAAAGATAAGGATCGATTTGTAGCTATTTCTGACCTTTGTTGGGAGCTTATTAAAGTTTTATCTTTGAAAGATAATTATGGAATTCGGATGTTGCAAGTTGCTATTAATAAAGGTTCTGAAAAATTACGCTGTGATAGACGTTTAAATTTATATATAAAGGGTAAATTAATCCGAACTAATGGTGTTAAAATAGTCAAATAAAAAAAGAGCTTGTTTGCAGAATTTAGGTTTTTAGGGCCAGAAAAAGTTAAAAATCCTAACAAACCTCTTCAGCGGACGGGCAATACTGTCCGCCGCTGAGCTTGGACGTTAGAAATAAAAAATAAAAACAATAATGGAAAAAACAGGTAAAAATAGGAAAATCTATTATAAAAAAATTTGTTGATTATTATGAAGATGTAGGACTTGATGATGAAACCGAATTTTTTCCTATTTTAAAAGTGATAATATCAGGAATTGTTGATGGTTTAGAAAACAAATCTGAGAAAATGGAAATAGAAAAGCAATTAAAAGAATTTGCCAAACAACTATATATTGATCTGTGGCTCACATATGCAAAAGAAGATAAACCTGATATTGATATTGAATTTGAATTTGAACGAAAGGAAGCAATTAAGACTTTTGAGAGACTATACAGAAAAATATAAATAAATTTCTAACAAACCTCTCCAGCGGCGGGCTATACAGCCCGCCGCTGAGTTTAGGCGTTCAACGGATGATTAAATGAAATTGCCAAATTGGTTCAAAATTATATGGTGGATAGGGATAACAGGATTTGCTGCTTACTTATTTTATTTTCGATTTCCCGCTATTTCTCAAAATAAATCGACTCCAATTGATGGTTTCATATTTATCATTCTAGTCACTTTATTATTAGTATCAATATTTCAAGAGCTTTCAGTTTTTGGTTTGAAGTTTAAACAAGCTATTGATGAATTAAAAGAAAATATATCGATGCAACTTACTGCTTTTAAATCGGATATTCAAACAACAATTACCAGTACAAGCAATGTAAATTTGACCATTCCCAATTACTATTTTCCGCCGCCTGACGACCAGCTCCCAGATTTAGAACAGCGAATTAAATTGGCAATTTCTGAAGTGCTTCAGGAGGAGGAAATTGTTACACAGCGACCTAGCACAGAGGATATATTTGAAGTTGATGATGACGTAGAATATCTTTTTAAAGTCCGTCATACCATAGAAAAGAAGTTAAGGAAAATAGCATCTTATTTTACCGATTTCCCGAACAGAAGACTAATCCCTATTCACAAACTTTCGAATATTTTAGTTAATCAAGAACTATTACATCCTAAAATTGCACATGCGATTCGAGAAATATATTCTGTTTGTTCTCCGGCTATTCATGGGGAATCTGTAACTAAGGCCCAAGTGAATTTTGTCAGAGATGTTGCATCACAAGTAATTGATGCTTTAAACCAAATTGAACGTCGAACGATTCGCTCTACCTGACCGCTATTTTGCTACGCTCCATAGCGGTGAGTGAGTTTGGGCGTTAGATTGAAAAATTTCTGAAAAGTGTCAAAATTGAAAGAGATAAAAAAAGAGGAGTAACTTATGCGGTTTATTTTGGAAATTGAAAATAATAAAGAAGGAAGAGCTTTAATAAATTTTTTAAAACAATTACCTTTTGTTAAAATAAGAGAATCTCAAAAATCTAAAAAAGAACACAAATTTGAGGAAATTTTTGGTATCTGGAAAGATAGAGATCTTACAAAAGGAAAATTAAGAGAAAAAGCATGGAGAATATAAAAATTTTATGTGATACAGATGTAATTATAGAATACTTAAAAGGCAATGAAACTACAAAAAAGATTTTCGATAAATTAGAAAGGGCAAATATTGCATTAAGTGCTATTACACTAATGGAATTATATTATGGAGCACTTAATAAGAGAGAGTTGAATAAAATCAAAAGAGCATTAAGTGAGTTCAATATATTGCCTTTGAACGAAGAGATTACAGAAATAGCAATCAATTTAATTGAAAAATATTCAAAAAGTCATGGACTAAAAATACCAGATGCTTTAATAGCTTCTACGGCTATCTATTATGATCTTAGTTTATGGACTTACAATATTAAAGATTTTCGTTTTATAGAGAATTTAGGTTTATTTAAAAACAAATAATTTCTAACAGACTTCTCCAGCGGACAGGCTAATCGCCTGCCGCTGAGTTTGGTTGTTATTTTGATAAAGGCGATTTTTTTACATATGAGAATAAAGATACCTAACAAGGCGCTCTACTGCTCGTTAATTCATTAGTGTTCTTGCTGGCAGCTTAGCTTTGCTGTTAAATTGAAAAAATTTAAAATGGTCTTAAA
>CAYUHA010000051.1:0-3310 GCA_964444395.1 uncultured Candidatus Saccharibacteria bacterium | reverse complement strand
CCGGCAGTAGTTCCATTAATAGTATGAGTTTTCCGATAAGTCCAATTGCTATTCCACCAAGGATCCAGAAGTCCGTAACCTTTTTTATCCCCGATCGCCTCAATATAAAATTCCCCGGATGAATTTATGGGGAAATTAATCTCCATTTTAAAGTATTGAGTTTGATTTGGCTGAATAATATATCCATGGAGAGTACTCTTCCTAACCTTAAAATTTTTAGGGATCAATTTTCTTTTTTCGTGTAGTTTCGTGGCTATTACTTTTTCGTATAGTTTTATGTTTTGCCATTTATTTTTATATCTTGTTTCTTTATGAGAAGCTATTTGGACCTTGTCTACAATGCAATTTTTACCATCCTCGCTTAAACTGTCGCAAGTTTTTATTTCCTTGGTTAAGGGACACTGATAATACGTTTCTATTTCTGTTTCGTGTTGTTGTGTGTTATTTTCTGTTTTTGTGTCTGTTTCGTGTTTTACCCAGCCCTCCTCACAAAAATAACCGATGGGCGCAAAATCTGGCACATCAACTTCATAAGGAATGTTTTCTGTCCACTTTTCAATTTTTTTAACATTTCCTTTATCTTTTGGAAAATGAATCTGAAAGCTAACTTTTTCTGCTTTGTCTCCAATATTGGTCACGCTAAAATAAACTTCAGCCCCGGTTAAGCCAATGTACTCTTTTTGGTCAGTTTTAATAATCAAATTTTCTTCTTCGTTGTCATCAGTATAAGAAAATTCAATTTTCTTTTTTCTGGTTTGAAGTGAAGGAACTTCAACAGAAAAGACATTCTTTAATTCTCCGTTTTTCTGTTCGTTTTTTTTCATCTCTTCATTTGAGTTCTCTTTCAGTTCGTCTTGTCCTTGGGCTTTAATTAAAGAAATCCCCAAAAATGAAGTCATAAAAGTCAACCCCAAAACTAAAATTAGAAAGAAAATATTAAATTTAATTTTTGAATTTTTGCCCATTGCCAATATCGTTTTTAATCTTAATTTAATTATAGCACAAACTATAAAAAAATTTAGAAAATAAAATCAAATTTTAATTTATCTACTAAAGAATAAAAGTAATAAAAATAATTTTAAAAAACCCGCTTTGCAATTACTGGGCGGGGTGAGCGAATCTTTCTGTCTCAAAAAACGAAGTTCGTATCCTACTCTTTGGCTCCGGATAGAAAATCGCCACAAACTTTTGACATTATTTTACCAAATTTAATTCACAAACCAAAAACAAGAAATTTAAAAAGGTGAAGAATTGGCAGGCGGGGGCTTCGCCCCCGCCTGCCTTAAAAATCTCCATCGCTCTTTTCGCTCGCCCGCCTGCCTCTAAAAAATTCTTGTCACTTTTTCGCTTGCCCCGCTCCTTCGGAGCGGGGCTCGCTTTTTAATTTTTTATTAGATTGGAATGGTTTGCCGTGATTAATAATTTCAAGTTTTTCTATGAATTAATATCAACTCAGAATTAATATCAACTCATTACAATACGAAATTTTGCAATGCGAAATTTCTTGTGAGGATAAATTATTAGTTCTTTAAAAAAAAGCCTCTTGAAGAAAATAAGCTTCTTCAAGAGGCCAAGATTTTAGATTTTTACACTTCTTCTAGAACCCACTTAAATTCCCATACTCCCTCTAAATATGGGAATATTCTTTTTTCCCAGAAATCCCCGAAAAGATCATCGGAGCTTCCATAGCCGGTATTTGCCATAATCACTGCAAACTTTTTTACTGCTCTCTTTTTAACCTCCTCTGGATAAGGTGGTTGGAAAGGAGACAAAATATCTGCTACTGCCAAAGCGGCTCCTTCTACATCCTCCTCTCCCCAAAGATGATAACTTCTCCAGACCGTCCAGATAATGAATGCTATTCGGCTTTGATACACTTTCGGAATTTTCTCCTCTGGATTAAAGCGAAACACAAAAGGTTTTAGGTGAGAATATTTCTCCCATAAACAGCCAAGTTCTACTATCTCTTCAAAAGTGAGAAACTCGTCGGTTTCCTCCCGCACATAACTTTCTACCTTTTGGGTCGCATTTTCCACAAAGGATCTTTCTGTCTCCGTCAGAGATTCCAAAGCGTACCTATTAATCCTTTCCAGATCTTCTACGCCTTGCAAACAAGATATATCTCTCATCTTATTCACCTCCTTCTTCTTTCTATTTTTTAAAAATTTAAGGTACACTTGGATAATCCTTTTCAGGATTACCTGAACCCCCGTTCCGTTTTTTAAACGGGGGAGAATTATCCTGGAAGGATTCCTTTTTTATCCTCCCCCTATCTTATACACTCATAGTTAACTCTTGTCAAGAGCAAAAAGAGGAGGTTGTAAAGAGGAGGTTCGATTTAAATCTGATTACAAAGATAATGAAAGAATTTTCTTTTGTTCCTTCTAAAATATGGTTCGAACTGATTCTAAATCGCCCGCGATTTTTACGAAAAAAAGTTAACGGAACAGATATTTTTTCCGGCTCACCCTGTATACGGTGACCAAAAGCGACTCCCTCAAGTTTTTAGCAGCTTGAAAAGAATACGGCAAAACTTTTCAATCCCCAATAAAAAAATTAAAAAGCGAGCCCCGGCTCCGAAGGAGCGGGGCAAGCGAAAAAGTGACAAGAATTTTTTAGAGGCAGACGGGCGAGCTCAAAAAGTTTTTTAATAAGATTTTTTCTAAATAAAAGCAACTCGATTGGCGTATTTTTTACTCCTTTTTACTCCTTTTCTATTGATTTTACAGTCATACTTCCCAAATCTATGGTAATCCAGTAATCCTCTCCTGTGCTTTCTTTTTCTAAGACCACAGTGACGGTTTCTACTTTTATTAGTGTTGAATTCTCAGTTTTGGTAGTAATCGGCTTTGACTTGATAACATCTAAAATCTCATAATCATTATCTTTTAATAAATCTTTAATTCTCTCATCTTTCTTGGCGATATCTTTAAGCATCTGAGCAAATATCTCTTTTTGGTTAGCCGTAAGACCTTTATTTTCTTGTTCCATTATTGCCACTCCTTCATCAGAATCGGGTTTAACTGGCGCGGGACATTCAAATCGAGACCCTTCAATTCTGCTTGTTGAGTATGAAACCGCTCCCTCTACTTTGCCTGTAGTCAGATTAACCGTGATTATATCCTGATATTCATCAGACTTGAAAATCACATTAGCTCTTTTTTCTTCATTCGGGTCAGCAGAAGTGATTTCCATTCCGTTATCAGGATCCTCATCTAAACGAAGTTTAAAAGGAGGTAAAGGTTTAACAATTATTTCTCTTTCTTCTAAATCAGGAATCATCTCTTGAATTTTTGGCTCAGATTTGGCA
>CAYUHA010000050.1:0-3425 GCA_964444395.1 uncultured Candidatus Saccharibacteria bacterium | reverse complement strand
CTGAAGAGTAAATAAGAAGACACCAGTCATTACTATTAAAATTAAAACAGCAAGTAAAATAATTTTAATTTTTTTATTTTTTAAGAAAAAGAAGAAGAAACTTAAAAATAAAGCAAGTATCAGTGCTAAAAAATTTGTTTTAGAGGCAGAGCCAAAAATACCAATAGCAGGGCTTATGGTTGCTATTCCTAAAGCCAGTTTTTTAGATTTAGAAAAATCTAAATTTAAAAAATAATAATAAAGAAAAACATTAAACAAAAAAATAAAAAGAATGAGAAAAAAAGCTCCTGATGGAAAAACCCCCCACTCACAAATAGCGCCTGCGCCATATTCTCCAGAACGAACACCTGCGCTTATATGATAAAAAACATAAACAGCATTTATTAATCCTAAAAGCATCCATAATTTTATAATCTGTTTTGCCGAATCAGTATTTTTAATACAGTAAAAGACATAAAAATAAAGAACAAAAAATTCTATTTCCTTTAAAAAATAAAAAACCCCTCTGCTAACTGTAAGGTTGCCCAAAATCCAATTAGCTAAAACGCTAAACAATCCAATCCCCAACCAAGCCAAAATCGGCAGAAACAAAGGAGGTCTTTTGAGTTCTTTCTTTCCTGAAACTAAAAAATTGGTAAACCAAATCAGCCCTAAAATTACAATTAATATATCCTCTGCTCTAATTTCAATAATTTTTTGCTCAATAACTCCTGCAGAAAAACTCGGAGATAAAGCAATAGCTGATACTAATAAAAATAAAGGTAGAATTTCAAGATATTTCTTTTTAATTTTCATTGTTGCAATTTCCGTTTCATTGAGAGCATTAATCTCCAAGGATAAAATAAAGATAATTTGGTAAAAATCCAGCGAAAAAAGGGAGGCCTTTTTAGACCTTGTTTTGTAAGAATCCAATCAGCATCCCTGATAGTAGCCATATTTAAAAAACCACCTGCTAATTTAAGATTTCTCTGTTTTTCTATCTCAAAAAAGGGTTTTTTCTTGTGAGGATAATTATGATTTTGGTGAATAGCAGTGACTACTTCTGTTGCATCTATTACTGGTATTTTCAGCGAGCGAGCTTTATAGACAAGCCAGCTATCCATTCCTGGTCGTCCTACAACAAACGGCGGAGGAACGATAGGAAAATCTCGCGCAAAGATCCAATAATCCATTCCAGAAAAACCATGCATCTTACCTTCTTTAGCCACCCTTTTTTTTAATCTCTCTTCCCAATCTCTCTCATTAAAATTAATAAGATTACTGATCTCTAAATCCCAACGCCGTCCTACTACAAAAAATTGATGGTTCTTCAGATGCTCTTTGATGAATTTAATGGTTTTTATAAAATCTTCTATCAAGATTATATCAGTATTTACATGAGCAAGAATATCGTATTTAGCAATCTTTCTAACTTGAGCAAAGACATCATTTAATAAGGGAGTACCAAATTCATTACAAGCTACATCTGAAATACATCTCACTCCTAACTCTTTTGCTACTCTGCAAGTCGTTTTTTCTTCATCATCAAATAAAATGATCTCACATCTTGGCTGAAGTTTTAACCAGCTTTTAATTGCATTTCTCTGAATAATATCAAATGGTCCTAAAAATGGTCTTGGAGTAGAAAATATAGTTATCATATTTCAAATTTTTAGATAAAACCTTCTGCTTTTAGCTTCAACCTTAGACCTTCTTCTAAAGTATATTTTGGTTCCCAACCCAACACTTTCTTTATTTTGGAATAATCAAGGGAATATCTCATTTGCTCTCCTGGACGATCGGGTAAATAGATAGGTTTTGGCTCTTTTTTTAGTAATTCAGCAATTTGCCAATATAACTCATTTAAAGTTGTCTCTATACCTGTACCAACATTAAAAACTGGACTTTTAAAATCATCTGGAATTTGGAGCACTAAAAGATTAGCTCGGACTACATCCTCGATATATACATAGTCTCTAGTTTTTGTTCCATCTCCCCAAATTTCTGCTTGTCTATTCGATGCTAATTTCCTAATGTAGTCTGCCATAGCTCCCTTAACTTGTCTTGGTCCATAAACTGCAGCATATCTTAAAATTACGTAAGGCAAATTATAAGCTTTTTTAAAAAATTTTAAATAATTCTCTACTGTATACTTCGCAATTGAGTAAGGAGAGACTGGCTCCATAGGCTCAGTTTCTTTTACTGGCAGATTTTTAGTATTTCCATATATAAATCCTGAAGAAGAAAATATAACCTTTTTCACTCCATATTTTCTTGCATTATTTAAAATATTGACTGAACCAACTATGCTATCCATATCAATCAACGGGTTTTTGACTGACTCAGGAACTAAAACATTAAAAGCAAAATGATAAATAATCTCTGGTTTTTCTCGCTTAAAAACAAGCTCAATTCCAGGATCAGCTATATTCATCTGATAAAATTTTGCTCTCGGATTTAAATTCTCCCTTCTGCCGGTTACTAAATTATCGATTATCACTACTTTAGCTCCTCTTTTAATCAAAGCATCAGTGGTATGTGAACCAATAAAGCCAGCACCACCAGTAACGAGAATTTTTTTATTTTTTAGAATCATAATTTATCAGTGGTGAAAAATAAATCAATATAATGCCAATATTCTGTATGATCACTTAAAGGCTTTCGGCCAACAAGCAAATAAAGCGTTCCATTCTCATACCAAAGAGAAGGGTTAGCGAATTGATATGGTTGAGATAGAGGAGGATTGTTTGGATCTTTTAAAAAAGGACCTTTTATTGAACTACTGTAATACATACCTACCTGAAAAGTACCAGGTCTACCAGCTGCACTTTCATAAGCTCCATATATTTTACCATTGATTGAAAGAAAGTCAGCACGAGCCGGTCCTCCAAAATCCCACTTTTCTCCTGGTCCTAAAACTGGATTATTTGGATCTCGAATAAAAGGACCATAGGGAGTCTTACTATAACAAATCCCTATATGATATCTTCTATCTCTTCCCTTAGCAGAATAATGACCATACCATTCTTGTCCAGAAGGACCTATTCTTCTGATGCATATACTTACTATTGCTTTAGACTCCCAACTATTTCCTTTTTTCTTGAAAACTGGATTTTTTCTATATTTTTTCCATCCAAAAGGAAAGTCCGAATCAGAAGTTGTCGCTAACCCAATTGCATCCGTTCCTAACATATCCTGACCAGCATAGTATAAGAAATAAGTTCCATTATAGTAATTGATACTTCCGACTCTCAAATATTTATAATCAAATTCATAAAATCTCCCCCGCGAGATTATAGGTTCTTTTTGAACTTTCTCCCACGGACCTGTTAAAGAACTCGACTTCAGAAGATAAATATCCATTGTATCACCATTTTCCCCGCTAGAAATCGCCATATAATAAACATTCTTAACTTTGATTATTTTACTATCTTAGGTTCTATATC
>CAYUHA010000049.1:0-3480 GCA_964444395.1 uncultured Candidatus Saccharibacteria bacterium | reverse complement strand
GAGCATTGAGTAATCTTTCTATTGTAATGTTAGGATTGGGACCTTATATTACTGCGGTTATTATTTTACAGCTTTTAACTATGATTTTCCCTCAGTTGGAAAAGTTATATAAAGAAGAAGGTGAAGCAGGTAGGCAAAAAATCAACCAATGGGGGAGAATTTTAACTGTTCCATTGGCTATGCTTCAGAGTTATGGGATGTTGACTTTGTTTCAGCACCGACATGTGATTGACTCTCTGTCTTTGTTTTCTCTTTTTACTTCAATTCTAACCATTACCGCAGGAACTTTGTTTTTAATGTGGTTAGGAGAATTAATTTCAGAAAAAGGGATTGGCAACGGAGTTTCTCTTTTGATTTTCGCTGGTATTGTTTCTCGTTTTCCAATGGGAATTCGTGAAACTTTAATCAACTGGAGTCCTGAAAGAATTCCTTCCTTTCTTTTATTTATTAGTTTGGCTTTAATTATTATTTTTGGAGTAGTTTTAATTAATGAGGGAAGGCGAAATATTCCGGTTTCTTACGCCAAAAGAGTAAGAGGAATGAAGATGTATGGTGGAGTATCTACTTATTTGCCTTTAAGCATCAATCCGGCCGGAGTAATTCCAATTATCTTTGCTTTGTCTGTTTTACTTTTACCGGGAATGGTGGCCGGATTTTTAGGCGGGACAGGAGGTTGGATTGGGAATATTGCTCAGGCAGTTAAAGATTTTTTTCAAAATCCGTGGTTTAACGGAATCAGCTTTTTTCTTTTAGTGGTTCTTTTTACTTATTTTTACACTGCAGTCACTTTTGATCCTAAGGCTATTTCATCTAATCTTCAAAAAATGGGCGGTTTTATTCCTGGAATTAGACCGGGTCGTCCTACTGCTGACTATTTGCGTTATATATTAAACAGAGTATTATTAGTTGGCGCTTTATTTTTGGGAATTATTGCAGTGATGCCTTCTGTTGTTCAAGGTATAACTGGAGTAACGAGCTTTCGATTTTTAGTTGGTGGAACAGCATTACTTATTGTGGTTAGTGTAGTTTTAGAGACTATGCGCCAAATTAATTCTCAGCTTCAGATGAGAGAATACGAGACGTTCTAATTTCTCTACGAATTACGAATTTATCACGAAAACATGAAATATTGAAGATAGAAATCAGTTGTTGGAAAACCGAAATCCGTACAGAAGACGGAAAACCGAAATCCATTTCCTTGTTTCCTGTTAACTGATTCCTGTTTCGTGTATTCGCATTATTTTTGCATTTTGTAGCTAATTTATGAAGCCTTTAATTATTATTTTATTGGGTAAATCTGGTTCTGGAAAAGGAACTCAAGCTAAATTATTGGTTAAAAAATTTGGACTTTATTATATTGGAAGCGGAGATATTTTAAGAAAGAGACAAAAAAAGAAAGATTTTACCGGCAGGAAATTAGAGAAAATTATGAATAAAGGAGAATTTGCTCCTACTGTTTTAATTTTTAAGTTTTGGATGGATAAAATGGAGAAATTTAAGAATAATCCGAAACTTAAAGGATTTATAATGGACGGAAGTCCTCGTAAAATGATTGAAGCAGAATTGTTAGATGAGGCAATGAAATGGTACGAATGGGAGCCAAAAGTTATTTTGTTAGACATTTCTCGAAAAGAAGCGTTTTATCGTCTTTCTAATAGAAAAATATGTAAAAAGTGCGGAAGAATTATTCCTTATCTTGAAAAATTTAGGAATCTTAAACAGTGTGACAGATGTGGAGGAAAATTAATTATCCGGCTTGACGATACTCCTTCTGCTATAAATACTAGACTAGATTTGTTCAGAAAAGAAGTTCAGCCGGTAATAAATCATTATAAAAAACAAGGAAAATTGGTTAAAATAAATGGAGAAGGGAGTATTGAAGAGACCTTTCAGAAAATATTAAGGTGCTTAAAGAAAGAAATTAAACATTTATGATTTCTATAAAATCTCCAAAAGAAATAGCTGTGATGGCTGAAGGCGGCAAGATTCTGGCAAAAATTATGAAGGAGTTAAAAAATAGGATTAAGCCGGGGGTTGCCACTAAGGATTTAAATAAGGTCGCTCAAGACCTTATTTTTAAATATTCTACAAAGCCAGCTTTTAAGGGTTATGAGAAATTTCCAGCAGTTTTATGTACTTCAATAAATAAAGTAATTGTGCACGGAGTTCCTTCTGATTATAAATTAAAGGAAGGAGATATTATTTCTTTAGATTTAGGGATTTTACATAAAAATTTTTATAGCGATATGGCTATCACTGTGCCTGTGGGAAAGGTTGCTCCAGAAGCTCAAAGGTTGATTAGGATTACTAAAAAAGCGTTGAAGAGAGGAATAAAAAAAGTTCGTCCGGGAAATACAATTGGCGATATTGGAAATACAATTCAGAGATATGTCGAATCGCAGGGATTTAATGTTGTTCGCGATCTTTGTGGTCATGGAATTGGGAGAAAGTTGCATGAAGACCCTCAAATTTTGAATTATGGTAAACGGCATACTGGTCCAAAAATAAAGCAGGGGATGGTTTTTTGTATAGAGCCAATGGTAACAATGGGAGATTATGAAATAAAGAAATCAAAAGATGGTTTTGGGCTTGAAACAAAGGATGGTTCTTTGTCCGCTCACTTTGAGCATACCATAGCGGTAACAAAAACCGGCTATGAAGTTTTGACAAATTTAGATTAATATGATATCAAAATGACATTGGTTCAGAGAAATTTCTTCTGAATTTTTTGACTAAATTACATAAGTTCAAAACTATATTAGAAAACTCCAAGGCCTAAGACCTATGGAGTTTTTTAATCGTATCAAAACTTGTTTTGTTTAATATTTATATCTAGTTATCATTTTAAAACTCTCTAGATTTCTTATTAAGGTTTTTTAAATTTCTTAAGGAACTTTAAAAATTTCTTTTTAAGAAAGTTTCAGGAAGATTTTTTAAGGAGTCTCAGAAAGATAATTCTTTTCTTTTCCATTACATTTTGTTATTATTTTGCTATATTTTTCTCTTTTTTATTATATTTTCCCCATTATACTTTTCTCTATTATAATACTTTCCTCATTATACTTTCTTCCTTAATCTTTCTCCATTATGCTCTATTATACTTATCCCATTACATTTACGATCGTGAAGTTAATGAATTAATAAAGATTTAAAAAATAAAAAATATTTGATAATTTTATAAAGATATTGAAATAAAACTTAAAAAAACAATGAATCAGTTAACTATTATGAGCACATTAGTAATACTTTTAGGTATTTTTATTTTTGAAAGAATTAAATAAGTAGGATATATTTCAAATTTAATAAATTTGACAAGAGTTATAATAAATTAATAAAGATAATAAAAATAATTCTTATTTTTTCTCCCTCTCCTTAATCCTCTCCATTCAAGAGAAGGGGAGAAATAAAAGCACCCTCTTCATTTTTAAACAAATAAGAAAGAGGGAAAGAAATAGGAAGGGTTATTTTTTTATCTAATAA
>CAYUHA010000048.1:0-3550 GCA_964444395.1 uncultured Candidatus Saccharibacteria bacterium | reverse complement strand
TAAAATTTTAAAAATAAATAATTTTTAAATATCTAAAAGTAGTTTTTAAATTTTAAGTTAATTTGCTGATTTTTGTTGTGTAGGTTGTTAAATTAAGCTAAGCAATATTTTTAGTTCTTCTATTTCTTTTTTTATTTTTTATTTTTCCTCTTCCCCTCCTTTTATTTTCTCCTCCTTTTTGATAGGGGAGAGGAGAGAATTTTTATTTCTTCTTTTTAGAAAAAGGAAAAAGAGAATTTTTTCTTTTTCTTTTTTGGAATGAAAAAGAGGAGCAAATTGAATTCGCTCAAAGTGTTTAAAGGTGTTGTTGATGTCTTTATTTGATGCATTATATTTAATATTTTTTCTTTTTGCGTTAAAATAATAATAAAATGAAGAATAATATGATAAGAGAAATTAGAACTTACCCAAATCCAATATTAAAAAAGAAAGCAGAAGAAATAAAAGAAATAAATGAAGAAGTAAAAAAATTGAGCAGGGATATGATAGAAACCATGAAAGCAAATCAAGGAATAGGATTAGCTGGTCCTCAAATAGGAGAATCAAAAAGAATAATTATTGTTCAAACCGAACAGGGCCCAGTTTGTTTTATAAATCCAGAGATTGTTAAAAAAAGCAAAGAAACCGAAGTTGTAGAGGAGGGATGTTTAAGTGTGCCGGGAGTTTTTTTAAAGATAAAAAGAGCAAAAGAAGTAGAGGTAAGTGCTTTAAATCTTCAAGGAAAAAAGGTTTATATTAAAGCTAAAGGGCTTGTTGCTATAATTTTTCAGCAAGAAATTGATCATTTAAATGGTATTTTAATTATTGATAAAATAAGTAGGTTTCAAAGATGGAGGATAAGAAATAAATTGAAGGAGTTAGAAAAGTCTGTTTAGGGCTACAAAATACGAAAATATATCAATGATGCGAAACAGAAATCAGTTAACAGAAAACAAAAAACAGTAGAGATATTAGAAAACAGAAATCAGTTTTCTGTTTTCCGTTTTCTGAACGGATTTCGGTTTTCCAACAACTGGTTTCTATTTTCAATATTTCCTATTTTCGTAAAAATTCGTAATTTCGTAGTAGGATATGAATTTAATTGATTCTTTAATTGAACAGGGCTATTTAAAAACGCCAAGAATAATTGAAAGTTTCAGAAAAATTAAAAGAATAGATTTTCTGCCTGAAGCTCTTAAAGATTCGGCTGAATTAGACCAACCTTTGCCAATAGGCAAGGGGCAAACTATTTCTCAACCATTAGTAGTGGCTTTTATGATTGAAAAATTACAGCCTCAACCTGGAGATAAAATTTTAGATATTGGTTCTGGTTCTGGATGGACCACCGCTCTTTTGGCAGAAATAGTAGGCAAAAAAGGCAAAGTATTTTCAATTGAAATAATTCCAGAACTTAAAGAATTCGGAGAGAAAAATATAACTAAGTATAACTTTATAAAAAAAGGTATTGTAGAATGCATCTGTGCTGATGGTTCAAAGGGTTATCCTAATATATCTTCTCGCCAAGAGCTTATCCAGGGATTTGATAAAATTTTAGCTTCTGCATCAGCTGAAAAGTTGCCCGAATCTTGGAAAAAACAGCTTAAAATCGGAGGAAGAATTGTTGCTCCTATTAATTCATCAATCTGGCTCTTTATTAAAAAAACAGAGAAGGATTTTGAAAAGATTGAATATCCGGGATTTGTTTTTGTTCCTTTAGTTAGCACATAAATTATACGAGTGGGGTGTGATAAGAGTATTATATAGTCCTCCCAAATTCTATACCTATAACTTATATGCGGTAGTAGTTCAGCGGCAGAACATCTCCTTCCCAAGGAGAAGATCGTGGGTTCGAATCCCATCTACCGCTATAATTTAGATATTCGCTATAAACTCAAAAAAACATATCCCCCTTTTTATCTTCCCCTCCAATTTGGAAAGGAGGAAAAGAAAAGAGAAAAAAAGGAGAAGGAAAAGAAGAGGAAAGAGAGGAGAAGAAAAGAGAAGAGAGAAGAGAAGGGAAGGGAAGCGGAGAGGAGAGAAGAAAGGGAAAGGAAAGAAAAAAAAGAGAAGGAAAAATTATAAAAAAGAGGAAAATGAGAGGATAAGACAAAGAAGGAAATAAGAGATAAAAAAGCGGAAATTGAAAAAAGGAGATTAAAAGAGTAGTTATACTCTTTTAGAATTTTGTATATATTTATATATAGAATCAGTATTTTATATTTAAATTTTTGATAAAAATTTTAATGAAATAAGGAAAAGGAACAAGAAAAGCGAGAGATGAGTTGTTCTAATATTATGCAATTTCAAAAAATATTTAGATTTAAGTTCTTAGTTTTATTGGTTGTTATAATTGTTTTAACAGGGATTTTTTTTATATGGCAAGGCATTTATCTGCCTTTAGCTCAAAATTCAAGAACTCAACAGATATTCTCAATTAAAAAAGGAGAGAGCTTAAAAGAAATTTCTTTTAATTTAGAAAAACAGGGTTTAATTAAAAATAGATTTTTATTTATTTTTTATACAGCAATAAAAGGGGTTTCAAGGAAACTTCAAGCTGGGAACTATTTTTTAACCCCTGCTTACAATATTCCAAGAATTGTTCAGAAGATTGTTAATGGAGAAGTGGTTAGGATAGAAGTGGCTATACCAGAAGGATTTAATTTGAATCAAATAGAACAGAGATTAAATTCAAAACTCAGAATACAAGACGCCAAACTTCAACTTAATACTCAAAATTTAGAATTATACAGAAAAGAGTTTGATTTCCTTAAAGACGCTCCCAATAATGCTTCTTTAGAAGGTTTTTTATTTCCTGATACTTATTATTTTTCTGGGTTAGAGAAGAGGGAAGATATAATCAGAATTTTTTTGAATAATTTTGGGAAAAAATTAACTATGGATTTAAGAAAAGAAATAAAAAGACAGGACAAATCAATTTTTGAAATAATTATAATGGCGTCTTTACTTGAAAAAGAGATTAAAGATTTTGAAGATAAAAGAATAGCATCAGGAATTTTATGGAAAAGATTAAAGAATGACATTCCTTTACAAGTAGACGCTACTATTACATATATTACCGGTAAAAAAACTACAAAAGTTTCTAAACAAGAAACTCAAATAGATTCTCCATATAACACTTACAAATATAGAGGTTTACCATTGGGCCCGATTTGTAATCCAGGACTTGAAAGTATCTTAGCAGCGGTGTATCCTAAAGATAGTGAATATTGGTACTATTTATCTACTTCTGATGGGGAGATAATGTTTAGCAAAACGCTTGAAGAACATAATATAAAAAAGACAAAATATTTGCGATAAAATAATTTTTTAAATAGAATTTTTGTTATGCGTAAGACTTTACTTATTGTATTAATTTTGATTATAATATTAATAGGTGTTGTTTTACTAAGCCGAAAATCAGCTAAACAGGAGGAAATTTTTTCTCCAAAATTTTATATGTCGAATCAACCTTTAAAAAATAAGAAGATAGCAATGATTATTGCTTTTCGAGATTTCAGAGATGAAGAATATTTGATTCCAAAACAAATTTTAGAAAATGCTGGCGCAGAAA
>CAYUHA010000047.1:0-3571 GCA_964444395.1 uncultured Candidatus Saccharibacteria bacterium | reverse complement strand
CCACAAAAGAAAGAGAAGGATATAGATGAGGAAGGGGGAAGGGGAAAATATAGGCGAAAGAGGGAAAATATAGAAAAAAAGGAGTCCAAATACAAAGATTAAAAAGAGGAATTCGTCTTAATTGTTAACTTTACAATTTATTATTTAACGCCATCGCTAATTAAGTCAAACCCAAAATCATTACTATACCTAAGCCAGTCATAATAAGCCCAGCTATCAAATGTAAATACTTTATATTTCTTTCCTTCCATTCTGAAATATTTTCAACCCTGCCTAATCCAAAATAAATCAAACCAACAATAATTAACATTGGCAGGACAAATATTAAATTATAAAGCAAAAGCCAGGGAAAAGTTTTTAATAGTCCAAGGGGACACAAAATTCCTCCACAGATAATATAAGGGCCAATAGTGCAAGGCAAAAGAAATAAAGTAACAAATATCCCTACACCAAACGCTCCTTTTGGAGAAGTTATTCCTGAAATCATTTTTTTAACTTTTGGCCGAAGCACTAAAGGCATCTCAGTTCCTATCCTTCCCGGCTTATATTTTATAAAATCTCTAATATTTAGGATGCCCAAAATTATAGCTATTCCGCCTAAAATTTTATATAGCCAAAGTTTAGCCATAGTTAATGCCTGAACCGCCTGAAAAAATTTAATAATTATCAATCCATACAGAAAATACATTACAAATACAGAAATAACAAAAGATAATCCTGCTAATAAAACTTTACTTCTATTTTCAGGATTATAAGCTAAAATTGCGGTTAATATCAAAACTAATACTGCTAAAGCACAGGGGTTTATTGCATCCACCACAGCTAAAGAAACAATTTTTGGCAAAGTGAATTTTGCTTGCTGGCTAGATGTGTTAAAGTCTTTAGAAATCGACTCTGTTTCATTTATGGCTATATGTCCGGAAATAGGTGGACCATTCCATTGGAATATCCAATTCTCTATTTGAATTGCATTTTCAAAGCTTACATCTTTACCGGAAAGAGCAACAGATTTTGGTTCTATTAATCGATATTCTATTTCATTTTCCTCTAAAACCTTGGAAATTTCATCTCTTAACAATAATCCTCTTAAAATTCTGCTGGACATAATCCCCTGCCCGGTTTTTATCAAAATTCTCTCACCTTTCCATATCTTTGGATTGCCAAGTAAAACATTTATATCTAAATCTTCAAAATTACTTAAACGGTCCAGTAAAACACATCTACTATTAGATTTCTCAACAATTTTCTTGATTTCTTTTAAAATAGTTCTGTCTCCTCCAATGTTCTTGTTTTCTGATATTATTAAAGGAATGCCAAGCCCGCTTTCATATTTTTCATTGTACAAATAAATTAAAGGAGCATTAACTTTATTTTGATATATTTCATATTCTATTACTACTAAATTCGGATATTTCTTTGGCAACTGCTCTAATATTATTGGGTCAGTATTTGCGCAATGAGGGCACCCAACGCCAGTAAAATAAATCAAACAAGAAAAATTACTCTCCTGAGCTAATACTGGAACAGCTAAAAAGATACTAAAGAAAAAAAAGAAAATAATAAAATGAACCTTATTATTTTTCATCATAATTCTATATAAAACAGAATCAGTCATTTTGCAAGGTTCAACCTTACAACATATAATGTAACTTTACAATGCTACAGTTATATACTCATATATACTCAAGCATCCATTTTTTTTATCGCATCTTGAGCCGCAGCAATCAAAGGATATGCAATCGGAGAAGAGGTTAAAAGAGGATGAGTAGAGATTTGAAAATTTTGAAAATCAAATGCAGACAACCCCTGCTGAACAGCTAAAGCAATAATGTTTACCATTTCTCCTATTTTTTCTGGACCCATAATTTCCCCTCCTAAAAGATATTTTTCTCCGCCTTTAAGGAAAATTAATTTAACCGATATTGATTTAGTTTCCGGCAAACTACCCGGATGATGATCAGGAACTTCTGCAGTTCCGATAATGTAATTATATTTACCAATTTCAGCCATTTTTTCAGTTAATCCGGCCACTCCTAATCCTAATCCAGCAACACAAGTAGAAAATGCTCCCAAGGTTCCTTTATTTTCTCTCAAAGCTTTAATTTTATATAAATTAGAAACAGCAATCCTAGCCTCACTGCAGGCAACAGAGGCAAGCATAACTGAAACATTTTCTCCGGTAAGAAAATGTTTAGTTTGAGCACAATCTCCAACAGCAAATATATCTTTAATGTTTGTTCTTAAATACTCATCAACCAAAATAGTCCCTTTTTCTTCAATTCTAATTCCTGCCTTCTCTGCCAACTTAGTATTTGGTCTCGCTCCTATTGATAAAATTACTAAATCAGCAGGAATTTTCTCTTTATCATCTAATTTCACATACTCTACAGCTTTAGCTCCTCCAATTTCTTCTACCGACTTTTTTAAATAAATCTTTACTCCTTTTTCTTTTAATTTTTTTTCTACTATTTTAATAAATTCATCATCAAAATTAAAAGAAAGACAATGTTCAGCTTTCTCAATAATGCTAATCTTTTTATCTTTAAAATTGCTAATTTCCTCAGCAAATTCTACCCCAATAAATCCTCCGCCAATAATTACTATATTTTTAGCAAACAGAACTGCTTTTCTTAATTTTTTCAAATATTCATAATCCTTTTTCACTAAAAATACCCCCTGTTTTTCTATTCCTTTGATTGGAATTAAAATTGGCTCTGAACCGGTAGCTAGAATTAATTTTTCATATTCTATCCTTTTGCCACTTTTAAGTTTTACTTTTTTATCTTTAACTGAAATATCAACTGCTTCTCCAATCAAAACTTTTATCTGATTATCTTCTAAAATCTTATCTGGCAGTAAATTCTCATCTATTGAATTTAAACGACAAAAAATATATGGAATAGCGCAGGGAATAACTGCTTTCTTTTGTTTTCTAATCAAAACAACTCTTTTTTTTGGATAATTTTTTCTGGCAGTGACAGCACAGGTTACCCCTGCCGGACCACCGCCAATTATTAAAATATCTGTTTTCATGATAAAATCATTTTATTTATTAACATTTTAACATTTTAACATATTAACATTTTAACATTATAAAATATTATTTTCAAATAAATGCATAGGATGCTAACATTTTGGAAAATCCAATAGCTAAAAGAGTATAATCATTACTCTTTTATAATCTTCTTTTCTTAATCCTCTTTTTCTATTCCTCCCTGAAGAGGAGAAAAAAAGAAAAAGGAGTATTAAAAAATCTCCCCGTCTTTCCTCCCTTTCCAAAAAAGAGGGAGAATTAAAGGAGAGGGAGGAGATAGGTTTTGACATCTTAAAAGCGTTGCCAACTTATCTCGTTTTCTTGCAATAATTGCCAAGGATATACTCCTGCTAAACAGGACCAAACCCCTTGTAAAAGGGCTTGGCATTTAACAGGGCAAAGAAGTAAAAAAAAGCTATAGACAAAATTGTCAAATTGGTCTATAGCTTTTATAAAAAATAATTAAATTAAACCTCCTTCAAAAATTCCCTTATTTCTTCCATCAGATCTTCAATAGGAGTTTTCAACACCCCTCTC
>CAYUHA010000046.1:0-3674 GCA_964444395.1 uncultured Candidatus Saccharibacteria bacterium | reverse complement strand
TAACGAGGAGCGAAGAAATATGTTAGTAATTCGTTTTCTAAGAGCAGGGAAAAAAAATCAACCGTTTTTTAAGATAGTGGTGATTGACAAAAAGAAACCGCCTCGTAGCGGAAGTTTTGTGGAGCAGGTGGGATTTTATAATCCTTTAACTAAAGAAAAATCACTAAAAAAGGAGAGAATTGAGTATTGGCTGTCTCAAGGAGTAAAGCCATCTGATACTGTTCATAATCTATTAGTTAATGAGAAGATTTTAAAAGGACCAAAAATCCCAAAGCATAAAACTAAAAAGAAAAAAGAGGGATTGTCCGAAGAACCTACCAAAGAACCTTCTAAAGAGGAATTAAAAGAGGTGTCAAAAGAAGAAACACCTAAACAAGAGACGCTCAAGGAAGAGATTTCCAAAGAAGAAGAGTCAAAAGAAGAAAAACCGACCGAAAAAACTCAAAAAGAAGAAAAACCAAATAAAGAGTCGCCAGAAGAGGGGTCAGAAAAGAAAGATGAAGATGCTCAAAACAGTTAACAGATAACAGGAAACAGTTAACAGGAAAATTAACAGAGCATAAAATATATCTTTTTATTAACTGTTATTCGTTAGCTGACGAAAAAGAGGTTTAATTAAATTTAAAGAACCTTAAAAATTAAAACCGCTTATATATTAAAAAGAAAGTAAAGAAAGGAGGAGAAAGATGAAAGCAAATATAGAATTTTGTCCAAAATCTGGAGAGATGAATAAACGTACAGTGATTAGTTTAATCGCGGAAGATTCAAAAGATACAGAAGTTCTTAATAATCTTAGAAATTCGCTTGATGTTCAAGGGACAGTTAGTTTAATTGGTTCATTTTATTATGGATCACTTAAACAAATTTCTATTTTATTACCACAAACACAAAGACAAAAAAGATAGATTGCGCAAGAATTTAAAAGATGTGGAATTGAAGATTTTAGCCGGGATATAAATGTAAATCTCGGCTTATTATTTTAAAATTTATTTAAAATTTGTTCTGAATCGTCTTATTAGTCTCTAAATCGTCTTATTAATTTTCTGAATCATCTTATAATCCAAAACAAAAGCCAAAATTAAAATTCCACAAAAGTGTCCGATCGGACACTTTTGCAGAAAGGAATAAAAAATAAAAGTGGTTTAAGTGGCTTTTAATAAGTACTTTTATTAAAGGTCATCCTTAAATCTTTAGTTAATTACCTTGAATTTCTTGGAGAAATATTGACAGATCTTTAAAAATGAGTAAAATTCAAAACAATAGTAGCTTTTGATATTTAAAGCTGATTCTTCTGAACCTCATTGAAAGAAAGAATCGCTTGAAAGAAAGGTCGGGCTACTAAGATTATAAGATTAATTGATTAGTTACAAAGAAAGGATAGTTTATCAATATACTAAGTTTTAAGAGATTAGAAACTAGTAATTGATAAACTGAAAATTTATTGGTATGACAAAAGCACCTAGCGATCAGGAATTCCTAGAGTATGTAGTTAAAGCTTTAGTGGATCATCCTGAAGACGTAAAAATAGAAAGAAAAGTTGACGAAATGGGAGTTTTACTTTCCTTGAAAGTGAATGCTGAAGATATGGGACAAATTATTGGTCGTGATGGAGCAACTGCAAGGGCGATAAGGAATTTAGTTAGAATCGTCGGTTTAAGAAGTCATGCGAGAGTGAATTTGAAGATTGAAGAACCAGAAGGAGGTCGTTCTGATAAAAAAGAAACTACCCAAGAAGCAAAGAAGACTTCTACTGAAAAAGAAACCAGTGGAAGTTTAGAAGAATTGAAGTTGTAGACGAATTTTTGAATCGTTTACATTTTAAGAAAGCAGTGCTACTATTTAATTGAGGTAGCGCTGTTTTCATTTTGTCAGTTTTAAAGTAAAAAGGTAATAAAAAAAGATATATTTGTTTCCTGTTAATTTTTCTCTGTTAACTGTTATGACTTTTGATATTATTACAATTTTCCCAAAAATTTTTGATTCTTTTTTAAAAGAATCGATTATTAATCAGGCGATTAGAAAAAAATTAATTAAAATTAATATTCATAATTTGAGAGATTTTACTGAAGATAAGCATAAAACTGTTGACGACAAACCCTTTGGGGGAGGGAGAGGGATGATATTAAAGATTGAGCCAATATATAAAGCAGTTCAATCTTTAAAATTTAAAGCTCAGATTTCGAAGAAAGCAAAGATGAAGGATAAAAAAGTTAAAGTGATTCTTTTATCTCCTCGCGGAGAAAAATTTAACCAGAAAATAGCATATCAATTTTCTAAGCTTGACCAAATAATTTTGATTTGCGGAAGATATGAAGGAGTTGATGAAAGAGTGGCAAAGAATATCGCAGATATGGAGTTATCAATAGGCGATTATGTTTTGATGGGAGGGGAATTACCTGCAATGGTAGTAATAGAAAGTGTAGCAAGATTGGTCCCGGCCGTTATTGGAAAATCAGAACTTTTAAAAGAAAGAATTACTAAAGAAAAAGGATTTATAGAATATCCTCAATATACCCGTCCTTCTGAGTTTATTCCTAAGAAAACAAGAGGAAAGAAAAGACCAGAAGTTTGGAGAGTTCCAAAGGTTTTATTATCGGGAAATCATAAAGAAATTGAAAAATGGCGGGAGGAACATCGAAAGATTATTGAAAAATAGCCGGTTTTATGATAATGTTGAAAGGAGGGTGCGTAGTCCCATAGGGGGTGGGAGCTGTCTGTAAAACAAATGTCCGTAAGGACCCCGTCGGTTCGACTCCGACCGCACCCACAGATTAAAAATTTTTGCCCAGATAGCTCAGTGGTAGAGCAACTCCATGGTAAGGAGTAGGTCGGAGGTTCAAATCCTCTTCTGGGCTCAAATTTGAACTTTGAATTGCATTTTTAATTTTCTATTTTTATTATTTTAATTTTTACTTTGTCAAATAATTTCGCCTTTGACAGTATTCTGCTTTGTGTTTGCAGAATTTGACAGGGTAAACTTGAATGAGCGAGCCGAAGCCAGAATAGCGAGGCGAGCGAAGGAATATGGCAAAAGCAAAAAAACCTTTTGTGAAACTTCGATGTCAGGAATGTAAAAGAATAAATTATTTCACTCACAAGTCAAAAAAATTAGCTGAGCAAAAATTAGAATTGAAAAAATTCTGCAAGTGGTGCAGGAAGCATACCGTGCATAAGGAAGTGAAAAGATGAAAAGTCAGACATTAAGCGCCGGATAATTGAAAACAGAAATCAGTTAACAGAAAACAAAAATCAGATTTTCATTTTTTGTATGGATTTCGGTTTTCCAATAACTGATTTTTGTTTCTTAAAATTTGTAATTTGAGATTTCTTTTACAAAGCTCCGCGTTATATGGCGTATGGTAAAGCAGAGAGTGTGGGGGTATAGTTCAATGGTAGAATAACGGTCTCCAAAACCGTTGATCCCTGTTCGAGTCAGGGTACCCCTGCCAGATAGGAAGTACCTCTTTACTGATAAAATGAAAAAAATTTAGATTTGTAAATTTGTAAAACAAAATTAAAATTCCACAAAAGTGTCCGATCGGACACTTTTGTGGAAAGGAATAAAAGTGGTTTAATTTCTTTAATCTTTTAATTTTTTTAATTTAATTTAAATTTATAATATTTTTAATTTAATTTAAATTTAACCTTTTAATGTTTTAAAATAATTTTAATTT
>CAYUHA010000045.1:0-3855 GCA_964444395.1 uncultured Candidatus Saccharibacteria bacterium | reverse complement strand
CGTATATTTTGTAATTTCGTAGCATTAAAGTTTTATACTTTCTAAAATGGTATACTCCGGTCCTTCTCTTTTTAACTTGCTTTCCATTATCTCAACGGAATTAACCGGAACAGATAAAGAGATTTCTTGTTCAATTTCTGGTCTTTCTTCTGGCTCAATTTTTTTCCATTCCCACTGCTTGATTCTTCCTAAAGTTAAATGGGGAAGAAAACCTCTCTTTTCTAATTGAGAAGAGCTTCTATTCTTTGAGTTAAACAATGCTTTTTCCAAATTTTGTCTTAATCTTATTAATTCCTTATTTTTCTCTCCCTCCACCCATATAAATCTAGGAATTTTTTTATTTATGGTTTGCTCTTCGCTGAATTTATTCTGAGGCTGGGGACCATAACAAATTTTATTAAAATTAATAAAGAAAGGGTCTTCTTTGGAAGCTGTTTGTTTTGTAATTTTGCAAATTTCATACAATTCTTGGTCGCTTGTGTTTCCAAGAAAAATTAAAGTAAGATGTAAATTATGTTTTTTAACCCATCTTACTGGTTCTTTATTAAAAGAATCTTGGCAGGACATAAATAGATCTGCTAATTTTTTTTGATAATCTGAAAGTTTTTGCTTAACATCTTCAGGCAAATTGATGGCAATAAAAATTCTGTGAACCATATTAGTACAGTTTCACTATATTGTTTGTAATAATTTTTACAATAAAAAGAATTTTCACCTCCTATACTTACTCCTTTCTTTTTGTCTATTTCCTTCCTCTTCCTTTTTTATTTCCTCTCCTCTTTTGGAGGATTGGAGGAGAAGATTAAAAGAGCGGAAAGGTTTCCTTATTTATTTTATATTAGCAAATTATTGAAATTTGTTTAAGTTTTGACAAAAAAGAACATTTTAAGTATCTTAAAAATAAAATAGTAGATTAAAAATTTAATAAGAAAGGAGGAGATAGAAATGGATTTATTGACTTTATATCTGCGTGAAATTAGTAAAATTCCTCCTCTTTCAAAAAAGGAAGAGGTAGATTTAGCTAAAAAAGTAAAAAAAGGAAATAAGAAAGCTCGGCGAAGATTTATTCTTTCAAATTTAAGATTAGTGGTTCATATTGCAAAAAAATATAGACCTTTTTTCTATACTCCTATACTAACCTTATTAGATTTAATTCAGGAGGGAAATATCGGTTTAATAAAAGCAGTAGAGAAATTTGATTGGGAAAAGGGCTATAAATTCTCAACCTACGCTACTTGGTGGATAAGGCGAGCCATTACCAGAGCACTTGCTAATCAAGGACGAACCATTCGAATTCCGGTATATATGATGGAGAGGATTTCTAAACACACTCAAGTGCGAGAATGGCTTACTCAACTTTTAGGAAGAAAACCATTGCCGGAAGAAATTGCAGCAAAAATGAAAATTAAGGTAGATAAAGTTCATCATATACAGAAAATCTTTCAAAAGATAATTTCCTTGGAAGCTCCAATAGTCGAAGGCGAAGAAGATAGGGTTTTAGCTGAATTTATTGAAGACAAGAAGCAACATTTACCCTCTTTAAACGCGGAGCAAACTCTCTTTAAAGAAGAGTTGAAGAAAATTTTAAAAAAATTAGACCTAAGAAAACAAGAAATTTTATCAATGAGGTTTGGATTAAAAGATGGAATCGTTTATACCCTGGAAGAAGTAGGCCAGAGATTCGGAATAACTAGAGAGAGAGTTCGTCAGATTGAAGCTGACGTCAAAAACAAAATAAAAGTAAGGCGCTAATATAAAATATTAGCGCCCATTTGTTTTAATGTTCATATAAGATAAGACAAAATTACATTTCTTTCTTTTTTTAATTTTCCATTCTTTTTTTAATCCTTCCTTCCTTCCCCTTTTTCTTAGTTTCCCACTCCTTTTTTTTATTTCCTCCCCTTTTTTGGAGAGAGAGGAACAAAGGGAGTGGGAAGGAAATAAAAAGAGGAAATAAAAGGAGGAAATAAAAAAAGAGGGGGAGGATAAAAAGTAATATTCTATGCAATATTAATATTTTAGAAATATATGCTAAAATATATAATAAAATGAAAGAAGCAGTTCTTTATAAAAAATTAAAAAATTTTAAAGTACAATGCTTAAATTGTCCTCATTATTGTGTTATTGGTTTAGGTGAAAGAGGGTTGTGTGGGGTTAGGGCAAATATCAATGGCAAACTTTATTCCTTGGTTTATGGTAAATTATGTGCTTTAAATATTGACCCAATTGAAAAAAAGCCATTTTTCCATTTCTTGCCCGGCACTTACTCCTTGTCAATTGCTACTATGGGGTGCCAGTTTTCCTGTAAAAGCTGTCAGAATTGGCAGATTTCTCAGACGCCGAAAATCTCTGGAAAAATTAAAGGAGAAAATTTATCTCCAGAGAGTATAGTTGAGATTGCAAAAAATAAAAATTTACCAAGTATTTCATACACTTACACTGACCCTATTGTTTTTTCAGAATACGCTTTGGAAACAATGAAGTTAGCCAAAAAACAAGGATTAAAAAATGCTTGGGTAACTAGTGGATTTTTATCCAAGGAACTTTTTGAATTAGTTTATACTTACTTGGACGCAGTAAATGTTGATTTAAAAAGTTTTGAAGATGAATTTTATAAAAAATACTGCGGCGGTCGGCTTCAACCAGTTTTAGATATTTTAAAAAAAATGAAGAAAAAAGGAATTTGGATAGAAATAACTACTTTGATAATTCCTACATTAAATGATAAAAAGAAGATTTTTAAAAATATTGCTGAATTTATTAAAAATGAATTAGGAACAGAAACTCCTTGGCATATTTCTCAGTTCTGTGCTTCAATTTCTTGGAAGCTTCAAAATCTTTTTGATACTCCGGTTGAAACTTTAAACACCGCTTATAAAATTGGCAAAGAAATTGGTTTAAAATATGTCTATACTGGGAATATTCCCGGTCTTGCTTCTGAAAATACTTATTGTCCGGAATGCGGGGCTAAAATGATAGAAAGAATCGGATATTTTATTAAAAGGTATGACAAAAATGGAAACTGCTCAAAATGCGGAAAAAATCTTGATATAATTGACTATTGATTATAAGTTATAAATAAATAATAAATATAAATAAATATAAATAAATTAAAATTAGTGTTACAGCAGTATTTATGCTTTCTTTTGCTTGTTTTTCTCCTCATCCTCCAATCCTGCTTCCCTCGGTTGGTTCGCCGAAAGATAGAAAAAAAGTAAAAAAGACTATTAAAAGCTTAGAGATTTTGGGAGAGAAATTAGAAAAAATTAATCCTAATAGTATAATTATTTCTTCTCCTCATTTAGATTGGGGGTTTAATGTTCCTCTTTATTTTTTGGCAAAGGGCTTTCAAGGAGAACTTAAAAAACATCTTATCGGACTTGATGCTCCTCTATCTTATTTTAAAGAAGGAGAAAAAGTGTTTCAGAGTTTAGAAAAAAATAAAAAATATGCTCTTATAGGTTCTGGTGATCTTTCTCATTGTCTAAAAAAGGAAGGTCCTTATGGATTTAACCCTCAAGGTCCGGAATTTGATAAAAAATTAATAGAATTTTTGAAAAATAAAAATATTAAAGAGTTTTTAAAATTAGACGAATTGTATCCTGAAGCTGGAGAATGCGGGCTTCGTTCTTTTTCTTTTATTTTAGGCATATTAGAAGCATCTAAAATAAATTGGGAGACAGAAATCCTTTCTTATGAAGGGCCATTCGGTGTAGGATATTTAGTGGCTAACTTCAGGTTATAATTGTTGCAATTGATAATATTTGTGGCAATTGATATTGGCACAACTTCACCACATTGTTACAATATTTTTACAATAAAAGGAGTTTTCACCCCCTACTTAATCCTTTTTCT
>CAYUHA010000044.1:0-3870 GCA_964444395.1 uncultured Candidatus Saccharibacteria bacterium | reverse complement strand
TGTTTAATTTTTTAAAGCTTGAGATATTTCTACTAAATTCAAACCTAAAATTATTCCTGCGCTAACAGCAATTAATGCATTATAAATTTGTTTTTTATTATCAAGTTCACTTTCTTGTTTCTCAAATTTTGAATAAGGAACCCAAATCGGAACAATACTTCCCTTATAGCATATTTTAAAATTTATTCCTTTATCGTTAATATGGATATCTGTCGCTTTCAAATCGGCGCCATCTTGAATTCCAAAGGACAAATAACGAAGTTGGGCCTCATTTTCTAGATTTTTATTTATTTTATTATCAAAATTCAAAATTAAATAGGTGCAAGAAGGCAACTTTTTAGCTAAATTTTGGAACCTTGCTATATTATCAAGAAAGCTCTCCTTAGTTTGAGCTATTGCTAAAATAGGCAACTTTGATTTTCTTATAAAAAATTTAAGTTTATCAACTTTACCTAACTCTGTTTCTAAAATTAAAACTTTATTCCTTAGAATATTTTGAAAACTGAACTTTTGGACCTTCTTAGTTTTAAAATACGGCTTTAATACTTTAAAAATTGTTTCAACTATACCTTCACGGTCGTCGCCAGCAACTATAACTAAATTTGGTCTTTTTAGTAAAAAAATTAGTTTAGATAAAAACTCCATATGCCATAATTCAAAATTAAAAATTAAAAACTTTAAATTTTGAACTTACTTCTCATAGTCCGGCGGTATCTGATAATAATCTACTATATACTTTGCCAATTCTCGGAAAATTGGCACTGCTGAATATTCAGCGGTCTTTGTAGCAGGATTGTCAAGCTTTACCAAAATTAAAAATTTAGGACTAAAGGCGGGGGCATATCCGATAAATGACTGCCAAGTTTTATTTGGAGAATATATTCCTTTCTCTGGAATCTGCGCGGTTCCGGTTTTGCCGGCAACGTAATAACCCGGAATTTGAGCCCTTTTTGCAAAACCATTTTCTACCACTCTAACAAGCATAGCAGTTAATAAGGAAGCAGTTTTTTGGGAAATAACTTTTTCATTAGAAACTCTGGTTTGGGTTTTAATAATTTCACCATTCGGATTAATAACTTTATCTACTGCATAAGGTCTTATTAACTTTCCTCCATTAGCTATTGCACAAAATGCTCTAACCAATTGCAATGGTGTCATTTCAATCCCCTGCCCAAAAGAAGCAGTAGCAAAATTTATCTCATATCCTTTTTTAAACTCTTTATTTTGAGAAAATATTTCTCCCTGTAAATCAACTTCAGTTGGTTGAAAAATTCCAAACCTCTTAATATATTCTAAAAATTTATTATGTCCTACTTGTTGTTCAACGAATATTGCGCCGGTATTAATCGACTTTTCTAAAACTTCAACCATAGTTCTTTTGCCCCATACTTTTTCTCTGTAGTTGGATATAGTATATCCTCCTATTCTTACTGTTCCTTTATCAATATAACTAGTTTGAGGAGTAATTACTCCTGTGTCTAAACCAGCTGACATTGTTATTGCTTTAAACATTGAACCTGGCTCAAAAATTTTTTGGATAGCTGAATTTTGAAAGACCTCCCAATTTTTTTCCTTTTTATAATTATTTGGATTAAAATCAGGAAAATTAGCTAAAGCTAATATCTTACCGGAGATAGGTTCAACAACAATAATCGTTCCTCCTTCAATATTTAAATCTTGGTGAGCTTTGCGTAATAATTTCTCAGCTTGATACTGAATATTATAATCTACAGTTAATATAATATCAGAGCCTTTGTTGGTTTTATGTTTTTGTAAAAAAAATAAATATCCTTTAGGCGCTTTTTCTCCTTCAATAAGTTCTTTTTTACCTCGCAATATCTTATCCCAATATCCTTCTATCCCATATTGTCCTTTTTCTTCTCCCCCCACAAAACCCACTAAATGAGAGGCTAAATTATCGTGAGGATAATACCGCTCTTTTTCTGTTTTTAAATAGACTCCGGGCAATTTTGACTCCTCTAAATTTTCAATTTCTTCATCTTTTAATGTATGCTTTATAATCTCAAAAAGATTATTTTTTTTAAGTTTTTCTAAAATAAAATTTTTATCTAAATTTAAAATTTGACCTAATTTCTCCGCAACCTCTTCTTTTTCTTTAATTTCTCTTGGAGCAACATAACATAATTTTCTCTCTATGTTTAACGCTAAAGGAATTTTATTCTGAAAGAAAATTTCTCCCCTATCCCCTCTTTTTTCTGTAAGGATACTTTGTTGACCCTTTGCTAAAGCTCGATAATAACTTTTATTTAAAACTTGAAGAAAAACTAAGCGACTAATAATAGCCGCGGCAAATAAAATAATAAAAATTAGAATTAAATTAAATCTCCAACTCTTCATCTTGTACTTGCAACTTGTAATCTATAACTCAAGTTTTTGGTTACGAATTATAATTTCAAGCTACAGATTAAAGTTTTGAAATTATTTTCTAAAGCATTGCACTAATTTTTTCAGCTAAACTCAACAAATTCTGATATTCTTTCTTAGTAATTTTACTTAGTAATTTTAGTAAAATAATTTCTTTTATAGGAAAAGAAAACTAAATATTTATTTTTAAATTTCTTAATTCTTCATAAAACCTATTTCTCTCTCATATTTTTTTCTTGTTTCTCTCTTGACTTGAATTACAAGTTATAGGTTACAGATTACAGAATTTATTTTGTTGCGACCCTTTCCTCCATAATATGAATATAGTTAACTTTCCCTACTTTTTCAAAATTTAGATTTTTTGCCAAAGCTTCAACATTTTCCAAAGAACTAATCTTAGACAAATTAATTTCCAATTCTTTATTTTCTTGAGAAAGTTGAGCTATTTCATTTTTAGCATTTAAGATAAAATAACTAGTTTTAATGGTTTGATTAAATTGAAAGATGCAAAGTCCTGAAAGAAAAATAATCAAGCTAAAAGATAGAATATAAAATAATTTTAAATTTATTTTCCATCCTAAAATCAAATGGCGCCGGATTGAAATTGAAGGATTTAAAGATATAGCATTATTCATATTTTTTCTAATCACCAATTATTATATTTTGTGTATTTATTATTCGCTTTAATTCGCTTAGTGATTTGTAAATAACTGGTGATTTATTTTAACTGCTGCTCTTAGTTTTGCTGACCTTGATTGGGGGTTTTTTCTAACCTCCTCTTTTTCTGGTGTTATTGGCTTTTTAGTTAAAATTCTTAAGAAATTTTTCATCGACTGTTCTTTCAAAAAATTTTTAACAATTCTATCTTCTAAGGAATGGAAAGAAATTACTACCAATCGTCCATTAGGATTTAAAATTTTTACTGCTTGGGGCAAAGCTTTTTTTAAATTCTCTAACTCTTCATTTACCGCAATTCTTAAAGCTTGAAATGTTCTAGTGGCAGGAGAAATTCTACCAAATTTATATTTCTTAGGAACTGCTTTTTTAATAATTTCTACTAATTGAAAAGTTGTTTTAATCGGCACTTTCTCTCTTTGTTCAACAATTCTCTTGGCAATTCTTCTCGCAAATCTCTCCTCTCCATATTCTCTTAAAATTCTCTCAATTTCTGCCTGCGAATATTTATTTATTATTTCCTCTGCTGTTAAATAATTTTGAACTTTGAACTTTGAACTTTGAACTTTATCATCATATCTCATAATAAGCGGTTCATTTTTTTGGAATGTAAATCCTCTTTTGCTTGATTTTATATGCCAAGTAGACATTCCTAAATCAAATAATATTCCATCTGGTTTAAAATTATACTTCTTTGCAATTTTTTCTAAATTACCAAAATTACCATTAACTAAAACCAATCTTTTTGAAAATTTTGGAATTTTCGCTATCCGCGACTTTAGCTTTTGACAAAGTTCAATATCTATTTCA
>CAYUHA010000043.1:0-3911 GCA_964444395.1 uncultured Candidatus Saccharibacteria bacterium | reverse complement strand
TTTCTTTTGCTTTATTGTTTGATTTGCTCTTTAATAACTTTTCAATTTCAATTAACTTTTCCATAAGAAACATTAAAATCAAACTTTTTGTTATAAAAAAATTTTTGGAAGGAAAAGTTTTTCAATTTGCTCATTTCTTTAACAGATAAAACCAGAAAAATTCCTTTTTATCTTTGTTTATAGATTATTTCTACCTGACCTTAAAATTGAAATTATCAATCCTACAACCAAAAAAACGGCTAAAAGATAACCGATAATTCCCAAAACCGGGTAACCAAAAATAAACGGACCGACTTGTTGCTGTAAAACTAAAGAAGAACCAATAATTAAACCGGCGATAACAAAGCTAAGTGATAAACGATTACTGGAACGGTTAATTTCTCGGGCTAATTTTTCCAAACCATAATATTCAAAATTAAATTTCAATCGACCTCCTTTAAGTTTCTGCAAAATATCAATTAAATCCGCAGGTAATCGCTCAACCAACTCAACACTTTCTCGAAACATAACGCTACTTTTCTTCAATAATTCTCGAGGAGTAAATTCTTTCCATAAGAGATTTTTGGTAAAAGGTTTAACCGCAGAAATCATATCAAAATCCGGATCAAGTTGTTTGCCAATTGTTTCTGCCATTGAAAGAGTTTTAATCATTAAAACTAAATTAGACGGCAGAACTAAATGATACTGAATCATTATTTTTAAAATATCCTGAGTAATTTTCCTAATTTCTAAATATTTTAATGGCATTCCCCAATAACGATCAAGTAACTCTTTTAAATCCTGCTGAAGTAAATTCTTATCAATTTCTCTGATAATAATACCCAGACTTTCAAGACAATTTATAACCTGTTCTGAATCTTGATTAACAATTGCCTGGAGGAATCTTGCTCCGTTAATTCTTGTTTCTCTATCTAAATAACCTACCATTCCAAGGTCTAGCATTACAATAGTAGCCGGCTCTTGAACTAAAAGATTAGCGGGATGAGGATCAGCATGAAAAAATCCATCCTCTAAAATCTGTTTGAGAATTGCATGCGCTCCTCGTTCAGCCACTTTCTTTGTGTTAAAAATATTTTTATACTTATCTCGAGTAATTTCATTAATTTTCACTCCTTTCATAAACTCCATAGTCAAAACTTTCGGAGTTGACATTTCCCAATAAATTTTAGGTACTTTTATATATCTAACTCCTTTAAAATTTATTCTGAACCTCTCATAATTATAAGCCTCATTAGTAAAGTCAATTTCTCTTTTTATTGCTTTTTTAAGTTCAGTTACTATTAATTTTGGCCGGTAAACCCAGTTGTTGTAGAGACAAGTTTCTAAAAATCCGGCTAAGTTTTCTAAAATTTCCAAGTCTAATTCAATTATTTCTTTAATGTTTGGTCTTTGGATTTTTACTGCCACCACTTCATTATTCGGCAAAATCGCTCTGTGGACTTGGCTTAAAGAAGCAGCAGCCACTGGCTTTGTTTCAAACTTTTTAAACAATTTTCCAAGCGGTTTTTTTAACTCCTTCTCTACAATCTCTTGGGCCTGAAAACTGCTAAAAGGAGGAGCCTTGTCCTGGAGTTTCTCTAATTCTTTTATAAAAGCAGGAGGCAAAAAATCTGGTCTAGTGCTTAAAATCTGACCAAATTTAATAAAAGTAGGCCCTAATTCTTCCAAGGCCAAACGCAACCTTTCCGCGCTGATGGTTATCTTCGGATAATCTATTGGTTTTTTTCTTATTTTTAACCAGAAGTTTGTTTTTGATCGTCCAATAAGATAATCTAATCCAAATTTAGTCAAGACATGTACTACTTGCTTTGTTCGTTTAATCTGCCGCCAGTTTTTTAAACTGAACATCATTGCTTTATTCACTGATAGTTAAACACAAACAACCCTTTATATATATTGTAATTTTGCTCTTACTACTATCTCTTATTCTTAACCAACTTATCAACCTTTGCCTTTAAAGTATCTAATTCTTTACGAGTAGGGATGTTTAATTTTTTCAGGGTTTTTTCAACTATTTTTTCTATCTTCTTTTCTACCTCAACTTTACTTTTTTCTACTTGAGTTATTAAATCTTTAACAAACTCAGATTCTTCGGTTTTAGCCAATTCACCCCGCTTAACCAAATCTTCAGCTAGTTTCTTGGCTTTCTCCCGGGTTAGAGACAAAACACCCAAACTGGCTAAAATTGCTTTTTTTATTAATTCAGGCATAATTTTTTTCTCTCCCTTTAATTATTAATTTTAATTTATGAAATCGACCTTTCTCTACTTTTTTGTTGATATTTTGTTGTCTTTTTTTGTAAATTATACAACTTGGATTTCCCCCAAAAATCGAACCTGTAACATGATAGGCTCGAGCCCGACAACCCCCACAATAACTAGCAAATTTACAGGTTCCACAAGCAGTATTTTCTCTATGAGCAATCTTATTTAACAATTCGGAATTTTGCCATATATTTTTAAAACTATCCTTTCTTAAATTTCCTAAAACAATCTCTGGAATAAAAACACAAGGAGTCATATCTCCATTAGGCTGTAAAGCACAATAAACTCTTCCAACTCCACATCCTCCAATATATTCAGCAAAAGTTTTCCCTATCTTAGCCCTCTTTCTGTCTCTGAAACTAAAGGGATAATGAAATAAAGAACCTCCGCCATATTCTGCCATTTTTCTTCCAAATTGGGGAGCGATAGATACAATAGTTATACCTCCTTTTAAATGTTGTTTATAAAGTATATTCAACATCTTCTCTTTTTCTTCAGCAGATAGATCTAGATTTCTTATTTCTTCCCCTCTTCCCACGGGAATATAAGAATAAGCAGTAAAAGCATCACAACCTAAATCTCTGGCAAATTCAATTATATCTTCAAGTTCTGCCAAGTTTTGTTTGGTTACTGCAGTATTTATTCCTACATGCAAATTTTTATATTGCAATGCTTTTTTTATTCCTCGGACTGTTTTTTCCCAAGCCCCCTCCACACCTCTCCATTCATCATGTTTTCTCTTATCCAAACTATCTAAGCTTACGAACACACCACAAGTCTGCAATTCTTGAGATAACTTAGGCGCTGCTTCTTCTAAAAGTATACCATTAGTAGCCACACTTACAAACATTCCTCGGTCAGCCCGCTTTGCTACTTTCCAGAAATCCCTGTGTAACAATGGTTCTCCGCCAGAGAAGGCTAAATAGGAAACATGATTTGTTATCAGTTCGTCTACCACTTTAAACTTTTCCTCAAGGGTTAACTCTTGGGAAAGGTCACTGTGGGAGCCAGCATTCTGATAACAATGTTTACAGTGGAGATTGCACAAATTAGTAAAATTCCAAACTACTAAAAGAGGCATTTGTAATCTTGGGGGAAACATTCCTAGCGAATAACTCTCTACGATATTCATTAACGCCTGCCGATATTGTTTTTCATTCAACCTTTCCCTTAAAAGGCGTGAATCTATTTTTAATTTTTTTGCTATAATATCAAGCAAAAAACTAATATAAAAGGGAAGGTTATTTTTATCGCAGGCTTTAAAGAATTCTTCTAAGCGAGAGGAGTTTTTTTTATTCTTTTGGCTGATATAATTTATAAATCTCTTTAAAAGAAATTGTTTAATTTCCTCCATTTCTTGAAATTTAATAGCTTTTTCTTTTTATTTACTTACCGGTCGGTAAGTATTTTAAAAATGATATCAAATTTAACAAATGACTGTCAAGTGAATAAACTTGTTAGTAACATAAAGTATAAAAAATATTGACAAAATACTCCGAAATTAAATACGAAAAAACTTTCTTCTTATTAATATTTTTGGTTTTTCTTTATTTTATCAGCCAAACACTATGTTTCATGGTATCGCCTACGCAAAAAACACAAAACCTATGGACATCATTGAACGCTGTCCATAGGTTGATTGGCAAA
>CAYUHA010000042.1:0-4391 GCA_964444395.1 uncultured Candidatus Saccharibacteria bacterium | reverse complement strand
TGAAATGCCCAAAGCTCAAGCAAAACAGATAAAAAAATTAATGAAGTGACAAATTACTAAATGAATGAACGCCAATAATATATAAATAAACAGATTACGAATCACTAAACGAATTAAAGCGAATAATATACAAATAAATTTATAGAAATAGTTTGCAAATTATTCACTTAAATTCGCTTATTGATTCGTTAGATAATTTATTTATTCATATTTAGTTAATAATTTGTATTAGTTTATGGCCAGAGTAAAACGAGGAAAAACTAAACATAAAAAAAGAGAACGACTTTTGAAACAAGTTAAGGGTTTTCGTTGGGGAAGAAAATCAAAATATCGTCAAGCAAAAGAAGCACTGGCCCATGCATGGACTTATGCTTACCGAGACAGAAAAACAAAAAAAAGAGAATTCCGCAAACTTTGGCAAATGCAAATAAATGCTGCCTGTAGAGAATGTGGAATTTCTTATAGTAACTTTATAAATAATTTGAAAAAAAACAAAATTGAGCTTAACAGAAAAATTTTATCAGAATTAGCTAAAAACCATCAAGAAATTTTTAAAAAAATAATAGAAAAAGTAAAATAAAAACCATTAATAATATTTTAGATAATAAGATAATAAAATAGAATAGAATAGAATAAAATAGAATAGATAATAAATAAAATTAAATAGAAAATAAAAAAAATAGATAGAAAATGGATAGAAATAGAAAATAGATAATAAATAATAAAGCTATATTTAACCTTTCCACAAAAGTGTCCGATCGGACACTTTTGTGGAAAGGTAGTTTAATGATAAAATAATAAAATAACTAAGCAACAAATAACTAAATAAATAATGAATAATTAATAAAAAAATAAAAATAAAAAAATAAAAATAAAAAATAAAATTATTTTAGGTATGAAAAATATAAAAAAACACAAAAACGATAAAAAAGACTCTCTATCTAAAAAAATTTTAACTTATTTAGGAGAAACCAGTAAAAATCTTTTAGACCTTGGATCCAGAATTGTTTTTGATATTAATGGTCTGATTCGAGAAGAAGGTTTTTCTCTATATTATTCCCCATCAAATTTTAAAAAAACTGTTTCTTATCTTAAGAAAACTCCATATTTCAATTATAAAAATAATAAATTTTACCTTACTCCATTAGGAAGAGTAAAAATTATTAAAATGATTTTAAAAGAAAAAAATAAGAAAAAAACAAAGTGGGATGGAAAATGGAGGGCAGTTATTTTTGACATTCCAGAAATAAAAAGAAAGGATAGAAGATTCTTAAGAAAGGAGTTAAAATGGATTGGTTTTAAAGAAGTACAAAAGAGCGTGTGGGTTTTCCCTTATAACATTGAACAAGAGTTGAAAGTTTTGTTACGATTATGGAGAATTGATTTTAAAGGAGATATTAGATTTATTTTAATAGAGAAAATGAATGATGCAGATTTGAGGAAATATTTTGGTCTTTAACCTTTCCACAAAAGTGTCCGATCGGACACTTTTGTGGAAAGGGAGATTTTGATAAATTCTCTCCTTTTATATTTCTCCTTAGAATCTATCCTCCCTTTTTAGAATCTATCCTCCCTTTTTAGAATCTATCCTCCTTTTTTAGTTAGAATCTATCCTGCTTTCCGTAATCTCTTCTCTTCTCTTCTTTACACTTTCTGCTCTACGCTCTCTTCTCTACTTCTTTATGCTCTCTTTTTCTTTAGAGCCCCTCTTCTTTTTAAAATCTTTTAGGTTAAATAAAGAATTCCTTAAAACTTTATCTCTTATAATTTTTAAAATTTAAAACCTCTACCCCTTCTTTCTTTAACAATCTTATTTTCTTTTTTACTCCATTATTATATCCGCCAATGTTTCCGTCTGATCTTATTATCCTATGGCAAGGAACCTTAGGATTTTTATTTTTATTCAAGGCGTTACCCACTGCCCGCCAGGCTCGAGGAAAACCAATTAATTTAGCAACTTCTTTATAGCTCAAAGTTTTTCCTTTTGGAATTTTCTTAACTACTTCAAAAACCTTTTCCTGAAATTTTGTTAAGTGTCTCACGGACATATAAATTTAAATCAAAGCCAAAAATTTTCTTTGACAATAAAATCAACTAGGACTTAAAACATCTTAAAAGTTTATTTAAAGAATTAGTGTTAATTATATCTTTTCTCTCTGCCCAACCGCGACGAGCCTGAGCAACACCAAAATCTATATATCTTAATTGATCTCTATGGTGAGAATCAGTATTAATCACCATCTTTACCCCAAATTCTTTTGCCTGACGAATCTTTTGATCATTTAAATCTAATCTCTCTGGATGAGAGTTAATTTCTAAAATCGTACCTGTTTGTTTTGCCACTTTTAAAATTTTATCAAAGTTAACCTGATACTCATCTCGCCGTTTCAATATCCTGCCAGTAGGATGAGAAATAATTTTAATATAAGGATTTTTCATTGCTTTTATAATACGCTCAGTCATTTTCTCTTTTTTCATCTTAAAATTGGAATGAATCCCGGCGATAGCGTAATCTAACTTCTTTAAAGCTTCATCGTTAATATCAATAGAACCATCATTTAAAATATTAGTTTCTGCCCCCTGTAATATTTTGAATTTAATATTTGCTGTTTGATATTTGATATTTATTTTATCTATTTCTTTTCTCTGCAGAGACAGCTGTTTTTCATTTAATCCATGTTCTATTCTCAAAAACTTTGTATGGTCAGTAATTCCTATATATTCATAACCCATTTTAATCGCCGCCTCTGCCATCTCTAAAATTGAATTAGCCCCTCCATCCCAATCAGAATGACAATGCAAATCCCCCTTGATATCTTTATAATCAATAATTTTAGGTAGTTTTTTTTCTAAAGCCGCTTCAATTTCTCCGGTATCGGTCCTTAATTCTGGAGCCATATAATCCATTCCTAAAGCCTGATAAATTTCTTTCTCTGTCTTACCGGCAACCTTCCTCCGCCCTTTAAATAATCCGTATTCATTAAGCTTTAGTCCCTTATCTATAGCAATTTTTCTTAATTTAATATTATGTTCTTTGGAGCCGGTAAAATATTGTAAAGCTGAACCATAGCTTTCTTCAGAAACCACTCGTAAATCAATATCAAAGCCTTGTTTCATCCTAACAGATGATTTTGTATTTCCTTTTCCCCATATTTTTACAACCCCCGGCAGAGAAACAAAAAAATCCATTATTTTTTGTGAATTTTTACCAGCAATCAATATATCCACATCCCCAATAGTCTCTCTCATTCTTCTAACTGAGCCAGCTGAACTAATTTGTTTAACTTCTTTTAAGGATTTAAGTTCTTCTTCAATCTCTCTTACTACCGGTAAAATTTCCCCTAATAAAAATCTCCCTTTACTTCTTTTTAAAAATTCAATTCCTTCTAAAATATTTTTTTCGGTCTTTTCGTCAAACCCAAACAAAGGAGCTATCTTATGAGACTTAGCGGCTTTCTCCAAATCTTTTAAATTTTTAATCCCTAATTTCTGGTAGAGAACTTTAACTTTTTTGGGCCCTAATCCTTCTATTCGAGTCAGCTCTTCCATATTAACTGGAGTTTTCTTTTTCAGTTTTTCGTAATACTTAAGCTTACCAGTTTTTAAATACTCTTCAATCTTCTTAGCTATACTTTTTCCCACTCCTGGGATTTTTTCTAAAGCATTTATCCCTCCTTGTCGATAAATTTCCCCAACATCTTTCTCTAAATTTTCTAAAATAATAGCTGCTTTCTGATAAGCATATGGTTTAAACTGGACTTCTTCCATTTTTAGATAATCGGCTATCTCGTAGAATATTTGAGCAAGCTCTTGATTGGTCATAACTTTAATCTTTAATGTGGCTTAGGTATTGGAAATACTTTTTCTTTTTGGAGTAAATTTTTATGAATAAGTAAAAAAACTAAAGCAGAAATTATTCCCAAAATAGTGGTTCCAATAAAAAGAGGGGCGAAGCCAAAAAATTTGGCTATTATTCCTCCAATAATACCGGCCAATCCTGTTCCTATACTAAGAGAAGAGCTTTCCATGCCCCAGGTCATAGCTTCTTTTCCCTTATCAATATGACGAACAAAAATTCCACCCCAAGCAGGTATAGACATAGCCATACCTACTGCATGAATTATCTGAATTCCGTAAACGTGCCAAGGCAAAACTGCGAAAATAAACCCTAAAGGAGCAAGGCTAGCTAAAACAGTGCCAAAAATCATAAAATAATAATCGTCTTTTTCTCCATGATTTTTATCTAAATATCTCCCAATAGGAATCTGAATTAAGGATTTGAAAATCCAATAAACACCGACAGCGATTCCTGCTACTGCAGCATCTCCACCCTTAATCTGCTTAACTATAAAAATAGCCAGGATGGGTGTAATTAACCCCCATGCAGAAAG
>CAYUHA010000041.1:0-4634 GCA_964444395.1 uncultured Candidatus Saccharibacteria bacterium | reverse complement strand
CCTCTTCTCTTTTTAAAAGAAAAAAATAAGAAAAAACTCTTCTTCTCTAAAAAACATACCTTCCTTCCTTACCTTCCTCTCTTTTTTTATTTTCTTAACCTCTTCTCTTTTTTTAGAATGTTAATATTTTATCGTTAAGTTGACTAATCAAAAAAAATAAGTTAATTTTACTTAGTAGAAGAGGATTTACCCTGTTAAATGCCGTCTGCCCTGTTAAATAAAAATTTTTGATTTTTAATTTGCAGAGCAAATTATTTAACAGGGCGATCGGCAATTTCGCTAAAGGCGAAATTATTTAACAGGGTGAACACAGATAATATATCCTAAAAACCTTTTAGTTCGCCTATGTAGCAAACGCGAATACACGCGGGAAGATATGAACGATTTTTTTTGTGAAGCAAAAAAGTTAATAGAAGAATCAGAAAATATCTTTATCTTACCTTCTAATAATATTTTAAATAATGCTTTTGGATCTTGCTTAGCTCTTTTTTACACTCTAAGGAAATTAAACAAAAAAGTAAACCTTTTAGCTGAAAAAATACCTGAAAAATTTTACTTCTTAACTAATCTCCCTTATTCAAGTGACTTTGTGATTTCAATTGATAGCTCGGAAAAAGAAATATCAGAAATACGCTACAAAAAAACCAAAAAAACTCTCCAACTTTATTTAGTGGTAAAAAAGGGTGTTTTATCAGAAAAAGATATTTACTTAAACACTCCTGAATCTTCAAATTTTGCTCTAGTTGAACCAAAAGATCTTTCAGTCTTTTATCAATCCTCCACAAGTTACGAGCAAAACCTTTTAATAACTTTAGGAATTCAAAGCTTAAGAGCTTTAACTTTATTAAAAAAAAATTTTCTTCAGGACGCTGAAATATTTTCTGAAAATCCAATTCTAAATATTGACAACCACCCCTTAAATGAAAATTTTGGAAAAGTTAATTTGGTAAAAACCGACTCCTTTACCTTGGCTGAAATTTTAACAGAATTTACCAAGTCAATTGACCAAACTTTATTCGATAAAAGTATTTCTACCTGCCTGCTGTCAGATATTATAACTTCCACTCAAAACTTTCAAAATCCAAAAACCAACCTAAAAACTCTTGAAACCGCTTCTTTTCTTATAAAAACAGGGGCTGAACTTCAAAAAATATATCAAGAATTATCTTTAACTCACAACACAGAAAAAATAAAATCTTTTTCTCAAGTTCAATTTTTAGGACATATATTAAAAAAGTTAAATTTAGACGAAAAGAAAAAACTAATTTGGATCAGTTTAAACAATCAAGACTTTAAAAAATCAAAAACCAATTCTAAAGACCTGGGTTGGGTGGTTAAAGAGTTAAAAATTCATTTTGGAGATGCTTTCTCGTTTTTAATTCTGTGGGAAAGTTATTATAACTCAAAACCTTTAATTAAGGGACTCATTTATTCTCCTAAATCTAATTTAATTAATACTATTTTGAAAAATTTTAAAGGAATCTCTGAGACAAAAAAAGCTATATTTTTTATAAGTGACAAAAATCTTAATTCGGCAGAAAAAAAAGTACTAAAAATACTGGCATAATACGAAATGCTATAAATTTCATACGAATACCGCGAATTGCTTTAAAAAATTATTTTTAATTTGTAGCATTCGTATGTTAAATTCGTATTAATTCGCACTATTGTCTATGCAAAAAATCACCGGACAAATAAAAATCTCTCCCTCAATCTTTGCCGATGTTCAAAAAACTATTAAAAGTGTTCCTGATTTTAAAAAAAAGATTGAAAAATCCTTAACAAAAAAAACTTCTGAACTCTTAGAATTTATTTTACAAGGAGCAATTTCTCTTAGATGTTCTGATATTCATATTGAACCCGAAGAAACTCGCACTAAAATCAGAGCAAGAATTGATGGAATTCTTCAAGATATAACCCTAATCGACAAAAAATTATATGAAGCTCTTCTTTCTAGAATTAAGCTTCTTTCAGGAATTAAATTAAACATCAGCGACAAGCCTCAAGACGGTCGCTTTTCTATTTTAATAACCAAATCCGAAGAAATTGAAATTAGAACCTCTACCTTGCCCACTGAAAATGGAGAAACAATTGTTTTAAGGGTCCTAAATCCAAAAAATTTAATTGAAATAGAAGCATTAGGGCTAAGAAAAGATTTAATAGAAATTTTTAAAAGAGAAATCAAAAAACCGAATGGAATGATTATAGTCACCGGCCCTACTGGGTCAGGGAAAACCACTACGTTATACGCAATTTTGAAAAAAATCCAAAGACCAGAAATTAAAATTATTACTATCGAAGACCCAATTGAATACCACTTAAAAGGCATCTCCCAAACCCAAGTGGCACCAAAAAAAGGATACGATTTTGCTTCAGGGTTAAAATCTATTGTGAGGCAAGACCCTGACGTAATTCTGGTAGGAGAAATTAGAGATTTAGAAACAGCTCAAATCGCTCTTCAAGCTGCCTTAACCGGGCATTTGGTTCTTTCTACTCTCCATACCAACGATGCAGTAGGAACTATAGCTAGGTTAATAAACCTTGGAGCCAAACTACCCGATATTGGGCCTGCTATAAATATAATTATTGCCCAAAGATTGTTAAGAAAGGTCTGCAAAAAATGCGCAACCGCAAAAACTATTTCCCCAAACCAATTAAAAAAAATAAAACAAAGTTTAAAAAAAATTCCCAAATCAGTGGAAATTCCAAAAATTAATAAAGGATTAAAAGTTCCTGAGATAAAGGGTTGTAAATACTGCAATTTTACAGGATATCGAGGAAGAATAGGAATTTTTGAAGCTTTTTTAGTTGACGATGAGACAGAAAATTTTATATTAAAAAAACCTTCTATCGCTGACCTAAAAAATTTAGCAATAAAAAAAGGAATGCTGACTATGTATCAAGATGGATTATTAAAGGTTTTACAGGGAATTACCACATTAGAAGAATTAGAAAGAGTAGTGGGGGAATAAACGGCTGCACCATCGGTTTCTTCTAAATATTGCAGACAATGTTTAGAAAATATTTAAAAAACGAATGCTTACCAGGATTCTTAAAATAAATTCAATAAAATAATTCTTGATAAAGTTGATTCTTAATAAAACAACCTTAATATTGGGGGCACTTCAGTTTAAAACTAAAGCTCAAAATTCTCTCGAGGAGAGATTCCGCCTCAGCCGAATCGTCCGACTAAAGAGAATTCCTGCCCCCAATATTAAGGTTGTTTAATCTTGTTTATATTATAATAAAATATGAAAAAAATGTCAATATCTAATATTATATCTCCTTATAAAACCTCGGAAGACGAAGGATTGGAACCCACTTTGAGACCGAAAAGCTGGGAAGAATATATTGGTCAAGAAAAAATAAAAAAAAATATAAAAATAATTATAGAAGCAGCAAAAAAAAGAAAACAATATCCTGATCATTTTCTTTTCTACGGAGGAAGCGGACTTGGAAAAACTACTCTGAGCTATTTAGTAGCCAAAGAAATGAACGCAAACCTTAGAATAATTTCCAGCCCAACCATTGAAAAAGCCGGCGATTTAGTAGCAATCCTAACTAACCTCTCTGACGGAGATGTGCTTTTTTTAGATGAATGCCACCGCCTAAATAAAGTGTGCGAAGAATATCTCTATTCAGCTATGGAAGAATTTAAATTAAACATTATTCTTGGAAAGGGACCAATGGCTCAAACCTTAGAAATTAAACTGCCTAATTTTGTTCTAATTGGCGCGACTACTAAAATCGCTTTATTGTCTGCCCCCTTAAGAAATCGTTTTGGAGCGACCTTTCAACTCAACTTTTATAAAACCGAGGATATAGAAAAAATCATCGAGAGGTCGGTTAAGATTCTAAAAATAGAAGCTGAAAGGAACGCTGTTAAAATTATTGCTAAATGTTCTCGCTTCACACCGCGAGTAGCCATTCGTCTTTTAAAAAGAGTAAGAGACTTTGCTCAAGTGGAAGGAAATGGAACTATTACCGAACACATAACTAAAAAAGCCTTGGATTTTTTAGAAATTGATGAAATTGGTCTTGAATCAGGTGACCGAAAAATATTAGAAACAATTATCAAAAAATTTGGAGGAGGGCCGGTAGGGCTTCAATCCCTATCTGCGGCTACCTCAGAAGAAAAAGATACTATCTTAGATATCTATGAACCTTACTTAATGCAAATCGGTTTTATTGAAAGAACTCCTCAGGGCAGAGTTGCCACTAAAAACGCTTATAGACATTTAGGAATAAAATACAAAGGAAACCAACCTTTATTTTAAGCCTACATATCCTACGAAATTACAAATTTATTATAAATACTATAAACAATAAATCCAAAATCCTAATATCTAACCCCTAAACAATATCAAAATTCAAATGTTAAAAATTTTGAACAAGAAATCCTAAATTCTAAATTCGAAATTCTAAACAAAATTCTAAATTCTAATGTTCCAAATTCTAAACGTTTTTCTTTTTACCTTCAGCAATGGAACCAAAAATTCTCATTAGTTCAGTTGCTTCAGTAATTAGTTCCTCTTTCTCTTTTAACTTTTCTTTTAAGGGTTCAGTTAAAATTAGTCAATATCTGCTTTCTTTTGCTTCTTTTTTGGAAATTTTGATTTTCATTTTGAAATCTT
>CAYUHA010000040.1:0-4903 GCA_964444395.1 uncultured Candidatus Saccharibacteria bacterium | reverse complement strand
TGGCGCAGAAATCGCTACGGTAAGTAATTCTTTAGGAAAAGCAGTCGGTTCTCAAGGTGGAGAAGCAGAAGTTGACTTATTATTAGATGAAGCGCGAACTTTAGATTATGATGCAGTAATATTTGTGGGGGGACCCGGTGCTCATAAGTATATGGATAATGAAAGATGTCATCAAATAGCCAAAGAATCAGTTGAAGCAGGTAAAGTTCTGGGAGCAATTTGTATTGCGCCTACTATTTTAGCTAAAGCAGGAGTTTTAAAAGGTAAAAGAGCTACAGTGTGGTCTTCAATAATGGATAAAACCCCGATTAAGATTTTGCAAGAAAATGGCGCGGTTTATCAAGATAAATCAGTAGTAATAGAGGGAAAGATTATTACTGCTAATGGTCCCGCTTCTGCTGAGGAATTTGGAGAAGCGATAGTTCGTCTATTGACAGAACAATAAGAAAATATTATACTTATTTTAAGCAAATAATATAGATTGCCGCAGATAATAGGCATAAAATAAGTCCTATTGAGGCAAGGTTATTATTTATCATAATATATTGATAAATAATTAATAATTGATTAAAATTATCTGCGGCTTATTTACGCAGATTTTTTAGTGTTAACAATTCGCAGTGTTTGTGTAAAAATTTATACATCTGCACATTATATATGGCTTTAACTCGCGAAAAAAAACAGAAAATAATTGAGAATTTGAAAGAAAAAATTAAAAATCAAAAAGTAATAGTTTTTACTAATTTTAAAGGATTAAAAGTAAAAGATTTTTTTGGTTTGAGGGAAGAATTAAAAAAGATAGATAGCGAAATAGTTGTGGCTAAAAAAACTTTAGTTAAAATTGCTTTTAAAGAAAATAATATAGAAGTAGACGAAAAGGATTTAGGTAGAGAACTTGCTTTGGTTTTTGGATACAAAGACGAAATTTCACCAATAAAAATTTCTTATAAATTTTCTTGTCAAAATGAAAATTTTGAATTATTAGGTGGAATTTTTGAGAGAGAGTTTATAGGTAAAGAGCAAATTATTGAATTAGCAAAATTACCGTCAAAGGAAGAATTATTAGCAAAACTAGTAGGAGGTATAAGAGCTCCTATATTCAATTTTGTACAGGTCTTACAAGGAAATATTAAAGGTCTATTATATGTTTTGACACGGGTCAAAACATAAAATTCCAAATTCCAAGTCCCAAATCCCAAACAAATTCCAAACCACAAATCGTTTAGAATTTTGGTTATTGGAATTTGAGTATTATTTGTAATTTGGTGCTTGGTGCTTGGAATTTAAACTTTTATGACTGAAGAAACAAAAAATACCTCAGAAGAATCAGAGAAAACAGAAGAGAAAGAAGAAGCTTCTTCAGAGAAAGAAACTCCCAAAACTGAAGAAGAGGCAAAAACAGAGAAGACAGAAGAAAGAGATTCTGAAGAAAAGAAGAAAGAAGAGGAATTAAAGCAAGAAGAAAAAGTTGAAGAAAAAACTGAAGAAAAAGAATCTGCTGAAGGTTCCTCAGACCATCAAGCAAGCAAAGAAGAAAAAGAAGTAGAAGTTCCGGAAAAGTTTAAGAAATTGGTAGAAGAAATTGAAAAGATGTCAGTTTTAGATTTAGCAGAATTGGTAAAGATTTTGGAGAAGAAATTTGGGGTTTCTGCTGTTGCCGCTCCTGCAGTTGTTGCCGCTTCGGCAGGAGGTGCGGGAACTGCTGAATCTGCTCCTGCTGAAGAGAAGAGCGTATTCAATATTGAACTTAAAGCAGTAGGCGATAAGAAGATTGAAGTAATTAAAGTTGTTCGAGATATTACTCAAAAAGGTTTAAAGGAAGCCAAAGATTTAGTTGATGCCGCAGTTAATAGCCCCCAATTAATTAAAGAAAACGCAAAAAAGGAGGAGGCAGAAGAGATTAAGAAAAAGTTAGAGTCAGCCGGAGCTACAGTAGAATTGAAATAGCAGACAAAACATTACTAAAGGAAATAGCGGAGGTTAGTCCTCCGCTATTTTGATTAATTTTAATTATTTTCAAAATCTTTTTAAACGGCACACGGCCGTGTGCCGTTTAAAAAGATTTTATTTTTTCAATTTTATATTTTAATTTGAAAAATTTTCAAATTATTTAAAAGATAAATAGTCCTGCTGTCAGGAGATATTGTAAAATCTTTTAGGTCGTTAAATTTTTCACTTTGAAATTGCTTAATAATTTTTCCTTGTTTATTTATGATTATTATTCGTTTTTTTTCCGGTTCAAGAATATAAAGTTCAGGGAGTAGGGGGGTGGTGAAGATTTTAAGAGGTTTTTCTATTTTAGGAAAGAAATTAAGTGTTAATGATTCTTGCCAGTCCCCGGCATAATAACGATTTATTATATTAGTTGAGTTTAAAGTCCAAATCGAACCATCAATAGCAAAAGAGATTGCATCTTTAGTTTTTTTAGCATGAGAGGATAGCCAAAGTTCAGATTGTTGGGTTTTTTGTTTTGGTTTAAATTTAATTTTTAATATTTCTCCTGTTTTATTGTCCAAAAGATATATATTTGATTTATAAGCAGCAATATCCTTACAAGAAAAGTTAGGGTAGGGGAGTTGGAAAGTTTTGATTAAACGTTGTCCATTTTCTAAAAAAAGCAAATTATCCGGTTCTGAAAAGAATAAGATGGAATCATTGAATAAAGTTCCCATTTTAATATTTTGATTAATTTCTAAGCTTTCTCCTATTTTTTGTTTTAAGTTAAATTTGTAAACAGAAGTTGAATCAGGACTAAATAAATAGAGAAAAGGAGAGGAAATTAATATTTTTTGAGGAATAAAGTTTATTTTTTCTGGGTTAACTTCAAAAACTAAACTTGGTTTATCAATTTTTTCAACTTTATTTAAATGAAAGAGGTTTTCTTCAATTGATTTTCGAAGCGAAATAGCTTTTTCTTTTAAAGGACCTGTTTTACTGAGAGGTAAAACTTTTTCTAGAGCTTCTTGGAATAAAATATTGGCTTTTTCTTCATTTGTTAAAATTAAAAAGGTTTGGGCTTGGCTAATTTTTAATCTCACTTCTTTTAGGGTTTGTTCTCCTGATTTAATCTGTCTTTCTTTTTCTGTTTTAGAAATAAAAAATCCAGTTATTAGGACTAAAGCAAAAACAAGGATTAAGGTTAGATTTTTTCTGCTGTAAATAATTTTAAATCTTTTAGAAAGCCGATTTAATAAGTTTTTAAAGGAACTGGCAGTTAAAGAATTTATAAAATTTATTATTTTTTTTGTTTTGTTAATAATACAGTTTTTTTGCCAGAAGCTAAACTTTGTATTTTCTTTCTTAATAAATTTTTTCTCAGATTTTCTGAATTTAATTTCTGGTAAAAGTGTTTTTAAACAGAATAAAGATTTAATCTTTTTTAAAATAAAAGTTATAGGTTTTAAGAAATATATTATTTGATTAATAATGTTTTCTTTTAAAGATATAGAAAGCTTCTTTTTTTCTTTGCAAAAGTTGAAAACTTGAGAAGTTTTCTTTTTAAAAGGGCTTAAATTATTTTCAAGAGAAGACGGTGTTAAATCTATTAAAAGACAAATTCCGGAGATTTCTGAGAGAATTTTTTTTCTTTCTTTAAAAAATTTTTCAATATTCTTTTCTTCTAAATCTTTTGATGTTAATTCTTTTATTAAATTCTCTTTAGAAAAATGTTCGTGGATGTTTTTAGTTAATACTATAATTTTATCTTTGGCTGTTAATTTTCCAGTAGCGATTTGTCCGAATAATTTTAAAGGATAGGGCTCGAAATTTTGAAGTTCTAATTCTTGGCTGACATCTGTAATTTCTCCTGCGCGAGAGATTAAAATTTTGATATTTCCAACTTTAGCAAAGTTAAGAATATTATCCTTTAAAACAAGAATTGCAAAATTCAAGTTGCCGAGCCAGCTGACATTTTCTCTTTCAACCTCTTTTTTTAAAAAGTCATTTGCTTTTTTTAAGCATTCTTTGAAATTTTTTTCAACACTACCTAAAAATTTAGAATAATACTCTTTTTTAATAACCGCGGTTAAACTATCTAAAAAATAAGAATTTTTAGGTAAAGCATTAACTATTTCTCCTGCCATATATAATTTTCCCAATCTTTTCTCGTAAACATTTTCTGGTTCATAGCAGAAGCTATCATAAATTTGGTCTGGCTTAGATTTTGTGTTAAAATGTAATTCAAAAACTTGCATACCAGTTGACTATTGATTATGGCTAGATTATCATTATTAATGATCATTATCATTATACTTCTTTGTTAATTGAAATAAAAGTGTTTGTAGGTTGTGAAGATGCCATTAGCTTTTTTTTCTGGATAAATTAGAGTGGATATATATCTTTAATACCTGATAAACCTACTTCTCTTTTTTCTATTTTTCTTCTTCTCTTATCCCCCCTTCTTTCTTATTTTCTATCTTTGCTTTCTTATTTCCTTTTTCTTCTTTAGAGGAGAGAGTTCTCTAATTTCTCTCATTTTTTAAAAGGGAAGAAAAAAAGAGGAGGAGATGTTAATTTGATATTAAAATTAAATGTTCTTTTAAAAAAAGGAGGGACTGAAGTGAAAATAAAAGTTTCTGATTATAAATTTGGAATTTTTGATCTGGACGGGACATTATTAGACAGCAAACGATTGGTCAGAAAGATAGTCGCAGAAAAGATGTATAAAAATCTCGTTTCAAGAAAGAACCAAGAGGACCCCTATGGAAGACTCTTCCCTGCATGGTTTTGGAGAAAAGGAACAAAAGATTTTTTTTCATTAGTTGAAAGAAAAATCTTAGAGTTAATTGATATTTTAGATTGCAGAGTTCAGTTATTTACGGGAGTGTATGAGACATTAGTTAAGCTCCGCGCAGGAGGGGTGAAGCTGTTTGCCTCTACAAGTTCTATTAATGGAAAGAAAAGA
>CAYUHA010000039.1:0-4911 GCA_964444395.1 uncultured Candidatus Saccharibacteria bacterium | reverse complement strand
AATAATAAAGAAATAATAAAGAAATAATAAAGAAATAATAAAGAAATAATAAAGATAAATGATATATAAAGATAAATAAATATGGGTAAAAAATCACTGAATATCTTTTCTTTATTTTTTAATCATTGTCTAATTTATGCGGTTGCATAAATTAGACGATAATTTTGTAAAAATATTTAAAAACTTGACTAGATGTTTTGAGGGATTATAATAAAAATAGAGCAGAAATAGAAATAATTAGTGTATAAATATATATACTCGAAGAAAAAGATAATGGATAAAAAGTAAAATGGCTTGCCCCGTTAGAAGTTCTGTAAAGGATAGGAGCAGATTAACGCAGATTAAAACGCAGATATATTGTATTTCACTAATAGAGAAATAAACTTGATAGGACTTTTAACGGGGCTCTGCCGAGTCTGACTGCTCTCGGTAACGAGAACACAGACTGAAATTCTTTTAGCAAGATTCTGGGACAATAGAAATGTTTGAAGGGAATCCTAATTTGTTTCGCTCGTGGGCGGAACATGCGGATACCCACCTGGATAATTTACCAAAAAAAACTCCTAAAAGAAGAGGAAAAGCCTTTTAATTAAAAGTGGCAAAAAATTGTTATAATTTATTGGAGCGGGACAGGAAATACGAAAGCGATGGCTGAAGCAATTAAAGAGGGAATAGAGGAACAAGGAGAAAATGCAATACTAAAATCAGTAGAGGAGGCTACATTAGATGATGTTAAAGAATCTAAAGCTGTAGTTTTAGGTTCGCCTGCAATGGGACAAGAAGAGTTGGCTGAAGAAATGGATGTATTTGTGAAAAAAATAGAAGAAGCTGGTATAAAAGATAAAGTGGTTGGTGTATTTGGTTCTTATAATTGGGGAAATGGAGAATGGTTAAGGGATTTTGTTAAAAGGTTAAAGGATGATGGTTTTAAGGTGGTAGATGAAGGGTTGAAAATTCAATTAAGTCCTGACCAACAAGGCCTTAAAATGTGCAGAGAATACGGAAAAATGATTTTAGAAAAATTGAAATCTTAATTTGGGCTATATTATTAATTCAACTTATAATTTATTTATATAAAATTAAAGAAGAGAGCGTATATATACTCTCTTTTTAATTTAAAAGGAAAGATTATTTCCCTCCCTCTTGTTTTGTCCCCTTCTTTTGGAGAAGGAGGATTAAGAACCTTTTCCATTTTTTTCTTCAAATAAGATGGAGGATTAAGAAGAAAAAGGCTTTTTAAGCCATACCAAATTTTGGTCGGGGTGCTGGGAATCGAACCCAGATCACAGGACCCCCAGCCCTGCATAATAGCCATTATACTACACCCCGAGAAGATTTGGCACGGCAATGCATTTACTAAAAAATTTTTTAAGTTTTAGAAAGTGCTTTGATGCATTTAGCACAAGCTTTCACTCTTTTTCCAGATGCTAAACGCACCCATTGTAGATTTGGGTATTTTCTCTTTTTAATAGTTGGATTATACTTTCCTCTAAGTTTTTTCCTTTTTTGAACGAGAGTTGATTTTTTCCCGCAAATTTGGCAAACTCTGGACATATTTAAAAATTAAAGTTTTAGCGATTTATAGAGTATTTATTTTTTATAGTTATGTGTATTTATCTTACTAAATTTATTCTTACTTGGCAAGTTTTTTATTTATTGTTATCATATATGTGTAAAGTTTCACCAAGTTGTTAATAATTAAGACGAGTTCCTTTTTAATCTTTGTATTTGAACTTTTCTTTTTTCCTATATTTTTCCATTCTTTTTCTATATTCTCCCTCTCTCTTCGGGATGGGGAGGAAATAGGAGGGGGAGGAAATTCCTTTATTGTAAAAACTATTATAAACAATGTGGTGGAGCTGTATATAATATGTTGGAAATAATTTTAATTATTATTATTTTTCTTTTTTCAGTGGTTATTCATGAAGTTTCTCATGGCAGTGTGGCTTATTATTTGGGAGACCCTACCGCAAAATATGCCGGCCGCCTTACTTTGAATCCAATTAAACACTTGGATCCAATTGGCTCTATTTTAGTGCCAGGTTTTTTAATTATTATGAGTATGGCTTTTAAAGGAGGAATTATTTTTGGTTGGGCAAAGCCAGTGCCGATTAATCCTTATAATTTTAGAGACCAAAAATATGGCTCGGCAAAAGTGGCTATAGCCGGGCCAGCAGCAAATATTTTCATTGCTTTAGTTTTTGGTCTTGTTTTAAGATTTTTGCCTGTAGTAAATTCTGGGTTTTTTGCAAGTTTAAGTTTTGTTTTTGGCTATATTGTTTGGGTTAATTTGCTTTTAGCAGTTTTTAATCTTTTGCCGATTCCTCCATTGGATGGTTCTCATATTCTTTTTGCGTTTTTGCCTCAGACAATGGAGAATGTAAAAGTATTTTTACAACAATACGGATTTTTCATTCTTCTATTTTTTATCTTTTTTTGCTTTCAATGGATTCTTCCTTTGATTAACTGGTTGTTTGACTTGATTGTGGGGGTGCGGTTTTTCTAAAATCCTGCAGAAAATATAACAAATTGGCAGCACTTTAAGACTTTTTTATATATTTATTCTTTTTTCCTTGCTTTAATCCTTCCTCTTATCCTCTCCCTTTTTAATCCTCCCCCCTTCAAAGGAGGGGAAGGAAATAGTGGGGGAGTTCCTTAATCCTTTCCCTTCTCTAAAGGAGGAGGTAAATATGAGAGGGTGGATAATTTTTTTCTTTGAAGGAGGGAAGATAGATGGGAGAGAGATGAGAGAGAGGAAATTGAATTCGTCCGAAATATTTAAAAGCGTTGCCGATATTTTTATATAGTTTATTGTTAATCAACTCTTGACAAAATTTTTAAAAATGTTACAATCTAAGTAGTTATTTGGAAATTGAATAATGAAAAGAAAAAGTAAGAAGATAAAGGAAGAGGAGGATTAAAATGAAACTAAAAGAATATCTTGTATATTTAGTAATATTTTTATTAATGATTGCTGGGCTTATATACGCTATGGATAGGGCGTTACCGAGTTTAGAAAGATTGGAAAGCAAGGTAAAGTATTGGGATGTATATTCTCCGGAAAGAGATATATATCTCTGGAGTTTAGCACAGAAATGTGCTTCTTCTAATAAAGATCCGAGAACCATGATAGATTTAATTAAAAGAAAAAATCCTTGGATTAAAGAATATTTAATAAAGCCGGGAGAAAAAATTCTGATTCCGGTTTTCTAAAAAGTTTTTTCTTAAGGACCGAGAAGATGTCGGTCCTTTTTTGTTTGTGAGCGAGCGAGCGAAACAAATTTAAGGTTGGAATCCTTTTTAGAAGGAGGAAGAATAATAAGCGCTTTTTATTTTTTATTATCTTCCCCTTTTTTTTAAGAAGTAGAAATAAAACCCTCATTCCCTTTATTTCCTTCTCTTTAAAGAGAGGGAGAGAAAAAAAGGAACTTTCTTTCCCTCTTTTTTCTCTCCTTTCCATTCGGGGAAGGGGAGGTATAAAAGAAACCTTTTTCTGAAAGGGAAGGGATAAGAAAGAGGGGGAGAATTAAAAAAAAGAATGGGATTTAGAGAGGATTAAAAGTACAGCTATATTCTTTTTATTTTTATCTATTGGATTTTTGTTGGATTCTCTAAAATGTTAGTCAGCTTTTGTTAAGATAAGGTATTGAAAAAAATTTTAAATGTGTTAAGGTGATATAAAATAACATTGAGATATTTTTGAGTATAATTTTGATAAGTAGAAGGTTAGGGTGTAAAGTTTAAGCTTACAAATCTTATAAAATAAAATTTGCACATTTACAAGTTTAAAAATCTTGAAAAACCAAATAAAAGAAAGGAGGGGGGTATGAAATTTGAAATAGACCTCACAAAAAAAGAATATGACTTAATAATGGAAAAGTTTGGCAACGAAAAATTTGGCAACGATGGGATTAAAGTTAAAGGAGCCATCAAGAGGTTATTGGTGGCGTTGTCAAACTTTAGAAAAATTTTTAAGATACCAGAAAAAGGGAGGGCAAGATTGTTATATGGTGACGAAGAAGTTACCATAATTCTGGATGGCACTACAGGGAGAATAACTTTACACAAAAAAAACCCTCCGGGTTTTAATCTCACTTTGTTTCAGGTAGACCCTGAAATGCTCTGGAGAGCAGTGGAGGGTCTTACTTTAAAAAAATTTTAAAGAAGTTTAAGAGGTTAAAGGCGGACTTGATTTGATCCGCCTTTAATTTTTTTGGAAAAGGATAATATTACCTTATATAGTTGAAGAGTTTGCTTTGGTCAATAAATATTTGCTAAATTGAAAAATCCCGCAAAATGCGGGATTTTTCAATTGATAGTTGGAATAAAGATAGTTTCTAACTCGGTCTGACTGTGGTTAAAACTTGCTTCAAAGCCACGATAAGTCCGGCAGCGGAGATAAAGGCGATAAAGTTGTTCAGAATTGAAACTGCTATTGAGGTTAAGGCTCCAACTTGCAAGCCGGCGACTCCTATAAGAAGCAGAGCGATTACTGCTACTAAAAAAGGAGTGCTTTCTCTTTCTGTTACATTAAGAAAACCGGCAATTAACCCTAAGATAAAAAGAATGACTGGTAAACCTGATATTTCAGTAAAGCCGGCAAGTACTGCTAATAGAATTCCAATAACGAATGCCCAATGTCCGATTTTAATCATTTTTTTTATGAATAAATATTATATTATTAAAAATTAGCCGACCTTTGTTCTATTATTATTATCGCGGATTGTGATTTTTGATGCAAGTTAGTTATCCACAATAATATTTCTATTTTCTTAAATTTAATTATGGTAGAATAAAATAATCTATATCGTTCTGAATTGCTAAATGTAATTCAATGGAAGCACCGAATAACAAGTACCAAATAACAAGCAAATCCAAAATCCAAAATCCTAAATCCTAAACAAATTCTAA
>CAYUHA010000038.1:0-5279 GCA_964444395.1 uncultured Candidatus Saccharibacteria bacterium | reverse complement strand
CAGATATTGTCAAAGTTTTATCAGGGTTAAGAACTGGAAAGGAAAAAGAATTTAAAATGCCAAAACGATGTCCAGTATGCGGGACAAAAATTATTAAACCAGAAGGAGAGGCAATTTCTCGCTGTCCCAACCCAAAATGTTTTGCTCGCCGGAAAGAACATCTTTGTCATTTTGTTTCAAAGGGCGCTTTTGATATTGCAGGATTAGGGCCCAAAATTATAGACCAGCTCATAGAAGAAGGATTGGTTTCTGACCCAACAGACCTTTTTGAATTAGAAGAAGGAGACCTTGTTCCTTTGGAGAGATTTGCTGAGAAGTCGGCGCAAAATCTAATTAAAGCGATTCAGAGCAGAAAAGAAATAGATTTAGCACGACTTATCTATGCTTTAGGGATAAGAAATGTGGGAGAGGAAACCGCACGGGATTTAGTGAAACATTTTAATAATTTAGAAAATTTAAAAAAAGCCAGTTTGGAGGATCTTGAAAAAATAATGGACATTGGTCCAATAGTGGCTCACTCAATTTACGATTGGTTCCATGAAAAAAGAAATCTGGAATTTTTAGACAAACTAAAAAAAGCCGGAATAAAAATAAAATCCCAAAAACAAAAGTTCAAAATTCAAAAATTAAGAAATTTAACTTTTGTGTTAACCGGCAGTTTAGAAACAATGACCCGCGAGCAAGCTAAAGAAAAGATAAGAGAGTTTGGCGGAGAAATTTCAGAGTCAGTTTCAAAAAAGACCGATTATGTGGTAGTTGGCAAGGAGCCCGGTTCGAAATATGAAAAAGCTAAAAAACTTGGCATAAAAATTATCGGAGAAAAAGAATTTTTAAAAATGCTAAAATGAAATATTAAGTTAAAAATAAATTTTTAACCTTTAACTTGTAAATTGTAAGGTTGAACTTTGCAAGATGAAAGATTTTAAATAAATTTAACAATGAGGATTTTATTATTGCATTTAAGAAAGTTAGACTGGACTTTAATAGTTGCTGCAGTTTTGTTGACAGGAATTGGGTTTTTATCTATTTATAGCTCTTCTTTCGGCAAGGGCGATTTTTTAAATTTTAAAAAGCAAATTATTTTTTTTGCGATTGGATTTTTTTTGATGTTCTTTTTTTCTTTTTTTGATTGGAGAGTTTTAAGAAATAATTCTTATTTAGTTTTAATACTTTATTTTTTTTGTTTAATAAGTTTAGCCGGTCTTTTCTTTTTTGCTCCAGAGATTAGAGGAGTGAAGGGCTGGTATAAAGTTGGTTCTATTTCAATAGACCCTATTGAATTTACAAAACTTATTTTGATAATTTTATTAGCTAAATATTTCTCGATACGGCATATTGAGATGTATCGGATGAAGCATATTTTACTTTCAGGAGTGTATGTTTTCCTGCCTTCTGTTTTAGTTTTTCTTCAGCCCGACCTTGGTGCAGTTTTAATCTTTATCGTTTTATGGATAGTTATCCTTATGGTTTCTGGAATAAGAATTCGCCATTTTTTAATTTTAGCGTTTTGCAGTATTTTAATTTTGATTTTTAGTTGGTCGTTCTTATTTAAAGATTATCAAAAAGAGAGAGTTATAAGTTTTATTGCTCCTCAAGTTGAACCGTTAGGAATAAGTTGGAGTCAAAACCAGTCAAAAATTGCTATTGGTTCTGGCGGAGTTTTTGGCAAGGGGATTGGCAAAGGATCTCAAACTCAATATGGTTTTCTGCCTGAACCGCAGACTGATTTTATTTTTTCAGCCGTTGCTGAAGAAATGGGCTTGATTGGCGTAGCGTCTTTATTATTTTTATTTTTGATATTATTTTGGCAGATATTTAAAAATGCAATTTTTGCTCAAAGTAATTTTTCTCGGCTTTTCGCAACAGGTTTTGCTACTATTTTAATAATTCAGATTTTTATTCATATCGGTATGAATCTTGGAATACTGCCAATAATTGGCATTTCTTTGCCTTTAGTAAGTTATGGAGGAAGCGGTTTAATAATGATATATATCGGATTAGGGATATTGCAATCTTTAAGAATTCATAATGTTTAAATATATTTTTTTAAAATACAGGATACGCCAACAAACTGTTATTATAGACAGTTTTTTCTATCTTCTAATTTATGCCATCGCAATTTTTAGAAGATGGTTTTGCGTTTATTTTGTTTTGTAATTTAAGGAATTTAAGGTTAAGTTTTCCACAGTTTTATTCTTGACCGTGTGTTGTTATAAGGCGATAATAAAAAATAGTAGATATCGGTTACCAAATATAAGAACCTTTCGCTTCGCTCAAGAACCTTGAAATTAAACTTATTATATATAATTTAATTAAGGTAGTTTAATTATAAGAACCTTTCGCTTCGCTCAAGAACCTTGAAATTAAACTTATTAATTAAAGAATTATCATAATTTTTATTCTTACTCTCTTTATCCTTCTCCTCCTCTATTTCGGAGAGAGAAAGGAGAAGGAGCCCCTTTTTTTATCTTCTATTCTTATTAAGAGAGAAGAGGAAAAAAGATATAAATATTTTTAAAAAATTTTAAAAAATAAAAATTATATAATATAAATGGCTTCAAATAAAACTCAAAAAAGGCATAAATATATTTCTCTTCAGGAGGCAACTCAATTTTGCAATTATTCGCAGGAATATTTAAGTTTGCGCGCAAGACAAAGAAAATTAAAAGCAATAAAAATTGGAAGGAATTGGGTGACCACTAAAGAATGGGTAAGAGAATATTTAAAAAAGTATAACAATAACAATAAAAGAAATAATAATTTACTTAAAAGAGAAAGGGTAATAAATAAGAAATCTGTATTTCAAAAGATTGAAACGCAGGTTTCCAAAAATTCCAAAGCGTTTTTAGTTCCAGAGAATTTGCCAGTTGAAAAATTGCCGGCAGGAGTATCGGATAAAAGCTCTAATTTTTTCAAGGCAGGGCATAAATTTAAATGGAAAGATTTTTTTCAAGTTTGCCAGCCGCGGTTTGCTTTAATGTTCGCATTGGTTTTTGTTTTAATTTTAGCAGGAATATTTTTTGGAAAAGTAAGTTTATTTAAAGCATATAATGATGCCTCTTTATTGGTAGAGCAATTTAATAAAAGAGCGGATAGCTTATTGGCGGACGGAATGAGAAATTTTGTAAGCGGGGTAAAAGGTATAGATGAAATAGTCCAAAGAATTGGAAAAGCAGGGGATTTTGCAGTACAAGATACGGCTTCTGATTTTCAAGACATAATTTATAGCGCTGGTCTTTTAGTTGATAAAATTGGAAAAGCAGGGGATTTTGCAGTAAATGATATTGTTGGAGATGTTAAGGATGTTAAGAATTTTTACAAAGAAGTTTTTTGTTGCGCAAATAGGTTGGCTAATAATACAGGAAGAATAGGAGATATTGCAATTAAATCAATCGCTTTAACTATTTCGTCTGCTGTTAAAAATACAGCAAGCTTTGTTAATCAATCATTTACTGAAAGTATAAAAGCTGTTTTCAATGACATCCAAAATATTAATAACAAGACTTCTGCAATTGTGAAAATTTTGTTATGGGAAGTTTCTGATTCTTTTTCAGGACTCGCTTCTTCTTTTTCAAAATTTGGTCGTTCTTTTTCTGTAAAAATTTATTCTTTTAATGTTGGTTTGGCTTGGATTAGTTCTGAAGAGGCAACAGAATATACGATTTGGATATTTAAAGAATATGGAAAATGGGTCAGAGAAAATGTCAAATCTCAAATCTCAAAAGTCAAATCTGGAATTTTAAACTTGAAGTCTCAAGTCGCGGAGTCAGGTAAAACTATTAGTCAGGGATATTTTGCAGTTAATGATTTTCTGGAAGAGAAATTTTTAATCTTTAAAAATTGGAGTTTTGAAATTGGTGAAGGAATAGTTGACAGATGTTTAACTGTTAATAATTTTATAGAAAAGAAAATTATTCAAGGACGGAATGAGTTGACTTATAATATCAAACAAATCCCCAGATTTTTCAGAGAGTTGGTTAGGGTTCCAAAGAAAGTGGTAGAAAAAAAATTAATTCCGGAATCAACTAAACAAGGAATAGTAGTGGTGCCTTTTACTGAAAGAGATGAAGAAATTAAGAAAAAATTGAAAGCGTCTTTTTCTGACGAAATAAAAGTTGAGCCAAAAGATGAAACTTCCGGATATATTATCCCAGTTTTTAGAAAGAGAGAAGGAGAGAAGTACCTTTACATAATGGTGCCGGTGAGGGAGTAGAAATATGCTCGCTTTGCGAGCGAAATTAGCTCGGTTGCTTTCGCGACCTCGCGAAATTCATAGAAATTTATGGAAATTGATAGAAATAAGAAAAAATATATTCTTTTAAAAGATTTAGAGGTTTATAAATTATCAAGAGAATTATCTAAAGCGGGTTGGGAGATTTATAAAAATATGGATTGGCAGACCAAAAAGATTATAGGAGATCAATTTATAAGTTCATTAGATTCTATTGGAGCGAATATCGCAGAAGGTTATGGTAGATATCATTATTTAGATCAAATAAAGTTTTATTATAACAGCAGAGGCTCTTTGAATGAAAGCTGCCAATATTGGTTAGAACTTTTAAGAGAAAGAGGACTAATAAAAGAAGAGGATTATCAGAAAATGAAATCGACTTCAGAGAAGCTATCTTTAAAACTAAATAATTTCATTACTTCTATTTATAACTCAAAACAGAGACAACAATAAATTTCAATAAATTTCTATGAATTTCAATAAATTTCAAGTATGTATTATTTTAGTAGCAGTCGTATTATTACTTAGCGCTTCTTTAGCAGTATGGGGTTACACAATGGGAAGTCCAAATTATCGAATTCAGACAGATTCGATTAATGTTGGAGGAGGGAGAGCCACTTCTACTGATTATATAATGGAAGATAGTACTTTAGGCGATATTTTCCACGGCGTGCTGACCAGCTTGTCTTATAAAATGCGTGTTGGGTATCAGCCGTCCAGTGAGCTTTGCAACAATAACGGGGTCTGCGAAACAGATTTAGGAGAGACATCTGCGAATTGTCCGGCAGACTGCGGATGCGATAATAATGGAGTTTGCGAAACAGAAAGGGGAGAAGATTACACGAATTGTCCTTTAGATTGTCCTGTTCCAGGAGGAGAAGTTTTATTCCGTGATGCGGTTCCTCCGTCTATTTACAATATTTCTGTTGATAGAATAACCTTAAAGTCAGCAGAAGTTTCTTGGAAAACTAATGAAAAATCCTATTGTAAGTTTTGCTGGGGCAAGACCGATAAATATGAAATAGGAGAAGTTTCTGAGCCAACTTTT
>CAYUHA010000037.1:0-5301 GCA_964444395.1 uncultured Candidatus Saccharibacteria bacterium | reverse complement strand
TTTTTCACAAATTCCACAAAAGTGTCCGATCGGACACTTTTGTGGAAAGGGATTTGTTATTTTTGTTTTTAAGGGTCTTGAAATTAAATTTACTATATTATATCTTTTAATTAAGGGTTTTAGTTGCAAATTATTGCGTAGAATTGGTTGATGTCCATATTAATTTGCTCCTAAAGTATGATTTTATTCTATGTTTTAATTTTTATCGTTTCTTGCGGCTTGCTTTTTTGGTCTGGTTCTTTTTTAGTTGGGGCATTAATGAGAATGGCTAAGTTTTTGGGTTGGCGAGAGTTTGTAGTTGCTTTTTTTGTTATGGCGTTTGCAGGAAGCGCTCCAAACTTGTTTGTTGGAATTTCTTCTGCTTTACATAAAATTCCTCAGCTTTCTTTTGGTGAGATAGTTGGAGGAAATGTAATTGATTTAACTTTAGCCATTGCTTTAGCCACTTTGATTGCTAAAGGATTGCCAGCTAAAAGCCGATTAGTTCAAGGTTCTTCAATTTTTACTATTATTATCGCTATTTTGCCTATACTGCTTATTTTAGATGGAATTTTAAGCAGGGGAGATGGAATAATTTTAATTTTAGTTTTCTTTTTCTATATTTTTTGGCTTTTTTCTAAAAAAGAAAGATTTACTAAAATTTATGATGTCGAAAAAGAAATAAGAAAAACAGACAAGGACCCATTAGAAGATCAAAATATCTACGATAAAAAAAATTTAAAAAGAAGAGCAGCTATTATTAGAAAGTTTAAAGTATTTATAAAAGACCTTGGAAAAGTAATTTTAGGGGTTTTATGTTTATTATTATCTGCAGAAGGAATAGTTAGTTCAGCCTCTTTTTTCGCAGAAAATTTGAATCTTCCAGTAGCTTTAATCGGAATTTTGATTGTTGGTCTCGGGAACGCTTTACCAGAAATATATTTTGCTATTGCTTCAGCCAGAAAAAGTCAGACCTGGATGATTTTAGGAAATTTAATGGGCTCAGTGATTGTACCTGCTACTTTAGTTTTAGGAACCGTAGCTTTAATTTATCCTATTAAAATTGTTGATTTTTCACCTTTTGCTATTGCCCGGCTTTTTTTAATAATTTCAGCTTTATTTTTTATCTTTTTTGTTAAAACTGACCGCAAAATTACTAAAAAAGAGGCTTTAATTCTACTCGGAATTTATATTCTCTTTGTGATATGCGAAATATTGATTTAGCAACTTTAAGTTAGTCTAAAGCGTATAACCGATTATGCAGAATTTTTCATAGTCCTTCTTTTACAAATTCTACAAAAGTGTCCGATCGGACACTTTTGTGGAAAAAGATAGCAATTGATAATAAGATAAGAGTAAGAGTAGATAAAAACAAACCTTAATGTCTTAATGAAATAAATTTCAACGAAAACAAACTTTAATTAAATTAACCTTAATGAAACAAACTTTTATCTTCTCTTCTTCTAGATTTTTTTACAGAAAATAGAAAATGAAATATATCGTAACGTTTTAAAAGACACTAAACTTTTCCTTCTCTTTTCTTTTTCCTTTTTCTTTTCTTTTTTAGTTTTTTTTAAAATTAGTGTTTGCCAATTTTGACAGTTTAATTAAAATCTGTTAATATAAAATCAATGAATGAGTGGTTTTTTATTTTATTAACAGCTGCATTAGTAATTTTGGGAATTTCTGTTTTTTTTCTTAGAAGAGAAATAAGAGATTTTAAAGAAAGCAAAGAAGATAATCTAGGATTGAATTTAATTAAACAGGATTTGCAAGCAATTCAGGAAGAAATCAGAAAATCAGGAGAAAAACATATAGAGACTATTCAAGTTCAGTTAAGAGAAAGTTCTAAAGTTGTGAAAGACGTAACTTCAGAGTTAGAAAAATTACATTCCGACCATCAGCACGTGAGAGATGTTAAAACTCAACTTGAAAAGCTTTCTGACGTTTTAGTTAATCCAAAACGGAGAGGAATTTTAGGTGAGTATCTTTTAGAAACTTTATTAGGAAATATTTTTCAGCCTCACCAATATAAATGCCAGTATTCATTTAAGGATGGAGAAACTGTTGATGCAGTGATTTTTGTTAAAGATAAAATTATTCCAATTGATTCTAAGTTCTCTTTAGAGAATTATAATAAAATATTAGAAGAAAAGGATGCAGGGAAAAGAGAAAAATTGGAAAAACTATTTAAGCAAGATTTAAAAAACCGCATTGATGAAACTTCAAAATACATCCGACCTCAAGAAAAAACTACGGATTTTGCTTTTATGTTTATTCCATCCGAGGGAATTTATTATGACCTGCTGATAAATCGAATAGGAGCTATAAAAAGTAATACTTATGATTTAGTGGAATATGCATTTAAAGAAAAACATGTTATACTAGTTTCTCCTACATCCTTCTATGCTTATCTTCAAACAGTATTACAGGGATTAAAGGCTCTCCAAATTGAGCAATCAGCTAAACAGATTAGAGATAGAGTAGAAGTTTTACAAAGACATTTGTTAAATTATGATATTTTTTTGCAGAAGTTAGGAAATAACTTAAATGCTACTGTAAACACTTATAATCGGAGTTATAAGGAATTTAAAAAAATAGATAAAGATATAGCAAAAATTACAGAAGGGGAACAAAAAATTAAGCCCTTAGAATTGGAGAAGCCGGAACAGAATCAATAAAAATTGTTATTTATTCATTTTAATCATGTTAGCAGTAATAAAAACCGGGGGAAAACAATATTTAATTTCGCCTGGGAAAAAAATAAAAATTGAGAAAATAAAAGGAGAACAAGGAGAAGAAGTAAACTTTTCTGATGTTTTATTGTTGGAAAAAAATAAGAAACTTGAGATAGGAACCCCATTAGTTAAAAATGCAGTTGTTATAGGAAGAATTTTAAAGCAAGGAAAGGGCAAAAAAATAATTATATTTAAGTATAAACCAAAAACTCGATACAAAAAAAAGAAAGGTCATCGACAGCCTTTTACAGAAGTAGAGATTCTTAAAATAAAAACTGATTAGGTTTATTTTGGATTTATTTTAGTACAGCATTCACTAAATTCATTCTTTCCACAAAAGTGTCCGATCGGACAGTTTTGTGGAAAGGTGATAATAAACAAGTAATAATAAACATGGAATAATAAACAATAAACAGAATAAACAATAAACAGAATAAACAATAAACATGGAATAATAAACAATGACAAATTTAATGATAAATTTATTTATTGAAAAGGAAAAATATTCAAAAAAGAAAAAGTTTAAAAAAAGGGCCCAAGAATTATTATTTCTCTTGGGTCCTTATAAATTTATTAAACCGCTTCTTTTTAGAAATTTAAAAGTCGGATTTTTGGTTATTCTTCCTGTTTTTGTTTTTCTAAATTTTTAAAACTTACCCTTTGTTCGTCAAAGTATAATTCAACTTTCCCTACAGGACCATTTCGATGTTTAGCAATAATAATATCCGCAATATTTCTTCTATCAGTATCTAAACGATATCTATCTTCTCTGTAAATAAATAATACCACATCGCTATCCTGTTCTAATGAGCCTGACTCACGAAGGTCAGCTAGTCTTGGGATTTGAGGAGTTCTTTGTTCAACTGCTCTAGATAATTGAGATAAAGCCAATACTGGAACATTGAGTTCTCGAGCTAAACTTTTTAAAGAACGGGAAACCTCAGTCATTTGTTGAACCATACTGATATCTGTATTTCTAGCCTCTATTAATTGCAAATAATCTATAATAATCAATCCTAACCCATGTTCTGCTTGCAGTCTTCTTGACATTGCTCTCATCTGGAGAATATTAGAACCCGCAGTATCATCAATGAAAATTGGAGCTTCAGATAGGGTTCCTAAAGCGTGTTGAATTCTAAAAAAATCATTATTTGGTCCTTCATTGGAAAGTCTACCGGTTCTAAGTCGCCATAAGTCAACATTAGCTTCGGCAGCGATTAATCTATCTACTATTTGGTCCTTTGACATTTCTAAACTAAATATTCCTACTGGTAATTTTTCATGAATCGCTACATGACGAGCTATATCTAATGATAATGAACTTTTTCCAAAACTTGGTCTAGAAGCTAAAATTATAAGATCTGATTTTTGAAGACCAGCTAATATATTATCTAAGTCAATAAAACCAGTAAGTACCCCTCTTAAAATACCTTTATGTTTAGATAGTTCGTCTATCCTTGTAAAAGCCTCTTCTAAAGTTGCTTTTACTGGTACAAAATTTTGGTTTAAACCTTTTTGGGCAATACTAAAAATTCTTTTTTCAGCTTGGTCCAGTAAGGCATCTACATCTTCAGTTTCTTTATAACCCATTAATCCTATTTCATAAGAGGCAGCGATTAAGTCTCTTAAAATTCTTTTTTTCTGAACAATTTTTGCGTAATTAAGTATATGCGCTGCAGTAGGTACAAAATTAATAAGTTCAGTTAGATAGCTGTTGCCCCCGATTTCTTCTAATTTTTCCTTCTCTTTAAGTCGGTTAGAAACAGAAAGCAAGTCAATCGGTTCTCCTTTTTTAAAAAGTTCTATCATACTTTCATAAATTTGTTGATGATTTTCTTTATAAAAATCTCGCGGTTGTAAAAAATCTGCTACTTTAATAATTGCCTCCTTGTCCAACATTAAAGCACCTAAAAGCGATTTTTCCGCTTCAATATTTTGTGGGGGGAGTTTTTCAGGCAATTCTTGATTTGGAGAAAAGTTATTTGCCATGGTATATTGCTATACTACATCAATTAAAAAGAACTCGCAAGTCTTGACAAAAATGTAATAATATGATGCTATTCAAATATAATAAATAATCGTACCTTAATAACAACATAATGAGTAAAAGAAAATAAAGGAAAAAGGAGGAAAAAATGAATAGAAATGATTTATCTGCAATATTGGGAATATTAGGTTTATTTGCTTGTATTGTTGCGGTGGTTTTTACAATAAAACAAAACTACTATATGTCTTCCAAAATCTGGTGTATTGCTACTGGACTTTGGGCAGGGGCATCTTTAATAGAAAGATCAAAGGAAGATTAGAAAAGATTAAAAAGATATATTAAGGACCCAAGAAAAATAATAATTCTTGGGCCCTTTTTTGAATCTTTTTCTTTCTTGAATATTTTTCCTTTTCAATAAATAAATTTATCATTAAATTTGTCATTGTTTATTATTCCCTGTTTATTGTTTATTCTGTTTATTGTTTATTCTGTTTATTGTTTATTATTCCCTGTTTATTATTACTTGCTTATTATCACCTTTTTTATTATCACCTTTCCACAAAAGTGTCCGATCGGACACTTTTGTGGAAAGGGGTT
>CAYUHA010000036.1:0-5408 GCA_964444395.1 uncultured Candidatus Saccharibacteria bacterium | reverse complement strand
GTTATTTTTTTATCTAATAATTTAATTCGCAGTTGCAGGTTGGATTATTAGATTTTTGGTTTCACTAAAATACTATAAGCACTAAATGCTAGAATCAGCTTATATAAAAACTCGTACAAATTTAAATCTAAAAATAAATCTAAAAAGTTAAATCAATTTTGTTTTTTAATACTCAATACAGGCATTTCCTTTTGTTTTAATTATTTTTGAGCTATAATTACAAGTGAGGGAGAAATGCAAAAGTGAGTGAGAGAAAAAACAAAAGTTCATTTTTGTTTTTGAACGAGCGAATTTTTGCATTTCAACCGAACGCCGTAATTATGTGGCGAAACCACAATAATTACAAGTGAGGGAGAAATGCAAAAGTGAGTGAGAGAAAAAACAAAAGTTCATTTTTGTTTTTGAATTGAAATTTTCTTTTTATAATCCAACATAATAAACTATAAAATGTATTTATCCATTATTATTCCAGCTTATAATGAAGCGTCTCGTTTGCCAAAGACTTTGAGAGAAGTTGATAAGTATCTATCAACCCAAAATTATGAATATGAAATTATTGTAGTTAATGACGGTTCAAAAGATAAAACCGCGGAAGTAGTAAAAGATTTAATGTTAGAAATAAAAAATTTAAAATTGATTGACAATAAGGAAAATCACGGAAAAGGATATGTAGTGCGTCAAGGTATGCTTCAGGCAAAAGGAGATTATAGGATATTTACTGATGCTGATAATTCAACTTCAATTGAGCAGATTGAGAAAATGCTTCCGGAATTTAAAAATGGTTATGATGTTGTTATTGGTTCTCGAGATATAAAAGGAGCAGTAATTGCCGTGCCTCAGCCTTGGTGGAGAAGAAAATTAGGAGATATTTTTAATTTAATTGTTCAAGTAATAGCTGGGTTGTGGGGGATTTGGGATACTCAGTGCGGATTTAAAGGTTTTAGCAAAGAAGCGGTGGAGAATATCTTTCCAAAATGTAGAATCAATCGATGGGCATTTGATGTGGAGGTTTTGGTAATTGCTAAAAGATTGGGATATAAAATTAAAGAAATTCCAGTAACTTGGATAAATAGTCCGGAGACCAAGGTAAGATTTAAAGGAATGGTGAAGATGCTGTTTGAGGTAATTCAAGTTAGATGGAATATTATTATTTGCAGATATAGATGATAAACTTTCAATTCCTAATTTCTAATTTTCAATTAAGCCCCATCACCAATTTTTATTTTTTAATTTTTAATTCTTATTGAATTTTTATTTAAATAATTTTTATTTGTAAAAGAGCGAGACCCCAGCTCTTTAAGCCGTAACTCTATTTTGGACAAGTTAGAATACATAAATATAAAGTGTATAAGGGGCAGAACGAGCAAACGAAACAAATTTAGAGTTGAAGCCCTTCATTTTTAATCCCTGTTTAAAAATCAAAAATAAAAAATAAACAAAAATTCCTTGCTCCGTAGAGTCGCGAAGCGACTTTTGCGGGGAGAAACAAAATTAAAAATTAATTATTGATTGGGTTAATTACTCGCCCGACATCACTTTTGGCCCAGTCAAAGGTGGGTGGGGAATAATAAAATTGAATAGACATTTTATGCAGAGAAATATAAAATCTAAAAAAAATAAGTTTCCTTTTGAGCTTAGATTTGATTTAGTATCGCAGGACTGGGTGGTTATTGCCACTGGGAGAGCGAAACGACCGGGAGTTTTTAAAAAAGGAGAACGCAAGAGACGCAAGATTCCTAAAAAGCTTTGTCCTTTTTGCAATATTAAAACTCAAAAACCCCCAACTCTTATTTTTTCGCAAGGCAAGGAAATTTCTTTAGAGCAGGGCATTCCAAAAGATTGGACAGTGGTAGTAATTCCTAATAAATATCCAGCGTTTGCTGAAAGCAATGATTTAAATAAAAGAATTAAAGGGGGAATATATCAAGCAATGAACGCGGTAGGTTTTCATGAGGTAGTAGTGACTAGAGACCATAGTAAACAAATGGCGCAGTTTTCAATAAAACAGATTAAGGAAGTGATTGATGTTTATCAAAAAAGATATTTAAGCTTAATGAGTAACCCTTTTGTAAATTATATTTCCATTTTTTATAATCATGGGGAGGAAGCAGGCGCTTCTGTTGCTCATCCTCATTCTCAAATTATAGCTATTCCACTTATTGATTCTGATTTAAGGAAAGCTCTTTTAAATTCAAAAAAATATTACAAAACTCAAAAAAAATGCATTTATTGCAAAATGACTAAATGGGAAAGAAAGGACAAGAAAAGAATTGTTTTTGAAAATAAAGATTTTATAGCGCTTTGCCCTTTTGCTTCTAAAGTTGCTTTTGAGGTGATAATTTCTCCAAAAAAGCATCTTTCTTATTTTGAGCGAATTACAGAAAAGCAGAAATTAAGTTTAGCAGAAGCGTTTAGGAATGTTTTGCGCAAACTTTATAAAGGTTTAAATGATCCTCCTTACAATTTTTATCTACATACTGCTCCTTGTGACGGCAAAAATTATGATTATTATCATTGGCATTGGACAATTTTGCCAAAAACTTCAATTTGGGCTGGATTTGAGTTAGGAGTTGGGATAGAGATTTCTACTATCGAGCCAGAGAAAGCGGCAGAATATCTTAGGAAACAATAAATAGATACAGGTAACAGGTAACAGATAACAAGTAATATTTATTAGAAAATTTGTTAACTGTTGTCTGTTGACTGTTAATTAAAGTTATATGAAACCTTTAATTGTTGCCAATTGGAAAATGTGTCCCCAAAATTTAATGGAAGCTAAAAGGCTTTTTAATTCAGTCAAAAACGGAACAAAGAATATAAAAAATGCAGAAATAGTAATTTGTCCTCCGTTTTTATATCTTCTCCTTTTATCTGTTTCTTTGAATAGGAGTCCAAGAATTCATCAAATTCATTTAGGTGCTCAGAATTGTTTTTATAAAGAAAGCGGCGCTTATACTGGGGAAATTTCACCATTAATGCTTAAAGATTTAGGATGTAAATATGTTATTATTGGCCATTCAGAAAGACGAGCGTTAGGAGAAACCGATCAAATGATAAACAATAAAATTAAAATGCTTCTGAAGACAAAGTTAATACCGATTTTATGTATAGGTGAGACGCAAAAACAAAGAGTCCAAGGTGAAACGCTTCAGGTGCTAAGAAATCAGTTAAAGCAAGGTCTTAAAAATATTGCGGGCAGGAAGCTGCAGAGTTCAAAATTCTGTATTGCTTATGAGCCGATTTGGGCTATTGGATCAGGAAATCCTTGTAGCGCAGATGACGCAATGAGCGTTGGTTTATTTATCAAGAAGACCATAGCCAGTCTTTATACTAAATCTGTAGCAAAGAGCTTGAGAATTCTTTATGGTGGAAGTGTAAATAACAAAAACTCAGAAGTTTATATAAAACAAGCGAATATGGATGGATTGTTAGTGGGCGGAGCTTCTTTAAGGTCAAAGGAGTTTATTGAAATTGTTAAAAAAGTTTGATAGTATCCCATATATGGAAAAATTTTTAAAAGGTTATTTTTATAATCCCACTTTAGGAAAAATATCGCTGAATAGGATGGTAGAAGAGTTGATAAATTATATGAAAAAATCACCGGATAAAGAGTACAATATTATTGTGGGATGCGATTCTTGCTCTGGTGAAGAGCCCAAGTTTCCTGTGGCAGTAGTTATTTTAAGGAAAAGCGAAGGAGGCCGATTTTTTCTTAAGAAAATAGACTATTCTGCTTCTAAGCAAAAGAAGTTTTATAACTGGCGGCAGCGAATTTTAGAAGAGGTGTTGCTTTCTTGTGAGTTAGCGTTATTTTTAAGAGAAAAAATTGCAGAAAAGGTAAAGAATATCTCTGATTTTTCTTTTAATTATCAGTTTCGTTATATTCATGCTGATATAGGAGAAAACGGTCAAACCAGAGATATGATAAAAGAAGTGATTGGTCTTATTCAAGGAAATGGATTTGAGGCAAAAATAAAGCCTGAATCCTATGTAGCTTCAGTGATAGCTGATAGGTACACCTAGATAAGTTCAAATTAAAAGTTAAGAGTTAAAAGTTTTAAATTTTAAACTCTAAGATTGGGTGATTAAATCATCCTTTTATTTTATGAATTTGCCAAAAAAACAAAAAGTAATTGTAGCAATGTCTGGCGGTATAGATAGTTCAACAGCAGCGCTTTTGTTAAAAAAAGCTGATTTTGAGGTAATTGGAATTTTTTTTAAGCTTTTTGATTCACCAAATTTTAAATTAGCTGAAAATAAGGCAAGGAAAGCCGCAAAAATTTTAAAAATCCCTATTTTAATATTGGATTTAAGAAAAGAATTTGAAAAAAAAGTGATAGAGCATTTTTTAAAAGAATATGAGCAGGGGAGAACTCCTAACCCTTGTATAGTTTGTAATAAAGAAATAAAATTTAAAACTCTTTTTAAAAAAGCTTGTGAAATAAATGCTGATTTTGTTGCTACTGGACATTATGCAAAAATAAAAGTTGAAAATTCTTCACCAAGTTCGAGAATAATTTATAAATTATTAAGAGCAAAAGATATAGAAAGAGATCAATCCTATTTTTTATGGACTTTAACTCAAAAGCAATTAAAACATATTTTATTTCCAGTTGGTGGTTATACAAAAACTCAAGTTAGATATTTAGCTAAAAAATTTAAGTTACCCGGGGTCAATACCTTAGAGAGTAGAGAAATTTGTTTTATTCAGCGTAGTGTAGATAAATTTTTATCGATTTATTTTAAACCTAAATGCGGGGAGATAATAAATAGACAAGGAAGAGTGGTAGGCAGACATCAAGGTTTATTTTTTTATACTATTGGTCAAAGAAAAGGAATTGTGCCTTTTCTTCAAAAACAAGAAAAAGCAAAAGGACCTTATTATGTTTTTAAAAAAGATTTAAAAAGAAATATTTTGTTCGTTACCAAAAATCAAAAAGACCTATATAAAAAAGAGGTTATTTTAAAAAAGGCAAACTGGATTGCAGGTAAAGAGCCGAAATTGCCCTTAAAGATAAAAGCAAAAATAAGATATCAATATAAGCCTAGTTCCGCGATAGTTATTAGGTATAAGCCAAAATCAAAATATAGAAGATATAAAGCAATATTTACTCGCGCTCAAAAAGCAATTACCTCTGGACAATCAATAGTTTTTTATAAAGGACAGGAAGTAGTGGGAGGAGGAGTAATTTTGTAAACCTTATAGGCCTTATGCTTTGAATTATGAATATAATTTGTAATTCAAAGAAAGCTCCAAAATTTTAATTCTTTTTCTTCTTTTTTATTATTTCCTCTTCAGAGAGGGGGAGGAAGGGGGAGAGAGGTTTCTTTAAATACTTTTTTTATTTTGATTTTTATTTTAATCATCTTCTAAAAATTGCGATCGCAATTTTTAGAAGATGAAGAAA
>CAYUHA010000035.1:0-5597 GCA_964444395.1 uncultured Candidatus Saccharibacteria bacterium | reverse complement strand
AATAAGAAAAATATATGATTATTTAAGAAATAGTAACTATGAGCTTGGTTATTTAGTCAATTTTGCTTCACCTAAGCTTTATATAAAGAGAATAATTTTTACTAATAACAGAAAAAACTGGTTTAAAAAATTTTTAGTGTTAGTTAGTATATTTTTCGCGTTGTTTAGTGGGGTTCCCACCTGGGGGGCGGTTTTATATTTTGACCCATCAGATGCCCAATTAAAAATAGGCCAGGAATTTGAAGTAAAAGTAAAAATTAATCCTGAAAAAGAATGCATTAACACTATTAAAGCAGACATTGAATACGATAAAGATTTGTTGATAGCAAAAGATTTTTTAACAGGTAATTCAATAATATCTCTTTGGTTAAAAAAGCCAGAAATAAAAATAAAAGGAGGTAGGATTTCTTTTTCCGGAGGTATTCCTGGCGGTTTTTGCGGAAAAATTCCTGGGGACCCGGAAGAGAGCGATATTTTAGGTAAAATAGTTTTTAAGGTTCCTGAGTTTTTAGTTTCTGATAAAAATATTGCTAAAGTTAAATTTTTAGAAAGTTCAAAAGTTCTTTTAAATGATGGATTGGGCACTGAAGCTGATTTAAAATTGGGGGAAGGAGAATATGAGATTTTAAAAGAAAAATCTTCCAAGAAAATTTTAGAAAAAGAGTTAAGTGAAGATAAAATTCCGCCTGAACCTTTTGCAGTTTTGGTTCTGAAAGATCCTCAAATTTTTGAAGGAAAATATTTTATAACATTCAATACTCAAGACAAACAAACTGGAATTGACCATTATGAAGTAAAAGAAGACGATAAAAACTGGAAGATAGCTGAAAGTCCTTACTTATTGGAAGACCAGAAGCTTCGGAGTATAATAAAAGTGAAGGCAGTGGATAAAGCCGGAAATGAAAGAATAGTTGAATTTTCTCCTTATTTGCCCAAAAAACCTCCATTTTTGCTTTATTTTATTGTTTTTGTTTTGGTGTTAATTGGAATAAACGTAATTTGGTATTTTGTTACTAAAAGACATTCCACTAAAACACACTAATATAAAACTAACAGACACTAAAATGATTAAATTAGTAGACAATTTCAATTTATTAAAAGACACCGGTGTAAAATTGAGAAATAGTAAAACAATAAAGTTAGTGTTTATTAGTTTTTGTTTAGTGCTTATTAGTGGGTTTCTGCACGAAGTGAAAGGAGCAGGAGCATCTTTATATTTATCTCCTTCCACCGGTACTTATAAAGTTGGAAGTAACTTTTCAGTAAAAGTAAAAGTAAATAGTAATAACCAGACAGTTAATGCGGCTGAAGCTACTTTAAGTTTTAATCCTGCTGAAATTTCTGTGGTTAGTATTTCAAAAAATGATTCTATCTTTTCCATATGGACTCAAGAACCAGCTTTTTCGAATTCAACAGGAAATATAGTTTTTAGTGGCGGCACTCCCACTCCTTTTACTGGAACTTCAGGAACTCTTATTACTATTACTTTTAAAGTTAAAATTTCAGGTTCTACTCAAATAAGTTTTTCTTCTGGTTCAGTTTTGGCAGCCGATGGAAAAGGAACAAATATTTTAAGCAATATGAATGGGGGAGTATATACTCTAAAACCAAAAATTATTCTTCCTTCAGTTGAAGAGATTCCTTCGGAAGAAGAGTCTCTTTCTTTTACTTCCGGCGTTCCTTTAGCTCCAAAAGTTTTTTCTCCAACCCATCCTAATCCTAATAACTGGTATTCAAATAACGACCCTGAATTCTCTTGGAAAGTGCCTCAAGATGTTACAGCAGTGAAATTGCTAATTGGACATTTGCCGAGAGCTATCCCTACTGTTTTTTATAGTCCTCCTATTTCTGAGAAAAAAATAGAGAATTTAAAAGACGGAGTTTGGTATTTTCATATTAGATTCAAAAATAAATACGGCTGGGGAGCTGTTTTGCATCGAAAAGTTTTAATTGACACTCAGCCGCCAAAACCATTTAAAATTGAAATAAAAGAAGGGGAAAAAACCACTACCCCTCAGCCAACTTTAGTTTTTGAAGCAACCGACGAAATGTGTGGAATAGATTATTACGAGATAATAATTGATGGCAAAAATTCATTAAGAACGGATAAATCAGAATATAAAATTCCTCCTCAAGATTTGGGAAAACACATTATAATTGTCAAAGCAGTAGACAAAGCCGGAAATGAGACTTTGGCAATGACTGAAATTGAAATTTTACCGATTGAAGCGCCGCTCATCACTGATTATCCTCACGAACTTCTTCCCGGTAGTACTTTTTCAGTTAAAGGAACTGCAATCCCCGAAGCAACAGTGATAGTTTTTATCCAGAAAGATAAAGAGGAGGTGAAAATAAGAGAAACAAAAAGCGACAAAGAAGGCAGGTGGGCTTATATTGAGGCTGAACCTATTAAAAAAGGATTTTATCAGGTTTGGGCCAAAACCATAAATTCTCAAGGAGCAAAAAGCAGACCGTCAGAAAAAGTTAGAATTTCGGTCAGTCCACCGGTTTTTATTAAAATAGGAAAGCTGGCTATTGACTATCTTACTATTATTATTACTCTTTTGCTTTTAATTTTAGCCATTGTTTTGGGAATAGTTTGGAGTTGGCAAAGGATAATTAAAAGAAAAAAAAGACTGAGAAAGGAGATTACCGAAGCCGAGAAAGCTTTGTATCGAGCCTTCAAGGCCTTAAAAAAAGAAACAGAAAAGCAGGTAACAAAACTGGACGGCAAGTCCAATTTAAGCACAAGAGAAAAGAAAATTTGCAATGAATTAAAAAAAGCTCTAGAAATTTCTAAAAAATTTATCAGTAAAGAAATTAAAGATATTGAAAGAGAATTAAAATAGGGCTGAATTTTATTTACCGAATTATTATTAAAAATAATTTTCGAAAACAAACCTTGCTCTTTATTTTAAAAAGTAGATGAATAAAAACATCGCGAAAATTCTAAAAAATTTTTATATGGTTTAAAGGAAATAAACAAATTTAATAGATAAAACTCTTAAGAAGCCACTTCTTTGGTGTTTTTTATTTACATTGAACTTGTTGAAGTGATAGAATTGAAACAGATATAAATTTTATTAAATTAATATGCTGTCAACAACTTATATTGCAGTAATTTTATTATCTTTTCTTTCTGCAATAACTACTTTGATTGGAGTCGGTTTGGCTTTACATTTTAAAAAGAACGATAAATGGATTGTTGCTGGAGTTGGTTTTTCAGCCGGCATTATGTTAATAATTTCTTTTTTTGAGCTTCTACCAGAAGCAGTAAAGACAAGTGGTTTTATTCCTGCATCAATAAGCTTAATTTTGGGAATTCTACTTATTTTCTCTTTAAATTTTATTATTCCACATATTCATTATACTAAAGAAAAGGGGCATTTACCTTGGCAGATTAAAACCGCTTATTTGGTGGCTTTAGGACTTATTCTTCACGATTTTCCAGAAGGTTTTGCTATGGCTAATTCTTATATTTACGCTCCATATTTTGGTTTGTTAATAGCTACTTCTATTGCTATTCATAATATTCCTGAAGAATTTGCCATGGCTGTTCCATTAGTGATTGCCAAGAAGAAAAGGGCTTTGATTAATTTGGCTGTGCTTTCTGCTTTAGCTGAACCCTTAGGCGCTGTTGTGGGGCTTTTTGCCTGCGCCATTGCTCCAGTTTTAAATCCTCTTTTTATGGCTTTTGCGGCTGGAGCAATGATTTTTGTTTCTATTCATGAACTTTATCCAATGGCTCAAAAATATAAAAAGTTTTCTTGTTTTGCTTTGGGAATTGGATTTAGTTTAATAGTGTATTTTGGATTAAGTTTGGTCTTTAAATAATAAAAATTTCTTCAGAGCTGAAGCGATATACTTTTTAATTTCTCTTTTTAGAAAAGGAGGATACACTCTTTAATTTTTTCATTCCCCGCTTTTCTCTTCCTCTTTCTTTTTTTTCTTTTTCTCTTTTTTCTTTTCTTTGGGGGTCTCTCTATCCCTTTTTTAGATAAAGTAAGGAAGTTCTTATGGAGGGGATTAAGTAGAGGGCTTTTCTATTTTCCTTTTCCTTTGGAGAGGACAAGGAAGGGGAGAATTTTTATCAAACTTTGAGATATATGCTTCTTATTAAGTTTGTCTAAAAACCTTTAAAAGTATTGCTAAGCTAGTGTTCTTAGAAAAAGTTGACAAAATTATTTAAATAGGTTATAATTACAGCATAATAAAAGCATAGTGCTATATCTACTATGCTTTTAAATTTTTAATCCTTGAATGCAGATTAAAACAATTAAATCCTATATTACACCAAACAAAAGGAAAGTTATATCTGGGCGTTGGGTCAGACATAATTTCCTCCCTAATCCTGACGCCCAGATATAACTTTCCTTTTTTATTTTATTATTTAATAACTTGCGAAAAAGTTTACGAAGTCCGACTTCGTAAACTTTGTAAAGCATCTCTTTTTGAATTTATTTTCTCTTTGAATTTATTTTACCAAAATTCCAATAAAATGAAATTTTGATAAAAATTTATAACATACATGTGGAAAACTTTTCTTGACTAATGTCTAAGTATTGACTAATGTCTATATATAAGTAAACTTTAATAACTAACATTTTATGTAAAAACTTAGTGGAGGAAATAAGTATTAAACATTAATGCCTATAAAAATTTTTAAAAACATAATCAGGAAAGCTTCTTAAATAAATAGGGAGTTTTTTGTTTTTTAAAAAATCCTGTTAAACTTTTAGTAAATCTTTTACTACATAAGATAAGTAAAAGATTTGCTAAGGGAATTCTGCCTATACCTATAGCAGAATTGTTTAACAGGGTAAAGGTCGAAAAGAAATAAAAAAATATAATGCGAATCTATGAATGAGATGCTAATCTACGAATATACAAATAAAAAATAAATATTATTAGTATATTCGTAGCATTCGCATAAAATTTATATCATTCGCATTATAAATAAATTATAAATAAAATGAAGAAGATATTAGTTAGTTTATCGTTGATTACTGCGGTTGCCGCAATTGTTGTCGGCGCCACCACTGCTTTCTTCAGCGACACTGAAGTCAGTAAAAACAATACTTTTACTGCCGGAGCCATTGATTTGAAGGTGGATAATCATTGTTATTACAATGGCGCTGAGTGTATTTGTGTAACTAATTCAGATAATCAGTATTACGGCAAATGTTATTGGGATATTGGCGGTGACAGCCAGTTCGGCGATGGTGAGGTTTCTGAAGATAACCGATGTTATTGCACTTGGGACGAAAAAGATTTAACAGACGATAACCTCTTCTTTGATTTCGCTGACTTAAAACCAGGCGACCACGGAGAAGACACTATCAGTTTGCGTGTGCGCGACAATGACGCTTGGGCTTGCGCGGCAATTACGATAACCAAGAATGACGATGCTACTGAGAATGGCCAAGATATTGATTGTACCGAACCAGAGTTAGAAGATAATGATACTGATTGTGACGTCAATGAACCTGATAACGATCCATTTGACGGCGATTTGGCTCAAGAACTCTACTTTGTTTTCTGGGTAGATGATGGAGATAATGTATATGAACCTGGTGAAGAGATTTTAATGGACGGAC
>CAYUHA010000034.1:0-5716 GCA_964444395.1 uncultured Candidatus Saccharibacteria bacterium | reverse complement strand
ATTAATGGAAAGAAAAGATTACAGAAAGCAGGGATAGATGATTTTTTTGAGGAAATAATTGGAGCTGATTTAATGCCGAAAAAGCATCACATTCCTTATATTGCCATTACATCAGGAATCCCTTTAAGAAAGTTTAGCAAACAAGCTTTCTTAGTGGGGGATGGGCCATATGATTTATTCCTCGCCCAAAAATACGGAGTGTATGGAATAGGAATCACCAATACTTTGCCCCCAGATGTTCTTTTTAGGGTGGGAGCAAAAGAAGTAATTTCAAATTTGAGGGAGCTTATTAAGGCTCCCTTTTCTTTTTTTACTTAAAAATGGTAAAATTAAATAAATTGCTGATAATATATATAATTTAATTTTACCTGCTGTAAATTTTTGCAAAGTTAGTTTAACAGTTAGAGTGCTTTGTTTTTATGCGCGTATAGCTCAGTGGTTAGAGCGTCCGTTTCACATGCGGAAGGTCGTTGGTTCAAGTCCAACTACGCGCACCAAAAAAGATTATTTATTTTTATTATGCAAACAACAAGAAAAATTTGGTTAGACGGAAAATTAGTTGATTGGCAGAAAGCAAAAATTCATATTTTAACTCATACCCTGCATTACGGCGCTGGTGTTTTTGAGGGTATTAGATTTTATGATACTAAGGCAGGTCCAGCTGTTTTTAAATTAAAGGAACATCTTGATAGGTTATTTTTTTCTGCCGGCTGTCTTAAAATGAAAATTCCCTTTTCCAAAGAGGAAATTAGAAAAGCAATTAAAAATTTAATTAAAATAAATAAAATTAGAGAAGGATATATTAGGCCAATAATCTATTTTGGTTATGGAATAATGGGTTTGAATCCCAAAAAAGCGCCGGTAAATTGCGCCATTGCTGTTTGGCCTTGGAGTTCTTATCTCGGCGAGAAAGCAGTTAAAGTAAAAATTTCTAAATTTATCAGAATTCATCCTCGGTCTACTTTTAGTCAAGCAAAAATTTGCGGGCATTATGTTAATTCTATTTTTGCCAGCATGGAAGCCAAAGAAAAAGGATTTGATGAAGCATTACTTTTAGATTATCAGAGGAATGTAGCCGAGGGTCCGGGAGAAAATATTTTTATGGTTAAAAATAAAACTTTAATTACTCCTGCTCCCGGTTCAATTTTAGCCGGTATTACCAGAAAAACTATTATTCAATTAGCTAAAGATTTAAGCTATAAGGTTAAAGAGAAAAGAATTACTCCTTCTGAATTAAAAAAAGCTGATGAATTGTTTTTCTGCGGTACTGCTGCTGAGGTTACCGCGATTAAGCAGTTAGATGATAAAGTTATAAGTAAAGGAAAAATTGGTCCGGTGACAGAAATTTTAAAAAATGAATACTTAAAAATTGTTCACGGCAAGAATGAAAAATATCAACATTGGTTAGATTATGTTTATACAGATAACCGTAAAGTTTCATCAGGTTGTTGACAGTTAGTAGGAAATTCTCTTTTTTCTCCTTTATATCCTATTTTTCCTCCATCTTTTTAGCCCCCTTTCCCACACTTGTATCCTCCACCTTAAAGAGGGAGAAGAATAAGGTAGGGAAGGTTTTTTGTTTCCTCCTCCTTTTTTCTTTTTCCTCCCTCTCCTTTGGAGGGAGAGGATTAAGGAGGAGAAAGTTGTGAGAATTCCATTTTTAAAGGAAGGAGGGATGGAGGAAATAGGAGAGGGCGGATATTCCTCTCTTTTTTAATTTTTTATTTTCTTCTTCAAAAAGGAAGCACTGGAAACCTTTAAAACATCATCCTTGAAGAAAACCCTTTATTATTCAAAAACCTGAAATTTTTATTTCCTCTTTACATGTGTTTAAAACACTTGACAGTTATTTTTGATTTTGTTATCCTCTTTAAATAAAGGAACTTACCGAATGGTAAGTGAATTAAAAATTTTTAAATTTATGACAACAATTGAAAGAACCCATAAAGATATTATCCAAGGGACCAAAAAACATATTATTGAAGTTGCGCGACAGCTTTTCTCAAAATACAGCTATTTAGGTGTTTCAATGAGTGATATTGCAAAAAAGCTCAATATTACTAAAGCCGCGCTTTATTATCATTTTACTGGAAAAACTGAAATTTATAAAAAGGTTTTAGATAAGGTTTTTAACAATTTAGAGGAGTGCATTAAGAAAGCGCTTAAAGAAAAAAGTGATAGAAAAAAACTCTATTTATTTATTAAAAATTACTTAGATTTTGGATTTGAAGAAAAAAATTTTATCAAAACAATAGCGCTTAAATTACCCTTTGCTGATACTAAAATAAAAAAATATATATTAGACCTTAAGCAAAAGCATATCAATCTTCTTGCCTCGCTAATTAAAAACATAACCAAAAAGAAAAAGGGTCAAAGCGAGATGATGGCATTTTTGCTTATTGAGATGATGAATGGTTTAATATTGGAGCAAAGTTATAGAGATAAAAGGTTTGATTCTAAAAAACTTGGGGCAGATATTATTTCTTGTTTTGTCTTAAATTAAATATAAAAATTGATTTAAGTTTTTAAGTTAATTTAAAAGAATTTTATGCCAACACTGTTAAATTTAAAAAAGAAACCAATACCCTCAAATTTAAATGAGAAATTTCATTTTTTTGCATTTAAAAATGCGCTTAAGAATAAAATTATTAGAAAAGTTCTTATCAGACATTTAGAAAGAAGGGCTCTTAAAAACATAAAAGAGTCGAAAAAACAGCTTCTTGAGGTTATGATGAAGAAATATTGGTGGGTGAGAGCGGTCGCATTTCGTGTTTTAAAGAATTATGAAAAAGGATATATTTCTGACAAGATTATTGAAAAACTTTTAGAAGTAATGGTGCAGAACAACTTTGGAGCTGATAAAGTTTCAGAATTGGTTAAAGTAAAAGAGGAATTTTATAGAAAATATGGAGAATATCCTCCTACTTTTATCGTGGTTTCTCCTACGCAGGTTTGCAATCTTAGATGTAAAGGTTGTTATGCTGCCTCTTCTCCCGGCACTGGCGCGACGCTTCCTTTTGATATTTTTGATAGGATATTAAGGGAGAACCATGATATTTTTGGTAGTAGATTTGTAACTATTTCCGGAGGAGAACCTCTAATGTATCAAAGCCAAGGAAGAACCTTATTGGATATTTTTGAGAAATATAATGATACATTTTTCATTTTTTATACCAACGGTACTTTAATTACAAAAGAAGTAGCTGAAAGATTAGCCAAGATTGGAAACGCCATTCCCCAAATTTCAGCAGAGGGATTAAAAGAGGAAACAGACAAAAGAAGAGGAAAAGGGGTTTTTCAAAGAATCTTAAAATCAATGGCTTACTTAAGAGAAGCTGGAGCCCCTTTTGTTTTATCCGTAACCTCTACCAGTGAAAATGTTGATACTTTGCTTAGCGACGAGTTTTATAATTTTTGGTTTGACAAGCAAGGCGCAAGTTATATGTGGCAGTTTCAGTTAATGCCTATTGGCAGGGGAAAAGAAGTATTTAATTTAATGCCCGGACCCAAGGAAAGATTAAAATTGTATCGAAAATGGGAAGAAATGCTTAAAAAGGATTATCCTGTAGCTGACTTCTGGAATTCAGGAGTTTTATCAAATGGGTGCATTGCTTACGGACGGGAAAATGGAGGTTATTTTTATATTGATTGGAACGGGAATATTACTCCTTGCGTATTTATTCCTTATTATGTGGATAATGTTTACGAGCTGTATAAAAAAGGAAAAACTATTGCAGATGCATTGTTTTCTGAATTCTTTAAAAAAGGCAGAGAATGGCAAAGGAAATACGGATATGCAAACTGGAGAAAACCAGAAAATTGGCTGATGCCCTGTTCTATTAGAGATAACTATCAATATTTTAAAGAAAATATCTTATCAGACGAGGTTAAGGCAGAAGATAAATTCGCTGAAGAAGCGAGAAATTCAGAAGAATATTATAAAAAGTTAATTGAATATGATAAAGAACTTAAAGAATTGACTCAGCCTATTTGGGATGAAGAATATATTAACGATCCGAGAAAATAGATTAAACTGGAAATTTTGCGAAACATTATACTTTACGCTACTAATTTGTTCAACTTTATATATTATTATTTGCTTAATTAAATCGATGAAAAGAGAGAATTATAAACCCTCTCTTTTTTATCTCTCCCTCCTTCTTTAGAGAGAGGGAAAATTAAAAAAAAGAAGAAGAGCGGAGAGTTAAAAAGAGGGGAGGAGTTAAAAGAAGGGAAGGGGGAGTTATGAAGAGGAAGGAGAAATAAGTTGATAGATTAGAGAAAGTTGATTATAATAAAATCAATGGAAAAGATAGCTAAAAGGCAGAATATAGTTTTTCAGTGGCTTTGTTGGTATTTTTGGGATATGCCGAGAGAGATTTTAAGGGGCTGGAAAAATTTTCTTAGATTTAATTTAGATTACTTTTCTATTGCATTGCTTTTAAAATCTCTTTTTTCTTACTGGAGAAGATATTATTATTCTTATGGACAAAGATTTGATTTTAAAAGACATTTTGAAGCATTTACCTTTAATTTAACCTCCAGAATGTTAGGAGCGATTATGAGGATTTTTTTGATAATGGTTGGACTTTTTGCAGAAGCTATTTTAATCATCTTAGGGATAATTATCTTAATTAGCTGGTTTACATTGCCGGCTTTTTTAATTGCAGGATTATTTTTTGGATTAAAAATAATATTTTAACCTACTATAAAACTATTTGGAATAAATTCGCTTAAATTAGCATTAAATTTGTTAGTTATTATGTTTAACTTTAGCTTAAAAAAAGCATCAATTTATCAGGCGGTTAAATGGGAGAGATGTTTTATTTTTAGATACGCAGGATTTTTAGGGAAATTATTTTTAACTTTATTTATTTTTGTCTTTTTATTATTTCTATTCGGACTCTTTATTGAAAATCAATATCTTCCTTCTTCAATTCTTTCTTTGCTTCTTGGTTTTTCTATTTTGTTTTTAGTTTTCAGTATCAGTTTTTTGCTCTTAAACAGTTTTTTCAATTCAAAACTCAAAAAACCTTATTTATTTATAAAGTTAAGTAGAGTAATTTTAAGCCCGGTTCAATATAATTTAGCTGAATTTTTAAGTTTTGAAGCGGCAAAAGCAGTGTTTAGGTCTCAGAGATTTGCGCGGTCAAGGGGTTTGGAAATAGATTCTAATATTTTGTTTTATTTTATTTTATCAGGAAATCATAAGTTAAATTTTATTTTTTCTCGAGCAGTTTTGAATATAAATGAAATTAGAAGTGTATTAAAAAATTGTTTAACAAGGCAAGGGAGCGGAGAAAGAAACAAAAAAGAGGTTTATTCAAAAGATTTTCAAGATACTATAATTGAATCTTTAAAAATTGCCGAAAAGAAAAATCATCAGAGAGCAGAGATTGGAGATGTTTTAATTTCTTTAGCCAATCATAATCAAATTTTCAAAAAAGCTTTAATTAGAGCTAAATTAAAAGTTGAAGATATAGAAAATTTAGTTGGCTGGCAGGAATCTTTAGAAGAAAGAATTGTTCAAGGAAAAAAATTTTGGGAATATAGAAATTTAAAAAGACAGGGAACAGTAGCTAAACAATGGACATCTGGTTATACTCCTACTTTGGACAAGTATTCTACGGATTGGACAGATATTATACGAAAAACTTTTCCAACAGGAATTATTGGCCATGAGGAGAAGGTTCAGGCAGTGGAACGGACTTTGAGT
>CAYUHA010000033.1:0-5889 GCA_964444395.1 uncultured Candidatus Saccharibacteria bacterium | reverse complement strand
AAATCCAAAATTCAAAGCGACTAAATTCTAAATAATATCAAAATTCAAATGTTTAAAATTTTGAACAAGAAATCCCAAATTCTAAATTCGAAACTCTAAACGAAATTCTAAATTCTAAATCATAAATTCCAAACTTTATTATGTCATTTAGAATTTAGAATTTGGGATTTGGGGATTTTGTTTAGGATTTAGGATTTCGGATTTAGAATTTTCTTTCATGGATTTTGAATTTTGTGCTTTGAATTTGTTTAGGATTTGTAATTTTGAATTTGGTGCTTATTTTGAATTATATTTGGTATGGAAGAAATAAAAACTATAAATATTGAAGATAAAAATTATCCGAAACTTTTAAAAAAAATCAAGAATCCTCCGAAAGTCCTTTATTTTAAAGGAGAATTTCCTGTTCAAGCTCCTTGTTTAGCTATAGTCGGAACTAGAAAATACTCCTCTTATGGACGACAAATTACCTTTGAAATTGCAGGAGATTTAGCTGATGCGGGTATTGTTATTGTCAGCGGATTTGCTCCAGGCATTGATACGTTCGCCCATCAGGCAGTGATAGAAAAAAACAAAAAAACCATTGCAGTATTAGGCACAGGGTTAGATAAAAAAAGCATTTATCCTCAATCTAATACAAAATTAGTTGAAAAAATTATTAAGAATAAAGGGGCATTAATTTCTGAATATCCTCCGGGAACTCCCGGCTCAAAATATAGTTTTCCTCAAAGAAATCGAATAATTGCCGGGTTATGCCTCGGAATTTTAGTAATAGAAGCTAAACAAAAAAGTGGAGCGTTAATTACTGCCAAATATGGATTTGAACAAAACAAAAAGATATTTGCCGTACCGGGTCCAATTCATACTCCAAACTCAAAAGGTCCTCATTATTTAATTAAAAAAGGGGCGAGATTAGTGGAAAATGCCAATGATATACTAAAAGAGATTAGTTCTATGATAGAATTAAATTTACCTGCACAAAAAAGAATTAAAGAATTAAAAGGCGAAACTAAAGAAGAACAATTAGTTTTAGAAGTTTTAAAGGAAACAAATCTGCATATAGATAAAATTATCGAAAAAACCAACCTTTGTGCCGCTGTTGTAATAAGCGCTCTTGCAAATTTAGAAATAACAGGTAAAGTAAGAAACTTAGGAGGAAACATCTATACCTTAAAACATTAAGTAAAATTCAAAACCACAACTTAAAACTCAAATTTTTAAAATTTTAAACTTACAATTTTGAGTTTTTTGAACTCTAAGTTTTGAGTTTTCAATTATATGAACTTAGTTATTGTTGAAAGTCCTACAAAATGTAAAACTCTTGGAAAGTTTCTTGGGAAAGATTATCAAATAGCCGCAACTATGGGGCATATCCGCGACTTGCCAAAAAATAAACTGGGAGTAGACACCGAAAACAATTTCAAACCTAAGTATATTATCCCTCTTAAAGCGAGAAAAATTGTAAATAATTTAAAAAAACAAAAAGAAAAAGCAGAAACAGTTATTTTAGCTACCGACCCTGACAGAGAAGGAGAAGCAATTGCCTGGCATTTGACTAAAATTTTAAATTTGAACGGAGAAAAATTTTATCAAAGAATTATTTTTCATGAAATCACTAAATCAGCTATTGAAAATGCCTTTAAAAACCCCAGAAAAATTGACAAAAAATTAGTCGATGCTCAACAAGCGAGAAGAATTTTAGACAGATTAGTAGGATACAAACTCTCCCCTTTCCTATGGAAAAAAGTAATAAAAGGGCTCTCTGCAGGGAGAGTTCAATCTGTGGCAGTAAGGCTGGTAGTTGATAGAGAAAAAGAAATAGAAAACTTCAAACCAGAAGAATACTGGAGCATTGAAGCTCTATTGCAAAAATTACAAAACCCAAAACTCAAAACTCAAAACCATAACTCAAAATCCAAAACTAAATTCAAAGCTTTGCTAGTTAAAAAAAACAATAAATCCATCCCAAAGTTTGGAATCAAAAACAAAAAAGAGGCAGATAAAATTGTTAAGGATTTAAAAAATGCAGAATACAAAATAATAAACGTCGCGAAAAAGGAAATAAAAAGAAATCCTCCCCCTCCTTTTACCACTAGCACTTTACAGCAGGAAAGTTGGAAAAAATTCGGTTTTCCTGCAAAATTTACTATGCAAATCGCTCAATACCTCTATGAAAAAGGACTCTGCACTTATCACCGAACCGATTCTCTAAATCTCGCCACACAATCTCTTTTAAGTGCTAAAAAGTTTATTATTCAAAATTATGGCAAAAATTATTGGGCAGGCGCTTTTAAAAAATACAAAACAAAAACAAAAACCGCGCAAGAAGCTCATGAAGCAATAAGACCAACTTATCCCGAAAGAACACCAGAAATAGCAGAAAACAAATTTAAATTAAATAAAAATCAATATCGACTTTACGAATTAATCTGGCGAAGATTTATCGCTTGCCAAATGAAACAAGCAAATTTTGATTTCACTAGCATTGAAATTCAGGCAAAAAACAAATACATTTTTAGAACAAGCGGACAAGTGCTAAAATTTGACGGATTTTTAAAGGTCTATCCCATTGAATATAAAGAAGTAGAACTTCCTTTATTAGAAAAAAATGAAGTGTTAAAGCTCATAAAACTTCTTCCTTCTCAACATTTTACTCAACCTCCTCCAAGATACAATGAAGCTAGTTTAATTAAAACTTTAGAAGAAAATGGGATCGGAAGGCCTTCGACTTATGCTCCAATAATTTCTACAATTCAAGAAAAAAATTATATAAAAAAAAATGAACAAAAAAAATTTCAACCTACCGAAATTGGAATAATAGTCAACGATCTGCTAGTAAATCATTTTCCAAAAATCGTGGATATTAAATTCACCGCAGAAATGGAAAAAGACTTAGATAAAATCGCTAAAGGTCAGAAATCCTGGGTGTCAGTAATTAAAGAATTTTATGAGCCGTTTGAAATAAATTTAAAACAAAAGTATCAAGAAATTTCCAAAAAAGATATTACTGAAACTCCTACTGAAAAAAAGTGTCCAAAATGCGGAGCACCGCTTATTATTCGACTGGGTAAATACGGTAAATTTTATGCCTGCTCCAAGTTCCCAAAATGCAAGCACACTCAACCTTTTGAGAAAAAAACTTTGGGAATAAAGTGTCCAAAATGCGGCAAAGGAGAAATAGTTGAAAAAAGAACCAAAAAAGGAAAAATATTTTATGCCTGCAATCAATTTCCAAAATGCGACTTTGCTTTATGGGATAAACCCTCCGGAGAAAAATGTCCAAAATGCGGTTCGCTGTTAATAATTGATAAAAGAAAAAGGATAAAATGTTCAAATAAAGACTGTAAATAAAAATCTCCTGTTTAAGTTAGATAAATATACATAGACAATAAATTTAAAGAAAATAAAATGCATAGACAATGCTCTAAATGCATAAGTAATACTCATAAATTTGCCTCCTTCTCTTTTTTTTATTTTTCTTTTTTAAAAAGAAAAAAACTTAATTCCTGTTTTTTTGAGGGTAAAAAAGAGAATTCTTTAATTTCTTCCTCTCCTTTGAAGGAGGGGGTGATTTTTTAATTCCTCCTCCTTTAAAGGGAAAGGGATAAGGAGAAGGAAATTGAATCAATCCAAAAAACACCTAAAAGTATTGCTGATACTTCTTGTGGTACAAGATATTGACTATTAGGTTTAAATAATTTAAAAAGAATAAAAAGTAAAATTTCTTAGTTTAAATTTTGTTCCTTAAAAAAATCAAAAAAGGAAAGGAGGAAAATATGAAAACTAAAACAGAAACTTTTGATTGGGGTCACGGCGAAAGAATCACTGCTGCAGGATTAATGAACTTAAACGAAACTTTAACTAAAAAAGAAATCAACTTGAAACAGAAATTAATCCCCTATAAAGAGAAATGGCTATTTCTAGATGAAGTTAAGATAACCGGAAATAAAATTATAGCAACTATAGATTTATTGAACTATCTTCTCCAAGTCAACAAGATTCTCAACAGCTTTACAGAATTAAAAATCATCAAACGAAATAACAGTTTTTTGACAATAAAAAAGCTAATTACTGAAGATGATTGTAAAAATTATCTCTCTGTTAAAACATCCCAAATGCCTGCTCATTTAATCTTAGATTATTTTCAACTTGGAGCAGAAAAACTACTCGGGACTAAAATATTTCTAGCTCAAAGTAAAGGAAAATTTATTCAACCAATTAGAAGTGGAGATACAGTAAAATTTCATATTGACCGAGAGTTAAACAAATTCAAAGGAAAAGTTTTTATCGGAAAAAAAAGATTAGCTGGTGTTTGGGAAGGCGAATTCGCGCTCCGAGAAAAAGAAAACCTTTACTTCTCTCCTTTGCATCCTATTTTAGAAACAATGAATCAAATAGCCGATTGTTTAGTTTATACCTGTAATGGAAAATTGAATTCTCTTTCCTTGATATACTCAAAAGCCACTGTTAACGGTTTACCTTTCTCATTATTAAAGGAAAAAATTCCTTTAAAGGTGGAAATAACAAAAATAAAAGAATTGGAAAGAGGTTTTATTGTTAAGTTTGCAGGAGAAGTAGAGGAGAAAATTTTCTGGTACACTAAAAAAATCTATCATCTCTAAAGCTATAAACTCTATACAATAATAAGCTCTATACAATAAATTGTATAGAGCTTTTGTTAATTAAAATCAAAGGAGGGAGAGAAAATTGAATCAATCTAAAAAAACACCTAAAAGTATTGCTGATATTCTTTATGGTGCAAAATATTGACATTTTGTTATAAATTAGTTATTATAATGATACTCTAGCTTTTTAAGCTAAAATGGAAAAATCAGTGAAAAACTTAATTTTATTAATAATACCTTTAATTTTAATTAAAGGTGTTTTTGTTTTTGGAGATTTATCTCAAGGATTCATAGGTCAGATTTTAGCAAAATCTGAAAATAATCTATCTTATTTAGAAATCTCGCCTGAAAATTTAAAAAATTATCTTCCAACTATTCAAGGAAATACTATTCTACCCATTTCAAATCCATATTATTCCAACCTTAAAATAGTAAAAAAAATAAAAGTAATAGCAACCGGCTATTCTTCTTCTCCTCATCAAACTGACAATACTCCGTTTATTACTGCTTCCGGAACTTTAGTAAGAGACGGTATTATAGCTAATAACCTTTTGCCTTTTGGAACTAAAGTTCGATTTCCAGAAATCTATGGAGATAAAATTTTTGTGGTAGAAGACAGAATGAATCAAAAAAAAGGATATTACCATGTAGATATTTGGTTCCCAGAATATGAACAAGCTCTAAATTTTGGTTCAAAAATAACCCTTTTGGAAATTCTTAGAGAAATTTAAAACTAATAGAAACAAAAAATCTTAGATATTCTTTTATTGTTAGTTATTAAATTTTTCTGTGATAATTTGTTTGTATAAGATATTTACGAACAGATTATATATAAAATAAATCACATTTTATTATAGATACACATAATAAAAAGCATCATATTTCATATTTATACTTCATTTTTATACTTCATTTTTATATTTCATTTTTATATTTCATATATTTTTCGTATTTATTTTTCGTATTTATTTTTCGTATTTATTAAAATACATTTGTTATTAAATATATTTGTTAAAATATTTTAAATTAATTTAATACAAAATTCTCATACTTTAAAGTATGAGAATTTTGTATTATATGCTGGAATTTAGGTTAAAATAAAATCGTCCCGCGGTAAGCAGGGCGATTTTATTATTCTATAAAACGATTTTACATTCTACGATAAGCAGAACAATTTTGTTTATTATGCCGCGGGTGGGACTCGAACCCACATGAGCATTAAGCTCACAGCATTTTAAGTGCTGCGCGTAAACCATTCCGCCACCGC
>CAYUHA010000032.1:0-6295 GCA_964444395.1 uncultured Candidatus Saccharibacteria bacterium | reverse complement strand
TATCAGTTTTATAAATACTTTTGGCTATCCCTTAATTTTTCTTCTGATATTTTTTGAAGCAGCCCCTTTCATTGGAATTATAATCCCTGGCTCTGTTATTTTGTTTTTCGCAGGATTTTTAACAAAGCTCGGATTTTTTAATTTGTGGATAGTGGTTTTTTTAGCAGTTCTTGGAGCTATTTTAGGAGACACTACAGGTTATTTAACCGGAAAATATTTTGGGAAAAAAATCTTGTCCAGATTTGGAAAATATTTTTTAATAAAAAAAGAACTTTCAGAAAAAACTTATCAGGTAGTGCATGCCCATACCGGTAAATCATTAATTATCGGAAGATTCAATCCGCTTACAAGGTGCATTGCTCCTTTTATTCTCGGCATCCACAAAGTAAGCTTCACAAAATTTATGTTTTTCAATATTCTCGGCGGGGTTTTGTGGGGGTCTTTTTTTGTTTTATTTGGTTATCTCTTCGGCCAAAGCTATAATCTTGCACACGATGTAGAAAAATACATACTGATAATAACAATTTTTTTAATTATAAGCTTCTATATCTATTATAATATCATAAAAACATTAACCAATAAAAGCGAATAGAAGATGGAAGAGGGTTTAGAGTTTGGTTTAAAATGGAATGAAGACGGTTCTATGTCGTTGCCAAAAAAATCAAATCAGAAAAAAGGAAAAGCGAGCAGAGAAGCGGGAGCGAGATTTGAGTTAAAAGTTAGGGCAGATTTAGAAGATAAAAAATGGATTGTGGATAGGTGGTCAAATAATGTTGATTTAGAAAACCAAAAGATAATTCCTGCTAAAAAAAAGTGGAAATATAACCCGTTTAGAAAAATTATGATGCCATCTGTTCAAAGCACAGGATTTCCTGATTTTATCGCGTTCCAATTATTAAACAAAGACAGATATCAGGTAATTGGAGTAGAGGTAAAATCAAACGGAATTCTCAGCAAAACAGAAAAGCAGAAATGCAAATTTCTCCTCGACAAGAAAATTTTCAGCCAAATCTTAATTGCAAAAAAGAAAAAATTAGGAAGAAAAATCGGAGTTGAGTACATTGACTTTAAAGAGAAATACAAAAAATTATTTGACTAAAATGTTCCGCAAGATTTGCATATTTATTATTTTGATTTTTTTAATGTTCAAAATTTCAGCAATTAGAATAAATGAGGTTGAATTGAATCCTGAAGGAAAGGATGCAGGAGCAGAATGGATAGAACTTTTTTCCGAAGATGAAATTAATTTAGAAAACTGGAAACTTATTAACAACGACAAAGACGAGTTTGAATTGAACGGAACCTTTTCAGGATATTTAATAATCAATTTCAAGAGTCAATGGCTCGATAATAAAGATGAAAAAATATTTTTATATAAGGGAGAAAAGTTGATTGACGAGACAGATTTATTAGCGGATTCAAAAAACAACAATAAGAGCTGGCAATTTTGTGGTTCGTGGATTCTGGCTGATTCAACGAAAGGAAAGGAAAATAATTGCAACAAATCGAATGAGAATAAGGGAAAAAGAAAGTCTAAGAATTATGCAAAAAAAGAAAAAAATTTAGAGAAAGCGAACTATCAAAAGCAAGAGCCTGTTGATTTAAAAAAATCAGAAAATCCTGTGATAAATCTTAACCCGCAATTTACAGAAAAAAAGGTAATTGTTTATGAATCAAAAAATCAGAAAATTAGGGATTATGCAATTTATGGTTTTGCTTTATTCCTGATTTTTATTATTGCGGTTTTGTTGGTGAAGGACAATGATTAAAATCCCAAAACTTAAAAATCCTCTTTTTATATAAAAATATGGGAGAACAGAAAGTTAGGGCAGTTATGATTGTAGAGGTTGCGGGTAGGCCACCAGAATACATCAAGCAATCCTTAATGAACCACACAGCACAGCTAAGAAAAGTTAACGGAGTTGAGGTTATTGAAGAGACAATTCATGAGCCGAAGAAATTAAAAACAGGAAATAATGTTTACACATGCTTTTCAGAAATTGAATTTGAAACTACCAATTTTTTAAGATTAATGGAGATTATTTTTGATTTTATGCCGTCGTCAATTGAGATTCTTTCACCACCAGAATTAAAACTAAATATTCCAGAAGCTACATCTTTTGTTAATACCCTCGCCGGTCGCCTTCATCGATATGATGAGATTGCAAAAATTGCCAAACTACAGAACCAGCAATTAGCTAAAAAACTTCAAGAAATGCAAGCAGAATTAATGAAAAAAAAGAGGACAAAGAAAAAAAAGAATTAGAAATGCAAATCAAATTCGTGAGAGTTTTCCCTTAACTTGTTTTTCATAAATCTTAGCTTTTTCTCTCAAATGTTCTTCTGGTTTTTGCGGTTTTATTTTTTTAAATTTTCTATAAACAAGAAATCCGATAATGCCTAAGAATAATAAAATTCCAACACCAAAAAGCCATCCATAACTTTTTTCATTCTCCTCCTCTTTTCTGCAATTCCCGAGGCAGCAATAACCTTCATAAGTAAATGTTGATTCTCCGTCGCACAAATTAGAAGAACAAATTTCCCCGCCCAATTCCGCGCACGACTTTTCATTGATTTCAAGATTTTCTTCAGAAGTATTTTTCGGGAAAACATAAACCCTGATAGGCACAATTAATAATTGTTTTTTTTCGTCTTGATGAAATTCAACTGATATATTGCCGTCGAAAAATCCTGTTTTTTCTGAATAAAACTTTAATGAAATGTTTTTGACTTCTTTTGCATTTATCTCCTTTAATTCTGAAAATTTTAAAATAGGAATATTAGTTGAAATGGAAATTTCAGTAATGTTCGTCTCTCCGAAATTCAGTAATTCTAATTGCTTAATCTCTTCTTTGCCAGCAATAATTTTTAATTGCAGACTTGACGGATTTGCCTTTAACTTTGTTTCAATTTCCTGACTTTTGTTTGTAAGAGGGATGTAAATTACAGGAACTCTGAATGTTGCATATGTTTTGACCTCAAAATAAGAAAAGCTGGCATTAGGTTCAAATAAAATTTTTTTGTAATCTTCCGGAGCAAGCAAGAATTCTTTTCCATTGCAACTTAAATTCAAAACACTATCGCCTTTATTAGCTAAAATAAACTCCGGTTTTTTAGACGAGAAAACTAAGCCGGGTTTGATAGAAAGAATTTTGTGAATTGTTTTATTTTCATAATAAGTTTCGTTTGTTGTTTGATTTATTTTTTTCTCATAACTCTGAATATTAATTTTTTTAACTTCAATATTTTTTTCAATCGTCGCTGATTTCAACTCAGGAGTTTTGTAAAGAATATCCTTGACTCGGATTGTAAAATTCCCTTCGCGCGTAAGATAAACATAGAAAAAATATGTTTTGTTGTAAAATACTAAATCGTGTTCGAAAAAAACTTTTTTCCTCCCCTCAAAAAATTCAATGTCATCAATAGAAATTTCTTTTGCAAACTCTCCGGGTGTTGTAATAGTGCCGAGTAGAGTTTCGCCTGGCTGAAAATTTTGTTTTTGCAAATTAATGGTTGGCTGAGCCGCAACTTGAGAAATTAAAAATGCCAAACAAAAAATTATTAGATACTTTTTCATACATAAAACAGAAAAACGAGATTAATAAAACTTGCTCTCGCTTAATGGCTGATTGCTTAAATTTAAATAAATCTTTTTATTTATACTGATATGAGGAGCATTAAACAAAAAATTATAGACAGAATTGAAAAATCAAAAAATGAGCAAATTAAATTTTTGCAGGAATTAGTGCAAACTAAATCTATAAATCCTAATGTAAGCGACCCAACAAAATCAAGTCCTTATGACCCGATAGAATTGGAGATTGCTGAACTAATTTTCAATAAACTTGAAGAAATAGGGCTTCAACCGAAATTTGAAGGAATTTCTCATTCAAGACCGAATGTGGTTTGCGAATTTGGACAAGGAAAGAAAACTTTAATCTTTAATGGGCATATGGATACTGTCCCTCCTGCTCGTCAATGGAATTTTAATCCGTTTCTTGGAACTATTAAAAACGGCAAACTCTACGGCTCTGGAGCTTTAGATATGAAGTCAGCTTTGTGTTGCTATATTTTTATGGCAAAAGCGCTTTTGAAATTTGAAAAAGAATTAAATGGAAAAATTCTTCTGCAGTTTGTAATTGATGAAGAACCAATGGCTGCTTCTTATTTTGGCACAAGATATTTATTAGAGAAAGGTTATATTGGTGATGCAGCTATAATCGGCGAGCCAGGAGCAAGAAAAATAACAATAGGAAATAGGGGAGGTTACAGGTTTAAAATTCAGGTTTTTGGAGATGCTGTTCATACTGGTTCAAGAGAATGGGAGCAAAAGAAAGAAGGATTAAACGCTATACTTGATATGACAAAAGTAATTAATGCTTTGCAAAATTTTAAATTTCCATCAAAAGAACATCCAATTTTTCCGGGAAGAAAAAATGTTCTAACGTTTCCTACTTTAATTAAAGGCGGAAAAGCAATAAATATTGTTCCAGATTATTGTGAAGCTTTTGGGGATACGAGAATTTTACCAGGAATTACAAAAGAATTTATGGAAAAAGAAATTGAAAAGAAAATTAATAAATTAAATGTGAAATATAAATTAACTCCAATTGTTTATGTTCCGCCAGTTTTTGTTAAGCCAAAAGAAGCTATTGTTCAAATTCTCAAAAATAATACAAAACAGATATTAAAGAAAACACCAATTACAGAAGGGTCTGGTCCTTGGAGTGATATGTGGATGTTTATTGAAAAAGGAATTCCAGCAGTTAATTTTGGCTGTGATGGTGAAGGCATGCATGATAAAAATGAATATGTGGAAATTAAAAGTGTAATAGATGTGACAAAAATTTATTCTTTAACTGCTTTAGATTTTTTAAAATAAAAATTATTTTTTGGTATCCTCAGAACTTTGCCATAGTCTTATAAATATCCTTTCTTTTCTAAGTTTTTTGCCCGAAAAAAATCGGGGCTATTTTGTTTTTTAGAAGTTCATCTAATAGAAAAGTTTGTGGTAAAATAAAATAATTGAATTAAATTTATACTGCAAAATGCAATTGTTAAAAGAAACAGATCCCAAAGTCTTTATAAGGTTTTTGTTTGTTTGTGTGGTTTTAGTTCTTGCAGGATTTATAGATTTTTTTGTGGGAGATACAGAGGTCTTTTTATTTATAAACGGCAAACTTTCTCATTCAGCGCTGGATTTTGTTTTTCTTTATATCTTTGTTCCTTTACTTTCATTTTTGGTTATTGTGCCTGGTTTTATGTTGTTGCTGAAACCATATAGAATAATTGGAATATTGTCTTTGGTTGGGGGAGTTTTGTGCTATTGGTTTGGAGAGTTAATTAAATTCTCACCTCGACCAAGCGCACTTCTGGCTCAAGTTAATTTAGTAGGAAATTGGACGGTAGGGGAGACATCCTTTCCTTCTACAACAACAATGCTGCTCTTTGGTCTTGCATTGCCTGTATTTTTCTTGGTTCCCAAAATAGGGCGTATCAGTTTATTACTTGCTTTTCTTGGAGCATTTTTTGTGGTTTATTCAGGTTACCATTTTCCAGAGGATGCGATCGCAGGTGCTGTCCTTTCTTTGTTGATAACTTTTCCTTTTATTTTTGTTGAACTTAAAAGAGCAGAAAATAGAAAAATAAAATGAGAAAAATGAATATATATAAGATTTATTTGGAGTTAAGCAAGAAATACAAAAAATTGGATAAATACTGGAAGCTTTGGTGTAAAAGAAAAAAGAGTTGGCAAGAAAGAGAGAAAATTGCCATAGGAGCAATTCTCACTCAGCGTACCAATTGGAAAAATGTAGAGATTGCTTTGAATAATTTAGAAGAGAAAAAAATTCTCTCTATTAGAAAGATTTATCAAATAGGCAAAAACAATCTTTCGGATTTAGAAGAGCTTATAAAACCCTCTGGTTTCTATAGACAAAAAGCCAAATATCTTTTTGGCTTCTGTAAATTTATAATAGAGAATTACAAAACATTTAAAAATTTTTTAAAACAAGATATAGATAAAGCGCGAAAACAACTTTTGAATCTTGAAGGCATAGGGAAGGAAACAGCTGATTCCATCTTACTTTATGCTTGTGATAAACCTGTATTTGTAATAGATGAGTATACTCGTCGATTAACAAAAAAGTATCATTTAGCCAACAATTTCTCTTATGATTTTCTTCAAGCGTTTTTTGAAAGCCAGCTTCCTAAAAACCCAAAAATCTATCAAGATTTTCATGCAATGATAGTTTTAGAAGGACAAAAGATTCAGCATTGAAATACAGACTTAAAC
>CAYUHA010000031.1:0-6556 GCA_964444395.1 uncultured Candidatus Saccharibacteria bacterium | reverse complement strand
TCATCTTCTAAAAATTGCGATGGCATAAAATAGAAGAAAGAAATTAAATAGATAAGATAAAAATTAAATTAGATAAAAAACAAAGGAAGGAAGCAAAGAAACCTTCCCCCTCCTTTAGATAGGGAGAATTAAGAAGGGGAAGTTCTTCTAATTACTTCTTCTCTTTTAAAGGAGGATAGATAAAAAAGTCTTTAATTCCTCCTCCAATAGTAACACATATTTGACAAAAAAAATCTTTTAAGTAAAGTAAAAGTGACAAAAACAAAAAGCAATAAAAGAAGTAAATTAAAAATTTAATAGAGGGAGGTGAAAAAGATGGATTCATTAAGTTTATACTTAGGCAAGATTGATAGGACTTCTCTTTCTCCAAATGAAGAAAAAAATTTACTAAAAAGAATAAAAAAAGGAGATGAAAATGCTCGACAAAGATTTGTTAAAGCGAACCTAAAATTAGTGATTTCTATTGCTAAAAAATATGTGGGATGCAGTCCGGATTTTTCTTTTCTAGATCTAATCCAAGAAGGAAGTTTAGGGCTTCTTCGGGCGGTAGAGAAATTTGATTGGAGGAAAAAAGTTAAATTTTCTACTTATGCTACCCGATGGATAAGACAAGCTATTACCAGAGCGCTTACTAATCAAGGACGAACCATTCGCGTGTCAGCACATATGGTCAGTTTTATTTTTAAATATTCTCGAGCGCGAGAAAAACTTATTTGTCTCTTGGGAAAAGAGCCAAAGCCGGAGGAAATTGCTGAAGAGATTGCTAAGGAAATGAAAATTGACATAAATAAAATTTACTATAAGATAGAGACACTCAAGCTCCTTCCAAAAACAGTATCCTTAGAAACCCCAATAGGCGAAGAAGATAGTGTTTTAGCTGATTTTATTGAAGACAGAAAACAACCCTTACCTTCTCAAAAAGTAGAACAGATTCTTTTAAAAGAAGAATTAGAAAAGATTTTAGAAAAATTAAAGTCAAAGAAAAAAAGAGAAGTATTAAAAACGAGATTCGGATTAAATGATGGATTAGTTCGAAGTCTGGCAGAAACAGGTCGCATATTTGGAATAAGTCGAGAGTGGGCCAGACAAATTGAAGTTGAATTCAAAAATAAAATAAAAATGATAAGGCGCTAATATAAAATATTAGCGCCTCTTTATTTAGTATTATTTTATATAAAATAAGGCAAATTACATTTCATTTTTTTAATTCTCCATTCTTTTTTAATTTTTATCCTTTCACTCTTTCTTAATTCTCCCCCTAAAGAAGAAAGGAAGAAAAAAGGAGAGAAAGAAGGAATAGGAGAGGGAGAGAAAAAAGGAAAGGAGAGGTTTAAGAAGAGGAAGAAAAAATGGAAATTAAGAGGGAGGATTAAAAAACTGGCTATACTCTTCTTCTTATTTGTTAGATTTTATTAGATTTTCTATTATTTATTAGATTCCCCAAAATGTTAGTGTCTTATGCAAATCTTGACAAGTTTTTTTAATTTGATATAAAGATAAAGAAAACATTTAAGAGTAGCACATTCTAAAATTAAAAAGGAGGTGAGAATTACTAATGAGGTAAAAAAATAGGATTAGAATAAAAGAAAAACGCATAAACTAGGAGGAAAAAGAAAAGATGAAAAAGTTGATGATTTTAGGATTCTTAATAATAGGACTCGTATATTTGGTATGTTTTCCTGTTAGCGCAGCTAGTATAGGAAGTCCGGAAACTCAGGGAAAAGGTGAATTTGCTTTAGGGGTAGAGAGCGAAGTGGTTTTTGACCGAGATTTTGAAAAAATTGATAATCTCTATCCAGAGATCGACAAGATGTATAGAGGATACTCAAAATTAAGTTATGGGATATTTGACAACTGGGATATTTATGTAAAGTTAGGCATAGTAGATCCTCTGATAAAAGTAAACAGCTTTGAATTTGACGGCAGAAACAGTTTCCTTTACGGAGGAGGGACTAAAATCACTTATGACTTATGCAACGATTGGCTGATTGGAACTGACCTTCAATATCTGACACATAAGAATAAGTATTGTGTAGGAAAAATGAGATTTGAGGAATGGCACGTAGCGCCTTATATCGCAAGGAAAATAAACAATTTTACTCCTTATTTAGGAGTAAAATATTCAGATATGAGGGTCAAAATCAAAAATCCGGCAGGAAAAACAAATCTAAAAGCGAAAGACAACTTTGGAGTGTTTGCCGGAGCAGACTATAAGATAAATGAAGATATGCTATTAAATCTCGAAGGAAGATTTATTGATGAAACTGCAATGAGCATAGCATTTACTTATAAATTCTAACATCTTTTGATTTACTTCCTCCTTGACTAAGAGGCATTCCGCTGGAATGCCTCGTTTTTATTTTAAATCTTTAATACATGAAATCAAAAATATTTTGGAAAACTTTTGTTTTTCTCTTTATCTCCTCCTCCTCTTCAGGGAGGGGGAGAAATAAGAAAAAAGGAAGAGGAAGAAGGAATAAACCCTCCTCTCTTTTCTATTTTTATCTCCCCCTTCCTATTTGGGGAAGAGGAGAATCAAAAAGAGAAAGAAGGGGAAAATTAAGAGAAAGAAAAAATTAGCATTATTTAGTATTATTTATTTAGTATTATTAGTATTATTAACAAAATATATTCATCTTCTAATTATTGCGATCGCAATAATTAGAAGATGATATATGTTAAACACAATATTAAAATATTAAAACATATAATAGAAACGAATTAAAAAACGTAATAGAAACGAATTAAAAAACGGATTAAAAACGGATTAAAAATATTAAAAACGAATTAAAAACAAATAATTCTAAAAAATCAACTTAAAATAATTGATTGTAAGGTTGAACCTTACAAATGACCTTACAAATGTCTTTTTTTTAATTGGTAAGGTTCAGTCAGCAAGATCTCTTATTTTTTTAATTATTCTTTTGGTTTCTTGGTCAAGATTTGCTGAGGGAAAATTAAAAAAGAAGGATTAAAAAAAGCGGCTATAATCCTTTTTCTTTTTTTATTTATCTTGAATTTTTCAAAATGTTAGTATCCTATAAATCCTCATTGACAACTTCTACAAGATAAGAGAAAATAAAAGTAATGAAGCAAAAACTTTTAAAGAAGCTATTTGAATTTAAGCTTTTTATATTTGAAAGCCAATTTGAAGTTTTTAAAAATAAGTCAAAAAAGCCACAAATTTATTTGTGGCTTTTTGTTAAATAAATTTTTAAGAAAAAGGTAATTAAGAAATTTAATAAAAAATTATATGAAAAAAATTAGAGAAATTTTAAATTTTATTGATAAAAATGAGCTTTATCCTGAAATAAAAACAGTTGATGGTACAAATACAGAAGTAGTTGTGAATGGGAAAAAAGTACTTAATTTTTGTTCTCTTAATTATTTAGGATTGGCTAATAATCCTAAAGTAATAGAAGCGGCAATTGAAGCGATCAAAAAATATGGAGCAGGATCAAGTGGTTCGCGATTTCTTTCTGGAAATTTAGAAATTCACGAGAAACTTGAAAAAAGAATAGCTGATTTTAAAAAAGAAGAAGCTGGTCTTATTTTTCAAACTGGATATACAGCCAACATCGGGATAATATCTGCTATTATGAATCCACCAAAAGTAAGCCCTATTTCTTTTTTAGAACGCCGGGGGATTATTTTAAGTGACGAGCTAAATCACGCTAGCATTATCGAAGGGTGCAGGTTAGCTAAAGCAGAAAAAATTATTTATAAACATAGAGATATGAATGATTTAGAGCAAAAGTTAAAAAAACATAAAAATAGAAGAAAACTAATAATCACTGATGGAGTGTTTAGTATGGACGCTGATATCGCTCCTCTGCCAGAAATTGTAGAATTAGCCAAAAAGTATAACGCTTTAACTATGATAGATGAAGCTCATTCTACAGGAGTCCTTGGAAATACCGGCAGAGGCACAACAGAATATTTTCATATAGAAGGGCAAATTGATATTGTTATGGGAACTTTTAGTAAGGCAATTGGAGCTTTGGGAGGATACGTAGTAGGAAGCAACGAGATGATAAGGTATTTAAGAATTTCTGCTAAACCGAATATGTTTTCTGTAGCGATGCCCCCTTGTTTAGCAGGAGCTATTATTGCTGCTCTTGACGAAATTGAAAATAATAACGAATTAAGAAAAAAGTTATGGGAAAATGTTAATTATTTAAAAATTAATCTTCAGAAATTAGGATTTAAAATATTAGGAAAGGGAACTCAAATAATTCCAGTTTTGATAGGAGAAGAAAAAAAAGCGATAAAAGCATCAAAACTTCTTTTTGAAAAAGGAGTGTTCTCTCCATGTGTAAGATGGCCAGCGGTGCCAAAGAAAAGAAGTATAATAAGATTTACTGTAATGGCTACCCATACTAAAGAACAAATAGATAAACTTTTACAGGTTTGTGAAGAAATAGGACATTCTTTAAATATTATTTAAAATTAAGATTTTATGGAAATAATATTATCAATTTCAGCTATAATCAGCTTTTTCTTAGGCATTTTTGTTCTTCTACAAAATTCTCGCAGCTGGCTTCACCGTTGGTATAGTATCTTTAGTTTTATCACTGGAATATGGATTTCTGTAAACCTAATGGCAGGCATTTTTCCTGCCATCTTTTGGATGAAAAGCGCTTACGCTTTCGGAATGTTAGTAGCAATTACTGCATTAATGTGGATATTACTCTTATGTGAGGAGAAAGTTAATAAACTTAAAATTTATTTAATTTGGGCTGGAGCATTATTGTTTTTTATTATCTCATATATTAATGAATTGATTATAAAAAATATTACCAAAATTTACCTAGGAGGATATAAAGGGGAAACAGGACCATTTTTTTTATTTTATACTATCTATCTATTTGGAATTTTATTTTTTTCAATTTATAAATTACTTTCAAAATATAAAAAAGTAAAAGGAATAAAGAAATTACAATTAAAATATACATTATTAGGGGCTTTTAGTTGGGTAACTATTGTTACGATAGTAAGTTTTATTCTTCCGCTATTTGGTATTCTACAATATACTGCACTAGATACTCCCTCTACTCTCATATTTTTAATTTTTACTACTTACGCTATTACTAAACACCATCTTTTTAATATCCGGGTGATTGCTACAGAGCTTTTAGTGGGACTGGTTAGCATAATTCTTTTTATTGATCTTTTTCTTTCCAAATCCCTCCCGGTTTTGCTGTTAAAAGGAGGAATTTTGCTGGCTTTTATTTATGTGGGTTTCGGATTGATTAAAAGCGTATTAAGGGAAATTGAAAGAAGAGAAGAATTGGAAAGATTATCTAAAGCTAAATCAGAATTTATTTCTATTACTTCCCATCAATTAAGAACTCCTCTTAGCACGGTTAAAGGTTATATTTCAATGCTTCGCGAAGGAGTTTATGGAAAACTGCCTAATAAAATGAGACAACCTATGGAAAATGTATACAAATCGAATGAAAGATTAATAAAACAAGTTAATGATTTATTAAATATTTCCAGAATAGAAACCGGGAAGATAGAAATAGAATTAGAAAAAATAGCTATAGAAGATGTAATTTCAGAAGTAATCCAAGAGTTAGAGATTAAAGCAAAAACAAAAGGGCTTGATTTAAAATGGCAAAAACCATCTCAACCTTTACCAAAAATCACTACTGATAAAGAAAAATTAAGACAAATAATTTTAAATATTATTGACAATGCAATAAGATACACTAATAAAGGTTATATAGCTGTAAAAGTTAAGCATCAATCCTTTTTTAAAAGTAATCATAGGTTCTTATCAAAACAAAATTCTAGCCAAAGAGATAAAATTATTATAGAAATAAAGGATACTGGAGAGGGCCTAACTAAGGAAGAAATTGCTCATATTTTTGACAGTTTTTCTCGAGGCAAGGCAGGAACTCGATTTTGGACAGAAGGAGCGGGTCTCGGTCTTTATATTGCTCGTCGTTTTATTGAACTTCTTAATGGAAAAATCTGGGCAGAATCAAAGGGCAGGGGAGAGGGAAGTACATTTTACATCGAATTACCAGTGAAATAGTCAAAAAATATAAACAGCCATCAATTAATAAATTAAACATAACGAGAATCATTTTCGTTATGTTTTTAAGTTAACCAAAAACACATGAGATTAAAAATAATTTGGAAAATTTTTTTTAATAAACATACTACGTACAAGTCTTTCTTCCTCTTTCTCTTCTTTCTCTTTTTTAATTATTTTTCCTTTCCATAAAAGAGAGGGAAAGAAAGAGAAGGGAAGAGAGAGAAGGAAGGAGAGAATTAATAACCCCCTCTTTATCTCCCCATCCCCAAAGGGAGGGGGAGAAGGAATTAAAAAAGAGAGAAAAGAAAAAGACCCCCTTCCTTAATCCTTTCCCTCCAAAAAAAAGGGAGGAAAGAAGAATAAACAAAAATCCGATTTTTTAAAACTTTTAAAAGAAGCCGATTTATAAGAACCCAAGAAAAATAATAATTCTTAGACCTTTTTTGAATATTTTTCTTTTTCGATAAACTTATTATTGCTTATTTTTATCTTTCCACAAAAGTGTCCGAT
>CAYUHA010000030.1:0-6881 GCA_964444395.1 uncultured Candidatus Saccharibacteria bacterium | reverse complement strand
TAGATCTTGTAAGGTTCAACCTTACAAGAAATTAGTTATTGATTAGAATAATTTTTATTTGAATTTTTAACTTTTATGGATATAGATATAGCCAATATTATTTCCTACATTACTTCAACAGAACTCCAGGAGAAACTTTTTATATTAAAAATTGTTTCTTTAATTCTATCTTTATTTTTCTTATTTGTTATTTTTTATTCTGCTTTTAAAATTCAGAATATTAAAAAAGATTCAAGGCAGGGGTTGAAGAAGAAAGGATTATTCAGCTCTTTTTTTAGAACGAGAAGAATTACAAGAATATGGTTGAAGATTATTAAAAAATTAGAATCTGGCGATCCTTCTAAATATAAATTAGCCATAATTGAGGCAGAAGATTTGTTAGATAATATTTTAAAAGGGAGAGGTTATGGAGGGCAGACTATTGGAGAGAGATTAGATCAATTAACTCCAGATGTTTTTCCTAATTTGAATCAAATTTTAGAAGCCCATCGAGTTCGCAATGAAATTATTTCTGATCCTGATTATCAAATAAGTTTGGACGAAGCAAAGAGAATTTTACAAATATATAAGGAAACTTTTCATATTTTGGGATTCTGATTGTTTATAAATCTATTACGAATTTATACGAATTTATTGCGAACATGCGAATATATTTTAGAACTTTTTAGTATATTTAATTCTTATTCGTATATTCTAAAAGATTTATAGTTTCGTAGGAGATTATTGATTTTTATTTTAAAATTAGATAAAATTAAAAATGTCGTGCGGGGTGGAGAAGTAGTATCTTGCAAGGCTCATAACCTTGAGACGCGCGTGCAATTCGCGCCCCCGCAACCATCGTAAAATTTACTTACTTTATTTTTATTGATTTTCTTTATTATGTAGATAAATTATTTTTATCTATTGTGAGAAAGTGCGGAAGATAGAGAGGAAAGGAGAGAGGTTGATTTGTTTAATTAAAATTTGCCGGTGTAGCTCAGTGGTTAGAGCGGGGTCTTCATAAGGCCAAGGTCGTAGGTTCAAATCCTACCATCGGCATCAAAACTTAAAATAGATTTTATTTGGATTATGGTCGCGTGGTGTAGCCCGGTCTAACACGTCTCCCTGTCACGGAGAAGATCACGGGTTCAAATCCCGTCGTGACCGCAAGATTTTAAATTTATGATTTTATTTTTATTAGACAAAATTTTAAATTGGTTTTTAGAGTATGGGATTCGGATTGTTTTGATAATTATTGGCATTTTTATTTTTCAAATAATTTTAAAAACGGTTATTAAAAAAGTTATAAAATCCATAATAAAATTTGGTCCTTTAAGAAACGGCTTAGGCAGAGAAAAGAGAATAGATACTTTAAATAGAATTTTTATTCGAACTGCAAATATTGTCTTATGGATTACCGGATTATTAATGATTTTATCAGAGTTAAAAATAAATATCGCTCCTATTTTAACCGGAGCAGGAGTATTGGGATTAGCAGTTGGTTTTGGTTCAAGAGATTTAGTGACTAATTTAATTAATGGTTTATTTATTTTAATTGAAGACCAGTATGCTGAAGGAGATGAAGTTAAGATTGCCGGATTAGAAGGGAAAGTGGAAAAAATTAGTCTAAGAACTACTATTTTAAAGGATAAAAATGGAATAAAGCATATTATTCCTAATTCTTCTATAAAAATTGTAAGTAATTTGAGCAAGAAATAATTGATTAAGAGGTTTTAAAAGCTGATTGTTGTAAAATAGATGCTCTGAAAAGAATTCTGTTCAGAGTTTTTTATTTTAATATACTAAGTGTTTGTATCAAGTTTAAAATTATTTTAAAACTTTTGTTTTAATAAATATGCTGTCCGTAAGTGTTTTTTTAATTTTTTCTCTGCTAAATTTTCAAAATGTTAATATCGTTTCTTGAGTTTAAATTAATTTTAAGGTAAAATAAATATATTCTCCTTGAATTACATTTGTAATTCAAGGAGAATGCCGAAAAAACAAATACTAAATAACAAATAAATTCTAATCCCTTTTTAAGGAATAGAAAAGAATTAAAAGGACTACTTTTTTCTTTTTTCTCCCCCCTCCTCTTTTCCCTCTAAAGAAGGGGGAGAAAATAAAAAAGAGGGGGAGAATTAAAAAAATTTGGAATTTTTGAATTACGAATCTATTTTGTATCTATTTTGTAATTTAAACTTATTATATGGAAATTAAATCCCTCAAGTTTCAAGCTCAACAAGAGATTCAAAATACTAAAACCCTAAAAGAATTAGATGAAATTTTCAGAAAATATTTAGGTAAAAAAGGAAAAATTACTCAGCTTTTCCGTTCATTAAAAGAACTGCCAGAGAAAGAGCGGAAAAAGATAGGAAAGCAGGCTAATCAAATCAAAAAAGAAATAGAATTAACTTTACAGATAAAAAAAGAGAAGTTAGAGGTTTCCAGCCATAGATTCCAAAAAGAATTTGATATAACCGTTCCGGGAAAGAAACCTTTAATTGGACATCTTCATCCTATTACTTTAGTGGTGAGAAAAGTGGAGGAGATTTTTCAAAATATGGGTTTTTCAATAGCTGAAGGTCCGGAAGTTGAAACAGAATGGTATAATTTTGATGCTTTAAATATTCCGAAAAATCATCCTGCCAGAGATATATGGGATACTTTATGGTTGCAAGACGATTATAAGCTCAAAGTTCAAGGTTCAAAGTTTAAAGTTGAGAAATTGTTATTACGGACTCATACCAGTCCGGTACAGATAAGGTATATGGAAAAAAATCAACCTCCTTTGCGAATTATTGCCCCTGGTCAGGTTTTTAGACATGAAGCCACTGATTCGGCTCATGAGCTTCAATTTCATCAATTAGAGGGTTTAATGATAGATAAAGAGGTTTCTTTAATTAATTGTAAAGCAGTGTTGGAAAACTTTTTTAAAGAATTTTTTGGCAAAGAGATTCACATTAGAATGAGGCCAAGTTATTTTCCTTTTACTGAGCCGAGCTTTGAAATGGATATTCGCAGAAATAATTCAGAGCCTTGGATGGAAATGTTAGGAGCAGGAATGGTTCACCCAAATGTTTTAAAAAATTCAGGATTGAACCCAAAGAACTGGCAGGGATTTGCTTTTGGAATAGGAATAGATAGATTAACAATGATTAAATATAAAATTAACGATATTCGCCTTTTTCATTCAGGAGATTTGAGATTTTTGCAGCAATTTTAATCAACAAATTTTCAATCAATACGGATTTATCTAATCTATACTATAAAAAGGTTATAGATTTGTTGATAAATAAGTAAGTTGAGCATATGCTTTTTTCATACAGTTGGTTGCAAAGTTATGTTAAAAGAAAATTACCGAGGCCGAAGGAGTTGGCAGAGCTTTTAACTATGCATAGTTTTGAGGTGAAGAGCATAGAAAAGAGAGCCAAAGATTGGATTTTAGATATTGATATTCTACCAAATAGAGCAGGGGATTGTTTAAGTCATATCGGAGTAGCGCGGGAATGCTGCGCGTTGACAGGTTCCAAATTTCAAATCCCAGATTCCAAAGTAAAAGAAGATAAAACTCTTAAAGTTAAGAATTTTGTTGAAATAGAAGTTAAAGACAAAAAGGATTGCCCTCGTTATACAGCTAGGGTTATTATTGGGGTGAAGGTAGGACCTTCTCCAAAGTGGATAAAAGAAAAATTAGAAGCTTGCGGACAAAGGTCTATAAATAATGTTGTAGATATTACTAATTATGTGATGTTAGAGACCGGACAACCGCTCCATGCTTTTGATTTTGATAAAATAGAGGCAAATAAGCGCGGGTTTCCGCAGAAAAAAATTATTGTAAGGAGAGCGAAAGATAAAGAAAAAATTATAACTTTAGATAATGAAGAATATGGATTGAATGAAGATGTTTTGGTAATTGCTGATGAGAAAGAGCCGTTAGCTATTGCTGGAATAAAAGGAGGCAAGAAAGCAGAAATTGATTCAAGGACAAAGAATATTATATTGGAATCAGCTAATTTCGACCCTCAACTTATTCGAAAAGCTTCAAGAAAAATAAATTTAAAAACCGACTCTTCTTGGCATTTTGAAAATGGGTTAGATCCTAATTTAGCAGAGACAGCTATAAATAGAGCCGCTTTTTTAATTAGCAAAATAGCGAAAGGCAAAGTTGCTCAAGGTTTAGTTGATTTTTATCCTAAAAAGGTTTTATCAAAGAAAATTAGATTAGATTTGGAATATCTGAAAAGTTTATTGGGAATAGATATTTCTCGAAAAGAGGCGGTTAAAATATTAGAATCATTAGGTTTAAAAGTTAAAGATTATAAGTTAAGGTTTCTGAATGTAGAGGTTCCTACATTTAGGTTGGATATTTCTATTCAAGAGGATTTAATTGAGGAAGTTGCCCGAATCTATGGTTTTCAAAAACTTGTAAGTCGTTTTCCTCAGGCCGTTTTGGTTCCTCCAAAAAGAAACTTAGAAATTTTTTGGGAAAAGATTATTAAAGATAACTTAAAAGAAGCTGGTTTTTTTGAAAATTATAATTACTCATTCATCAATGAAAAGACAGCAAAAATTTTTAGATATAATTTAAATGATTTGATTGAGATAAAAAATCCAGTAAGTATTGAATATAAATATTTAAGACCGAGTTTAATTCCTAATTTACTTAAAAATGTAGGATATAATTTTAGGTATTTTAATAAGATTAAGATTTTTGAAGTAGGGAAAGTTTTTAATCAATTAGCAGATAATAGTAAACAGATAGCAGAGAAAAAGATGCTGACAGGAGTTATCGCAGAAAAAGGGGGAGAAGATGGATTTTATCAGTTAAAAGGAGTAGTGGATTTGTTGTTGCAGAAACTTGGGATTAGCAATATTTGGTATGACCAGTATCAGCCTACTCCGGAAGAATCTGATTTAGATATTTGGAATCCTAAAAGATGCGCTGAGATTAAAATTGGACAAGAAGAGATTGGATTTTTAGGAGAAATCTCTTTTAAGATTTTAAGAGATTTGGATATAGAAGGAGAGTTGGTAGTTTTTGATTTTGATTTTGAGAAATTAGTAAGAATAAGTTCAGAGGAATATGAGTATCGGCCTCTTTCTAAATTTCCGTCTGCAGTTAGAGATTTGGCGATATTGGTTCCGATTAAGGTTAAGGTAATAGAAGTTTTAAATAAGATTAATCTTATTGGAGGTAAGTTAGTGCGTGATGTTGATCTTTTTGATATTTATGAAGGAGAAGAGTTGCCTGAAGGAAAGAAGAATTTAGCCTTTCATATAATTTATCAAGCAGAAGACAGAACGTTGTCATCAGAAGAAATAGAGGAGATTCATCAAAAAATAATTAAAAATTTAGAAAAAGAACAAGACTGGGAGATTAGAAAATAAATTTGACATCAAATAACAAGTATTAAGCATTATATTGCCTGTTTAATATATTGACTATTGCTTAATGTTTGCTGTTTGATGTTTGTTAAGAAGATGGCTACAAAAAAGATAAACAAAAAACAAGAATCTTATACTGCTAAAGATATCTATGTTCTTGAAGGATTGGAGCCGGTTAGAAAGAGGCCGGGGATGTATATTGGTTCAACTGGAACTGATGGCCTGCACCACTTAATTTGGGAGTGCGTTGATAATTTTATAGACGAGTTTATGGGAGGTTATGGCGGAGAAGGAAAGGTGGCGCTTTTACCCGGGAACAAAGTTATGGTTTCTGATAACGGTCGAGGAATTCCAGTGGAAAAGCATCCTCGAACAAAAAAATCTGCCTTAGAGACCGTAATGACTACTTTACACGCTGGAGCAAAGTTTGGTGGAAAGGCATATCAAGTAGCTGGAGGTTTGCACGGAGTGGGAGTTTCGGTAGTTTGTGCTTTATCTAAATATTTGAAAGCAGAAGTTTGCAGGAATGGAATTAGGTATTTTCAAGAGTATTCTCAAGGGAAACCGATAACTAAAGTGAAAAAAGACGGCAAATGCAAAGGATCCGGGACTACTATTATTTTTGAGCCTGATATAGAAATTTTTAAAGAAATAAAATTTGATTTTAAAAAAATTTTAAATCACCTTAGGCAGCAGGCATATCTAACTAAAGGCATAAAAATTACTGTTTCTGATTATCGAGAAAAAGAGAAAAAAGTAGATTATAGTTTTTATTTTGAAGGAGGACTTCTTTCTTATATTAAATATTTAACTAAAGGAAGAGCGCTTTCTCATCCAGATAGTTTTTATTGTATAGGTAATAAAGATGAGGTATTAGTTGAGGCGGTTTTTCAATATACTGACGAATATGAATGCTATGAAGAAAGCTTTGCTAACAATATCTATACAGGAGAAGGAGGAAGTCATTTGACCGGTTTTAGAACCGCTTTAACTCGGACGCTAAATGATTATATTAAGAAAAATAATTTTATTAAAGAAGGTGAAGAAGGATTGACCGGAGAAGATGTAAGGGAGGGATTAACCGCAGTGGTTTCGGTTAAAGTAAAAGAACCTCAGTTTGAAGGACAGACTAAAGCAAAGTTAGGAAATCCTGAAGTAAAAACTGCAGTTGACGCTGTGGTTTCTTCTGCTTTAATTGATTTTCTAGAAAGAAATCCTCAAAACGCTAGGGCGATTGTTGAAAAATGTCTTTTAGCTCAAAAGGCTCGGAAGGCGGCGAGAGCGGCTAAAGAAACAGTTTTAAGAAAAGGAGTTTTAGAGGGTTTAAGTTTGCCGGGGAAGTTAGCCGATTGTTCTTCTAAAAACCCAGAGGATTCAGAGCTTTATATTGTAGAGGGAGAATCAGCAGGAGGAAGCTCAAAACAGGCAAGAGACAGAAGATATCAAGCTATTCTTCCTTTAAGAGGAAAGATTTTAAATATAGAGAGGGCTCGATTGGATAAAATTTTGCTCTCAAA
>CAYUHA010000029.1:0-7058 GCA_964444395.1 uncultured Candidatus Saccharibacteria bacterium | reverse complement strand
ATAATGATGGAGCAGTTTGGGTTGACGGCATCCCTGGAATGACTGGAAAAGCTTTATATTTTGATGGCATAAATGATTATGTGGATGTGGGCCCAGTGGGAATTTCCGGAAATGAATCAAGAACAATTACTGGATGGGTTAAATGTGATGATATATCGCAACATACTTGGACAAATATATTTGGTTTTGCCGGGGGTAACGGCCCTAATCAATTTTTTGACATAGAGGTTGATGGAGGCGCTACATGTTCTGGTAATGGTTATATAATACATGTTTATGCTCATCAATGGTGCATAAAAAATAACTGGGACACCGGTTGGCATTTCATAGCAGCCACTTATGATGGTTCAAAAATTAAAGCATACTATGATGGTGTAAAAGTAGTAGATGTTTTATATTCTTCTTTAAACGCTGTAGATAATGTGCATATGGGGAAAAGAAATGATAATTCTAATTATTTTAAGGGGTTTATTGACGAAGTTAAAATCTACGCAGAAGCCCTTCCAGAAACTGTAATTAAACAACATTATTTAGCAGGACTAAAAAGGCATCAAAATTTAACAAAGAAATAATTTTAAGGAAGCGATAAATTCTAAACAATAGTTGTTTTTTTCGAAATATAACAGTAGATAGGTAAGTAAACAGAATAGATGAATAGGTAAATAAAGACAAGTAAACAGAACAGAAGTTTAAAATTGATTAGTACATATTTAACCTGCGGCCGTGGTGAAAATATGTACTGGTTAAGTTATAAGTTGTCAGCTAGCAATTTAGTAAAATTAAATTATTGAAATTATTAAAATAAAATTAAAATTATTAAATTAATTTAAATTAGCGAATTAAAGAAGTTATAAGATTTTCTGTTTTGTTTAGCATTTTTTGCAAAGTGAATTCTTTTTCTATCTTTTTTCTTGCATTAGTTGCCATAAATTGAGCTTGTTTTTGATGTTCTAAAATCCAAATAATATTTTTAGCCAGCTTATTGCTGTTTTTTGGAGGTGTAATTAATCCCTCTTTTTTATTTTCAATCATTTCCGGTATTGCCCCAACTTTAGTCGCTATAATAGGAATTTCTGCAGACATTGCTTCTAAGATTGCCCAAGGCATTCCTTCTTTTAAAGAAGGAAGAATAAAAATATCAAAAGCTTTTAAATACCTATAGGCGTCAGGAATTTTGCCTATTAAAAAGAAATTATTTTCTAGATTATAAGTTTTAATTAAAGTTTCTAATTTTGGCCGTAATTTACCGTCGCCAATCACTATAAATATTAAATTTGAAATTTGATTTTTTAAAATATAAGCAGATTTGATTAGATATTCTAATCCTTTGGTTTTGTAGAAATTGGCGACCGTTCCAATAATTTTATAATCATAATTTTGAACTTTAAACTTTAACTTTGAATTTTGAATTTTGAACTTTGAACTTAAATACTTTATAGCTTGTTCTTTTGATAAGAAATCTAATTTTTTAGCATCAATCCCATTATAAATTTTTATCATTTTTAAGGAAGAAGCAATTCTTTTTTTAATAGCAATATTGTAGTCCAATCCAGAATTGACAATTATTTTATCTTTTAATGGAGCGGTAATTTTTTCCATCCAGAATAAAATTTTATTTAAAAACCAGCATCGGGGATCATTGAAGCTCCAGCCGCCAGCTCGATAAATTATAGGTAGTTTGTGATAGTAGAGTTTTTTATATAACCAGCCGGCAATTGACCCTAAAAATCCAGCCTTGGTGCTGTTCAAGAATAAGATATCAGGTTTTTCTTTTTTAATTAAGTTTAAAATTTCAAAAATAGCCAGAAAATCTTTAAAAGGGTTTGGGTTTCTTATTAAATATTTTATAAAATGACTTTGAATTTTAACTTTTCCAAGTTTTTCAAACAGGTTTTTGTCTCCTTGTCCCGCTCCAACTAAAACATAATAATTTTGCGAATTAAAATATTTAGCTGTTTCAAAAATATATCTTTGAGCGCCTCCTAATTCAGATTGAGTGATAATGAATAAAATCTTTGGCATACTTTAATTTTGTTAAATAGTAAGGTATAATTTAAATAAAGTTTTTTGAAAATAAAAAGGTTAAATCTTTGACAGCGTATATTTTAGATTATCAATTATTTTTTCAATGTCTTTTCTTTTAAAATAATTTTGTAAAGGAAAATTAATTATAGTTTTTGCAATTTTTATGGTATTTGGAAATTCAACTAAATTAAGGTTATACTCTCTCTGAACTTTTGGGTTTAAAATGATTGGATTATGCCAGATTCTAGTACAGAATATTTTATATTTTCTTAATTCTTTAACTAATTTATCCCGTTTTTGAGCTAAATTTTCAGGAATTAAAGCTGAAAAATAGCCAAAAGAATTATCCTGAGGATATTGAGTTTTAAATCCTAATTTTTCAAGCTCTTTTTGAAAAAATAAAGCTAATTCAATTCTTTTTTCTATTTTATTATTATATTTTTTTAAAAAATATTCAAATAGATTTAGAGAAACTCTGTTGATTTCTGACAGTTTTGCAGATTTTTCTTTTTTAAGCATTTTTTTGGCAATAATTTCCCCAGAAACAGAACTGCCAAAAGATTTAAATAAAAATGCAAAAACAGGAAAACAGTTTAAGAAAGAAATAAGGTCTCGGAAGTTAAATGAAGTTTTTTGTAAATCTATTTTCCAGTTTTTTGGACAGACCAACATTCCTCCTCTAAAACTCGGGAAGATTTTATAAAGAGAAAACAGAGAAGCGTGGCCAAAATTGCCTAGATATTTGCCTTTATATTTTGTGCCGAAGCTATGAGCGCAATCTTCAATTATTTTTAGGTTATATCGCTTTGCCAAGAAAATTATTTTTTTCATATCTACAGGAAAGCCATAAGTATGACATACCAAAATTGATTTGGTTTTCGGAGTGATTTTTTTGATAATTTCTTCAATTTTTATATTAAAAGTTTTAAGGTCAATATCTAAAAAAATTGGTTGAATATTGTATTTTTTAAATATTTCAAAAAAAATGTCGCAGGTATAAGCAGAAACTATCATTTGAGAATTTTTTAGATTTAATTTTTCAATAATAATTTGCATTGCAGTTCTTCCTAAATCAGTAAAAATAAAATTTTTATTTGGAAAATAAAAAGAAAGCTCTTCTTTTATATTTTTGTAGTTTGGTTTTTTAAATAAACAAGAGAATACTGGTTTAAAATTTTTTATATTTAATTTTATTTGAGGATGGACAAAATACATAAATAAAATGTTGAATGTCAAAACTCAAACCTCAAGCCCGAATAAGAAAGAAAAAAACAAAAATACAATTTTGATTTTTTCTTGTTTTTTAGAGCCTTTTTTGGGAGGAGCAGAGCTTTATGTTAAAGAAATTACTAAAAATTTAAAGGATAAATATAATTTTATTATTATAACTTCTAGGTTTTTTAAAGATTTACCAAGATTTGAGCAAAAACAGAACATTAAAATATATAGAGTAGGGATTGGTATAAAACTTGATAAATATCTTTATCCTATTTTAGCACCTTTTAAATCTTTTTTCATCAATCATCAGCTTTTGCACGCAGTATTAGAAAGTTATGCAGGATTGGCTTTGATTTTTTATAGGATTTTTCAAAAAAAGCCGATTTTATTAACTCTACAAAGCGACAATGTTAATATTCCTAATTTTTTGTTTAAAGAGATTCATTTAATCCCAGATAAAATTCAGGCAATTTCTAAAAAATTAGCAGAGAGAGCAAGGAATTTTGGAGCAAAAAATATAGAAATTATTCCAAATGGAGTGGATTTAGAGTTTTTTAAAAATAAATATAACCAGATTATAAATCAAAATCAGGTTGCTAAAGAAAAGCATAGGATTATTTGTGTAGCGAATTTTAAAAAGCATAAAGGGATAAATTATTTAATATCTGCAATGCCTGAAATTTTAAGGAGTTTTCCAGACACGAAATTAGTTTTAGTCGGAAAAGGGCCGGAAAGAAAAAATCTCGAATCTCAAATATCAAATCTCAAAATTGAAAATTCTGTAGAGCTAAAAGGGGGATTGCCTCATCAAAAAATTCCAGAAGAATTATTTAAATCAGAGGCGTTTGTTCTCCCGTCAGTTTCTGAAGGATTAGGCATTGCTATTTTGGAGGCGCAAGCAATTGGAATTCCGGTAGTGGCATCTAAAATAGGAGGTATTCCAGATATTATTGAAAATGGAAGGACAGGAATTTTGATCAAACCGAAAAGCTCAAGAGCAATTTCTCAAGCAGTTTTTAAAATTTTTTCTCAACCAGATTTTGCAAAAAGCTTAACCCAAAACGCTAAAATTAATATAAAAAAATACGATTGGAAAAATATTGCCGAAAAAATAGAAAAAATTTATCAAGAGATGTTAAATTATAAAACTATATAAGATTTAAGATGAATAAAAAGTTTAAAATTATTTTATCTGCTGGAATTTTTCCGCCGGATATCGGAGGGCCAGCGACTTATGTAGAAAAGTTAGCTACTGAGTTTATTGAAAAGGGAATGGATGTGGAAGTGATTACCTATAGCGATGAAAATAGTTCAAAGTTCGAAGTTCACCCTGTTAAATCCCCGCTAAAGCGGGGTGCTCGCTCAAAGAGCGAGCAATTTAACAGGGTGAAAAGTTCAAAGTTCAAAGTTAAAGTTCAAAATTATGATTTTCCGGTTATAAGGATCTCAAGGAAAATTCCAAAGGGGTTGAGGCACTTCTTGTATTTTTGGAGATTGTTAAAATTAGCAAAAGACGCTGATTTAATTTATGTTCAAAATGCAGTAAGCGCTGGATTGCCCGCATTGTTGGTTTCTAAGATTCTAAATAAAAGATTAATAATAAAAGTAGTTGGAGATTATGCTTGGGAGCAATACATAAACAAAGTTCAAAATTCAAAGCATATCTCCTACCGTCCGTCTTGGCGGACTGGTTCAAAATTCAAAGTTCAAGGTTGCAATATCGAGGAATTTCAAAAAAAGAAATTTGATTTAATTACTGAGATTAGGCGGAAGGTTCAGAAAATAGTTGCAAAAAACGCAGAGTTTATAATAACTCCGAGCAAATACATAAAGCGGTTGGTTCAAGGATGGGGAGTGGAGAAAAACAAAATTAAAGTTGTTTATAATGCGATAGAGCAGGAAAAATTAATTATTCCTAAAAAAGAAGCAAAACAAAAAATTGGCATTTCTGGTAAAATTATTTTATCCGTAGGCAGATTGGTTCCTAATAAAGGATTTGATAGTTTAATTGAAATAATGTCTGATATATTAAAGCAAAGTCCAGATTTAAAGTTAGTTATTATCGGAGAAGGGCCAGAATTAAAAAATCTCCAATCTCTAATTTCCAATTTCCAATTAGAGGATAAAGTAAAATTAATTGGGAAAGTCAAGCATTCTGATATGCCTTTGTATTACAGGGCAGCGGACATTTTTGTTTTAAATACTGCTCAGGAAGGTTTGTCTCATACTCTTTTAGAAGCAATGCAGTACGAACTTCCTATAGTTACTACTAAAGTTGGCGGAAATCCTGAAATAGTTGAAGATGGAGTAAATGGATTTTTAACAGATTATAATGATAAGGAAGCACTAAAGAAATCAATTTTAAAACTAATAAAAGATAAAAAGCTACAAAATAGATTTATTAAAATTTCAAAGAAAAAGCTTAAGAATTTCACTTGGGACAATTTGATAAAACAAACTATAGAGGTATTAAAGAGAGGATATTAAAATTATATTTTCTAATTCGCATTAAATTCGCATCAATTCGTATTAGATTCGTATTAATTTATGCCTATTAAAAAATTGAATGTTTTGTCTTTGGGTTATACCAAAGAGTTGTTTAATCCTTCGAGTGTGGAAAAAGGAGACACCTCAGAAAGAATGAAGTTTTATGCAAAGTATTTAAACAAATACTATGTTTTGGTTTTTTCCCGCAATAAGCACGGATTTAAACAAAAGAGAATAGAGAATATGAATGTTATTCCTACCAACGGAGGTAGTTGGGTTCAATCTTTTTTTAGAATGTATAGATTAGGAAAAGAGATTTGCGAAAACAATAAAATAGATATTATTCAAGCCCAGGACCCTGTGTTTACTGCATTTATTGGATATTTGCTAAAAATAAAATATAAAATTCCTCTTAATCTATGTGTTTATGGGTTTAATCCTTACAATAAATACTGGATTAAAGAAGCGAAAATAAATTTGATATTAGCTCCTATAGGAAGATATATTGTTAATAAAGCAGATGGCGTTCAGACAGACGGCTCGGGAGACAAACAGATTTTAATAAGAAATGGACTACCTAGTTCAAAGATTTTCTGCAAGCCGATGATTCCTTTAAATATTGAAGAATTTAAAAACGCTGACGGCAGAGAAATTAGAAAGAAATTGTTAAGAGATAAGGAGGAAAGAATTATCCTTTTTGTAGGGAGATTAACCAAGCAAAAAAATATTCCTTTTCTTTTAAAATGTTATAAAGATGTAATTCAAAAATTTCCAAAAGCAAGATTGGTTATAGTGGGTAAAGGAAAAGAAGGAGCGAAGCTTAAGAAATTTTCAAAGAGATTAAAAATTCAGCATAAAATAAGCTGGGTGGAAGGAATACCTCATTTAAGAATTCCTGAATACTTTAAAGCGGCGGATATTTTTGCTCTACCTTCTTTATATGAAGGTTTTGCTCGAGTTCTTATGGAAGCCACTGCTGCCGGAAAGCCAATAGTTTCTACAAGAGTGAGCGGAGTTGTTGACGCTATTATTGATAAAGAAAACGGGTTTATAATCCCGCAAGGGAATGAAAAAGAATTTGTAAAAAAAATTTTATTTTTACTTAAAAACCCGGAAACTGCTAAAAAAATGGGGGAAAGAGGCCAGAAAATTATAGATACAGAAGAAAGATTTAATCCGCGAAGATTGCTTTTTAAGCAAATACTTATTTGGAATAAACTCGCCAAATGAGATGAATTTATTAATTATTACTCAAAAAGTAGATGTTAATGATGATAATTTAGGTTTTTTTTGTCAGTGGTTGGAAAAATTTGCAAAGAAATTAGACA
>CAYUHA010000028.1:0-7085 GCA_964444395.1 uncultured Candidatus Saccharibacteria bacterium | reverse complement strand
TTAATTTTATCTTTTTAAATTCCTTATGCATTGACTTTTCTCTATACACTAATAATTTAGGTTTATATATAAAGAGTAAATTTTTTATTTATAATGTATTATTTTTTAGATGGTGTTAAATTATGATATAGAAGGCGGGGTTTGGTAAAATAATAGCGAAAGTTTGAAGTTTGAATGGATTTAATTTGTGTAGCAAAAAACTCAGCACCGCTTTTTCTGAAAAAGTGGTGCTGGGCGGAGCCCTTGACTTTTTTGATTAAATTATACATAATTAGGACATAATAGTTCATATGATAGTTCATTTAAAAAGGAAAAAAAGAAAAAAGAAAGGAGGATAAAGATATGGTTGATAGAATACCTAATGAAGTGTGGTGCGACGGGAAAAAATGGGTGCTCGAGGAAGTAGATGATAAGACCAATTTCGTTTCTCTTGTTCGAGATAACGCCAGTATGATTTGCCACAAATCTAGCCTATCACCGTTTAAGAATACCTATTCTTTTTATGAGCTTAATCTTGTAACTAAGGAAAATTTTTTTGGAGAAATTCTCCTCAAACGGAGAATTAAAAAATTTTTCTGTAAATTGATAAAAAGAAAATGGCCCCCTTCAGAAAAAATGCTTCTTAAAATAACACTTAATGATAAAATCAGTAGTAGACTGATTATTGATTATTTAAACCATTACGGTGTTTATGGAGTTAGCGGAAGGATTAATTTACATTTTGAGTGGTTTTTTTCATACCCTACTCAAAATGATGAAGAAGCAGATAAAATCATCAACAAGATGGAGATGCTTTCCGCCCAGTTCCTTCACGATATAGGTGCCGCTGGGAGGAAAAGATATTATAAAGCAACATATGGCACCAAAGAGTGTTATGTGGTAGGGCGATTATTGGATCACAGAGAATTATACAAAAATAGAGTGACTTTTTAGGCTTTAATAATTGAGGGGACCGTCGGAATAATCGACTTTTTTATGGGCGGCGCACAGCGCCGCCTAAATATTATCAATAAAATTCTCAAAAGTCAGATTTTGGTGTAATTTATGCCGTTCTACTTAAATTTATTTTCAGTAAAACGCTGAATAAGTACTACTCTGCGGACGGCAAATCCTACCCGACGCTGGTGTCGCTTTAACGCCTGTCTGTCGGCAGAATAAGCATCGATAATCTCAGCAAAAGACCGTTTCCTATTCTATATCTCTATATCCTGAGTTGCGTATAACAAAACAGGCGGGCAAAAGCGAAATTCTGCATCGAGTTTTATTCTAATGCGAGAAAAAAGAAGTATGGAGAGAAACTTTTGCCCGCCGTCATTTTTTGAACTTATGTATTTGTTGTTTATTTGACAGATATTTATTCGTTTTGATATATTTAAAATAACTTACCGAGTGGTAGGTAAGATAGGTTATAAATATTAAAAATTAAAATACAATAAAGAAAATATTCTTCGAGATGCTAAATATATTAATCATTTAATGTTCATTAAATACAAGGTCGATTGGGAAATTAACTAAAGTTAAAAAGAAAAATTATGTCAGATTTAATTAAAAAAACATTTTTAGCCGGACTGGGCGTTTTATCTTTAAGCCGTGAGAAAGCGGAAAAGTTGGCTAAGGATTTAGTTAAACGAGGTGAGTTAGCTAAAACTGAAGAAGTTAAACTTGTTAAGGACTTAATGAGGCGGGCAGAAAAAAGTAGAGCTGAGATAGAAAAAAGAATTGAAAAAATAGTGAAAGAAATTTTGGTGAAGTTAGATATTCCCACCCGCAAAGAATTAGAGGCTTTAAAGGCAAAAATTGATAAGTTATCTAAGAAATAACGGAAACACGATAGAAATTCATTGAAATTTTAAGTCTTAAACTATGAATTAAGAATTAGGGAATAAGCGCAAAGCTCAAAACTCAAAACGCAAAACTGCAACTTAAACCGCAAAGCGAAATTTTCTTTTTTAGTTTCAAATTTTGCGCTTTGGGTTTTGAGTTTTTTTAGTATGTTTAATTTTAGAAATTGGCGACAGATTAAACGGAGTAAGCAGATTATGCGCGTCTTGGTTAAATATGGCTTAGATTACTTTATTGACCGGTCAAAAACAGGCCTTTTGTTAAGAATAAGAAAAAGTCCGAGAGATTACCAAAAGCTAACTGGGCCGGAGAAATTGCGTTTAGCTTTGGAAGAATTAGGCCCAACTTTTATTAAGTTCGGCCAAATCTTAAGTATTAGACCGGATTTTCTGCCGTCGGCTTTTATAAAAGAATTAGAAAAACTTCAAGATAGGGTCCCTCCTTTTAGCAGTTTTCAGGCTCAAAAAATTATCGAGAAGGAATTAAATAAGCCACTGGAAAAACTATTTAAAAAATTTGAAACAAAGCCAATTGCCGCCGCTTCTCTGAGTCAAGTTCACAAAGCGATTTTACCCAATAATGAACTTGTGGCCGTAAAAGTTCAAAGGCCGGATATTAAAGAAATAATTGAGTTAGATTTAGGGATTTTAGAAAATTTAGCCGGATTTTTAGAAAACCGACTTAAGAATGGTTGGGTTTATCGGCCAAAATTAATAGTGGCTGAAATTAAAAAAGCCATAAGAAGAGAAATTGACTTTACTAACGAGGCCTATAATTTTGAAAAGTTTAGAATAAATTTTAAGGATATTGAATATATTAAAGTGCCAAAAATTTATTGGGAAATGTCAACTGCTAAAGTTTTAACTATGGAATTTATGAAAGGAAGGAAAATTAATGAAATTACTCAAGATAAATATAAAAATATTTTTGAGGTGGAGAAAATAGCCAAACGAGGAGCTAAAGCAATTCTTAAACAAATTTTAGAGGATGGATTTTTCCATGCCGATCCTCACCCGGCCAATCTTTTGATTCAACCGCCGGCTACAATTGTAATGTTAGATGTCGGGATGGTTGGTTATTTAGATAAAGAAACAATTTTTAAGATAGCAAAATTACTTCAAGCAATTATTGATAAAAATTTGGAACAAATTATAAATTGCCTTGAAAATTTAGGTGTGGTTATTAAAGAAGTTGATAAAAATTTGTTTCGGCAAGATTTGAAAGAGTTATTTGACCGTTATTTTGGAGTTCCTTTAAAACGTTTAGAAATCAGAAAAATCAGTGAAGATATGTTAAAAGTAATAGTAGAACATCGTTTAGTTTTACCCCCTGGTTTTGTTTTGATGTTAAAAGCTCTCTCAATGGAAGAAACTATAGGCAAAAAACTTGATCCAGATTTTGATATGATTTCTACGGCAAAGCCTTTTGTTAAAAAATTTTTGCGAAAAAAATTTATACCTCAGGAATTGTTGAAAAAAAGCAACATTTTATTTCAAGAAAGCGTTGAATTAATCGAAGAGTTGCCTAGGGATTTAATTGATATTTTGCACAAGATTAAAGAAGGTAGATTAAAATTTAATTTTGAACATCAAGGACTGGGAAAGTTGACCAAGGAAATTAACCGCTCCACTAATCGCCTTTCGTTCAGTTTGATTATCGCCGCTTTAATTATCGGCTCTTCTTTGATTTTACAACAGCAAATTGGTCCGTTTATTTTCGGTTATCCGGTTTTAGGAATTATCGGCTATCTTTTAGCCAGTTTTTTGGGTTTAGGATTGATAATTTCAATTTTAAGTTCAGGAAAGTGGAAGTAGTCGGTGAGCCAAAAGAAAAAGACAGTTGACAAATTTTTTATTTTTATATATAGTTAGAATATCTAATAATTAAATACTCTAATTAACTATTGTGAATAATGATAATAAAACAATAAAATATATAATTTCGCTTATTTTTAAAACTAACCGTTTAATTCGCGAACGATTAAGAAAAGAAAAAAAGCACTCCGACCCTTTTTCTATTCTGAGATTGGAATCTTTGCGTTATATAGCGGAAAAAGGGAACCCATTAATGAAAGAAGTAGCTGATTATTTTTGCATTACCCCGCCTTCAGCCACTTCGCTGATTAATCCTCTTGTTAAATCAGAAATGCTTAAAAGGGTTTACGATAAGAATGATAGACGGATTGTTCGTCTTTCAATTACTTCAAAAGGCCGGAAAGAACTTAAAAGAGGTTTTAATAAACTTAATAACAATATGAAAAAAATTTTAATGCAACTTAATATAAATGAACAAAAAAACATTATTAGAATTTTAGAAAAATTATCAAAAATTTATGAAAACTCTAATTAAAAACAGAATATACAGAAAAATAATATTTGGTGTTGTTGTAATTGTTGGTTTAATAGGTGCAGTTGGTTTATTTTTCGCGGCAAAAGGCAACAATTTTTTGTTGGCTGATATATTGAGCAACATTTCCAGTACTGCTAAATCAATTCCTAATAAAGAATCAGTTGTTGTCCAGACAAAGAGAATATCCTTGGAAAATATTAATCAAAGCGTTTTCGCTTCCGCGATAACCGAACCTTTAAATAAAACTAAAGTCAGTCCTAAAATAACAGGCAAGGTTGTAGGTATTTTTTTTAAGGAAGGAGATTGGGTTGAAGCCGGGCAAACCATTATTCAGTTGGAATGCGATCAAACTTTGAAAACGGCTTACAATAATGCTCAAATCAATTTAATTAATACTCGTGCTTCAGCAAAACAAAATATTAAAGCGGCTGAAGTGGCGGTAGAAGCGGCAAAAGTGGCCTTGGCTAACGCGAAAAAATCTTTAAACAATACTGCTACGACTAATGAACAAGCAATAGTTAATGCTTATACTAACGCCTTAAACACGGCTCGCAACGCGGTTTTAATCGGGACTAACGCCATAGTTGCTGTAACTGAATTTCAATATAAATATTTTACAGGCGGCGATCAAAATGCTATTCGCATAGCTGAAAAAAAATCAAAGGCAATTCGCTTGCTTTTGGGGAAATCAAATGCCGGCCGATTGGCTTCTCAATTCATTATCCCTTTAAAAGGAGGGGTTAAAGGGCAAATTGAGGATGCTACAGTAAATTTTTCTCAAGAAAAAATTGATCAAATATTAGCTGATATAATACCTGCCCTTCAATCTGTAAAGGATTTATTAACAGAAGTCAGAACTGATTTAGATTGGAAGCATGGAGTTTTGCCCTCAGAAAAAAACGCACTTGATACAGCGCGAATCGGTATTGAATCTTCTATCACTAGTTTGTTTAACTCTAAGCAAGCTATTATTAACGCTAAATTGGGTAAAACCACGGGGAATGATGCGGCTCAATCAGCTTACGAAAATGCAAAAAAACAACTTGAATCAGCCGAAGCAAATTTGGCCAGTATTAAGAAACGGGCGAACTTGCAAATTGCTGCTGCCCAGGGACAACTAGATTCCATACAAGCGCAGTTAGACAATACTACGATTACAGCTCCTATTTCCGGTATAGTGAGCCGAAAATATATAGAAGTAGGAGAAATGGTAATGGCCGGTAGTCCGGTGGCTGAAATCGTGAACACCAGCGGCATAAAAATTGAACTGTTTTTAACCGAATTTGATATTAGTAAGATTTTTATTGGCCAAGAAGCTGAGATTAAATTGGCGGCTTATCCTGATAAAAAGTTTATCGGAGAAGTTTATTATGTCGGTTCAGTGGCTGATTCAGTAAGTAAAAAGTTCCCTGTTAAAATTCGATTAGAAAATAGCGATGGAAAAATAAAAGTCGGCATGGTGGCTGATGTTAAAATTATTACTAATAGGCAAGGAAATATATTAGTGATTCCTAAATCAGCAGTATTCAAAGAAGGAGGCGTTGAAAAAGTTTATGTTGCGGAAAATTCAAGAGTTAAGATAAAAACTGTTAAAACCGAAGTCATCGACGAAAATAGATTAAAAGTTGTAGAAGGATTATCCGCGGGAGAAGAAGTTATTATTAATGGAAATTATGATTTGAAAGAAGGTGATTTGGTCGTAATAAAAAATCAATAAGTCTCTTTTCTTTTTAAGAGGAGGGGTCCCTTTTTAATTCCCCCCTTATTACTGAAAAAAGAGTGATATTTCCTTTTTAATTTTTTCCTCTATAAGAGGAGGAGATTTCTTTCTATTCCCCCTTCCTTTTAGGAAAGTGGAGGAGGATAAGAGAGGATGGAAAAATATCCCTCCTTACTTCTTCTTCTTTTTATAAGATGGAGAGGATATAGGGAAGGGTATTCTTTTTATATTTTGAATTATTAATTTTAGATTTTAGATTTGAGATTTAAGATTTTAGATTTTTTTGATAAATAACTTTCTATGAAATTGACAAATATTTCAGTTGAAAGACCAGTGACTATTTTGATGATTGCTTTGATCATCATCGTTTTAGGTATTTTATTTTTTAGCAAGCTTGGTTTAGATTTATTGCCGGAAATTGAATATCCAATAGTTTCGGTAGTGACTACTTATTCGGGAGTAACTTCAGAAGATATTGAAGAACTTTTAACTAAACCAATAGAAGATGTAGTTAGCACTATTAAAGGAGTTAAATCAGTTAAATCTTTTTCTCAAGAAGGTCTTTCAGTGGTGATGGTTGAATTTAATTGGGGTGTTGATTTAGATTCAGCCGCTCAAGATGTAAGAGATAAACTTGATTTAATTCAAGATTTTTTGCCAGCCGATGCTGATAGACCTTTGGTGGTTAAATTGGATGTTGGAGCAATGCCGGTTTTGGGTTATGGAGTCACTTCAAAAAACTTAGATACTTTAGAATTGCGTCATCTTTTAGAAGATAATATTAAAGATAAATTAGAACGGCTGGACGGAGTGGCTTCAGTTCAAATAATGGGCGGTCGGGAAAGAGAAATTTTAGTTAGTTTGGATAAATCATTATTAGAATCTTATAACTTAACTCAATCTCAAGTTATTCAAACTCTTCGCGGGGAAAATATTAATATTTCTGGCGGCCATATTATTGAGGGAATTCAAGAATTCGCTTTACGAACTGTTGGGGAATATAAAAACTTAGAAGAAATTAGAAACACTGTTCTTTGTGTTAAGGCGGGAGCGCCTGTTTACCTTAAAGATGTGGCTGAAATAATAGATACTTGCAAAGAAGAAAGAAGTTATAGTCGAACCAATAAAAAAGATAGTGTTTTATTACTGGTCAATAAACAATCAGGGAGTAATA
>CAYUHA010000027.1:6719-7446 GCA_964444395.1 uncultured Candidatus Saccharibacteria bacterium | reverse complement strand
TATTATGTTATTTAGAATTTAGAATTTGGGATTTGGGATTTGGTTTAGGATTTAGGATTTCGGATTTAGAATTTTCTTTTATGGGTTTTGAATTTTGGTATTTGATATTATTTAGAATTTAGATATTCGGATTTAAAATTTTATATAGATTAATTTATTCGTGAATTCGTAAAAAATTCGTAGTTTCGTAGTAGGTTATGCTTTCTTTTAATGAACTTCAAAAAGGAGTAAAAATTATTTTAAATAATCAGCCTTATGAAATAATTGAGAGTTCTTTTCTATTTAAAGGAAGAGGACATTCTCTTTTACAGTCAAAAATAAAAAATCTGGAAACAGGAGATATTGTTAATAAAACTTTTCGTCCTGAAGAAAAATTTGAAGAAGCAGAGATTTCAAAGTTTAAGGCAAAATTTTTATATTCTCACCGAAATAAATTTTTCTTTTGCAAAGAAAACGATGCTTCCCGCCGATTTGACTTAACTGGAAGCCAAATTGGTTCATCTGCGCAATTTCTCAAGCCGAATCAATTAGTAGATGCTTTAGAATTTAATAATAGAATAATTAATATTTCTTTACCAATAAAAATTCAGTTAAAAGTAATTGAAGCCCCTCCCGGAGTTAAAGGAGATAGATCTCAACCGGGGACAAAAGCGGTTATCTTGGAGACTAAAGCAAAAATAAACGCTCCCCTTTTTATTAAAGAAGGAGATATTATTGAGATAAATAC
>CAYUHA010000027.1:0-6709 GCA_964444395.1 uncultured Candidatus Saccharibacteria bacterium | reverse complement strand
GAGGATAAACAAATAAATTGAGAGATAAGTAAAAAATTCTCCTTGCTCTTCATAAGAAAATGTTATTATGTGGATAACTTTCTTGACTTAATTGTAATTTGCGTTTTAATTAAAATATATGGTAAACAGACCTTTCGCCATTGTTATTGCAGTTATTTTATTAAAACCAGCTAAATCTAAATGGTGAAAGGTTTGGTTTAAGAAAAAATTAAATAATTAAATAAAACAACAAATATACATAAAAACCAGCCTTTCACCAAAAAGCTGGTTTTTTGTTCTTAATTGTTCATTAAAAATTTAACGAAAAGAGGTGGATAAAATAAAATGAAAAAGGATAAAAAAAGAAAGAAAAGCAAGAAAAGAAAGAAAAAGTTAAAAATTTCTAAAAAAGGTTTTGTAAAAGATTATAGCGACGAGCTGATTAACTGGATGACAGCAGATTGGGAAGTTTAAAACCGCTAACATAATTTAGTTAGCGGTTTTTTTACTTTTATTTTATAACATATATTATTAACTTTATTTTTTCATCTCTAAAAAGAAAAAAATTTTTTCTTTCTATTTTTCTCCTCCACTATTTAGTATTTCTTAATTGTTAAATTCTTCTCTAAACTCGCAGATATCTTTGAAATCGCAATATTGACAATGTCGGCCAGGAGCCGGGAAGAAATCATTGCTTTTAATTTTTTCAATAATTTCAAGTATTTCTTCTTTAAAACTTTTTTTATCTTGTTCTTTTCCTAAAAAAGAAACTTTTTTCCCTTCTTCTAAATAATAATAAGTTAATTTTATAGGATTTAATCCTAAAACTTCTTCTGCTGCTATTTGATAAATCAACAGTTGTTGTTTATCTTCAGATGATAATTTTTCTTTGGGTCTGCCGGTTTTGTAATCCATAATTTCCACTTCGTGTTCCGAGAGAACGTTTATTCTATCTATCTTCCCAATTATAGAATAATTTTCTATTTTAAGGTTAAAATTTTGTTCCAAGGCTGGTTTTCCTTCTATATATTGAATCTTTGGGATATTTTCTGCAAAATCTTGATAGAATATTTTAAGACATTTTTCTCCTAATTTGTAATATTTTTCTTTCTGAATTTTATCGCTGTACCATTCATCAATCCAATTTTTTTTATATATTTCTAATAAATCTTCCAATCCGATATTTTGAACTAATAAGTTTTGTATTTTCTTCTCTTTAAGATTGGGTTTAACTTCGCTAAATAAATTACCTTGAAGTTTCAGTATATTTTCTTGAAACTGTTTTACAAATTCATATAAAGTTTGATGTATAGCTTTTCCAAAACTAAGAGCGGGCTTTCCTGGTCTTGGAACCTTTAAAATGTGAGCAAACTTGTACTGCAAAGGACATTTTTGAAAGGCGGCAAATTGAGTATAAGAAAAATGAGAAGGGATTGGTAGTTTTTGGGTTCTGCTAACAATAGAAATTGAGTTATCTATACTCTGAAAAGTTGATTGTGAAGGTTCGTGGGTTGGTTTTTCTTCTTTTTCTTTTGTTAATCCACATTCTATAAGAAATCTTGACGGTCTTTTCTTTTTTAACCCTCCATAATTGTCAGCCCAAGTAAAAAATAATCCCTTTTTTGCTCTAGTCATTCCTACATAAAATAATCTTCTTTCTTCCTGTAAATGAATATCGCCCTGTGGAATTATTTCTTTTACTAATTTTTCCGGTATCTCGATTGGTTCTTTTCTTTCTATAGATGGAAAACGTTTGTCCACCAGGTTAACTAAAAAAACATACTTAAACTCCAACCCTTTAGCAGAATGGAGAGTCATAACTTTGATCATATCCGGACCTTCTTTAATATCAAAAAGTTTCAAAGAACCTTCTTCTCCTGCTTCTAATTCAAGATTGAGTTGTTCTATAAAGTTAGTTAAAGATGGGGCTATTTGATTTTCTTCAAATGTTTTAATTCTGTCATAAAACTGATTTATTAAATCTAACTCTGCTGCGTATTCTTTTTTTATAATATAGCTTAAATATCCCGAATCTCTTAAAAATGCTATAAACACCTCGCTAACATTTTTCTCTTTAGCAATATTAGTATGTTTTTTAATTAGGTCTAAAAGAAAATTTATTTTATTTATACTTTCCAATGCGAGATTGGAAATTAAAGGAAGTTGCTGTAAACTTTCATAAATTGATTGACCTTTGAGATGACTATATTGAGTAATTCTGGTGATGTCTTCATATGGAATTTTAAAGCAAGGGCAGTTTAATATTCTAAAAAGAGCTGAACTTTCGTGATAATTATCTAATAGTTTTAAATAAGAGATAATATCTAAAATTACTGGCTTTGAATATAATCCTTTTGAAGCCAGAAACTGGTAAGGTAATCCAGCTCTTTCTAATTCTCTACAAAATGCAGGAGCTTGGTTGTTAGCTCTTACTAAAATGGCAAAATCGTTAAAGGTAGCCGTTTTATCATCATTCAAAATTTTAGAAATTTTCTCTACTACTCCTCTGGTTTCCTGTTCTAAGGTCTCAAAATGTAAACTTTCAATAATACCCTGTTTCTCTTTTGTAGCAATAAGCTGTTTATTAATTTTTTTAAAGTTATTCAAGTTTACTCCTTTTTCTTTGGCAATTTTCGAAATTTCTTTTGCCTGATTAAGTTGATATTCCAAACGATTAGGATTGTTCAGCTGGATAAATTTATAGGATAAATCTAAGATATTTTGAGTAGAACGATAATTCTTAATTAAAATCACTTCTTTAGCTTGAGGATAATCTTTTCTAAATTGTAAGACATTGTTAAAAGAAGCCCCTCTGAAACGATAAATTGCTTGGTCATCGTCTGCAGAAACAGTTAAATTATTTTTTGGAAAAGCTAATAACCTGACTAATTCGTATTGAACCCAGTTAGTGTCTTGAAATTCATCTACTAAAATATATTTAAACTGGTTGCGATATTTTTCTAAAATTTTAGCCCTTTCTTTAAATAGCTTTAAACAATAATTAATAAGGTCGCCGAAATCTAAAGCATTATTGTCTAATAAAAGCTTTTGATAAGTAAAGTATGCTTCAGCCACTTCTTTTATTCTATCTGCTTCCTGCTGAACCATAGCTAGTTCTTTTTTGTCTTTGCTTTTTATTTTCCTGCTTCCTATTGCTATTCCGTCTAAATTTAATCTTAAACTATCGCTATATGTTAAATATTCTTCTGGATAAATTCCTTCATCTTTACAGCGAGAAAAATGGGAAATTAATGCGTGAATAAATTTAGTAGGATTTCCTAATGGTTTGTAATAATCTAAATTAAATTTATCTAAATTTTGTCTAACTAAAAGCCAACTTTGGGTCTGGTCCAGCAATTTAAAATCAGTAGAGAGTCCAATATCTAAACCGTGTTCTTTTAAAATCCTTTGACAAAAAGAATGGAAAGTAGATATCCAAAGTTCTATGTATCCTATTGGCAGAAGTTTAATTACTCTATCCTCCATTTCTTCCGCTGCTTTATCTGTAAAGGTTAAAGCCAAAATTTCTTCTGGTTTTGCTTTTTGGGATTGAATAAGGTGAATGATTCGTCTAGTAATTACTGTGGTTTTGCCGGTTCCTGCTCCGGCAACAATCAAAAGAGGACCCTGCCCAAATTTTACTGCCTCTTTTTGTTCTGAATTTAAATCTTCTAAATTTTTCTCAGTTTTTTCTTCCTTCATTACCTAAATTATGTCTTTTTTAAAAGGATTTTTCAAGTTTGTGCGTTATTCTCCCCCACCTTCCCCTCCCTCTCCAAAGAAGAAGGGAGAAAATAAAAACCTTCCCCTTTTAATTCTCTCTTAAAGGCTAAAGGAGGGGGAAGAAATAAAAAGGAAAGGGAGATTTCTCTCCTCCCTTTTATCTTATTATCACCTTTCCACAAAAGTGTCCGATCGGACACTTTTGTGGAAAGGATAAAAAGGAAGGGGAAGGATTAAAAGGGAAGAGATTCTTTTATTTCCTCCTCTTTATCTTTTATCTATTTTCCTTTATCTTTTATCTATATTTAATTATCTATTTTAATTTTTATTAATTTTTATTTTATCTATTTAATTTCTTTCTTCTATTTTATGCCATCGCAATTTTTAGAAGATGATTCCATAGCAGAAAATAATTCCATAGCAAAGAATAATTCCATAGCAAAAAATATATTCATCTTCTAATTATTGCGATCGCAATAATTAGAAGATGATATATGTTAAACACAATATTAAAATATTAAAACATATAATAGAAACGAATTAAAAAAACGGATTAAAAACGGATTAAAAATATTAAAAACGAATTAAAAACAAATAATTCTAAAAAATCAACTTATTATTAAAATAATTCTAAACAACCAAAAAAATAATCTAAACAAAATTTATTAAACAATTTAACTATGATACCAAAATTTGACAAATTTTATCACTTTGGTAATGTAAATCATATAAATAAATTAATTTAAAGGACCTTAAAAATAATATTTTGGAAGAAAGGAGGAAAATATGGAGAACTTGTTCACTAATGTTAATATAATATTAATAGGAATAACAATTTTTATTATAGCTTTTGTAATTTTTGTCGTAATGCGAAGTTTGTGATTAATTTGTGAATAAATGTAAGAGGTAAACTTAACCAAGCTAAAAATAAAAAATAAAAAGATAAAATTCTAATTTAATAGCGGTAAGTTAAGTAAAACTTACCGCTTTTTATATAAATGTGATTTTTAATTAATTTCTCTCCCCTATTCTTTTTTCTTTCTTTTTTTCCAAATTAATTTAAGTTCTTTAATGCCTATTAGAACTAAAATTACTAAACATAAAATTACAATAATTGCTAAGAAAGTTGATTGGCTAATTTCTTTCCAAGCCATACCTATGGCTGCCAGCATCGGGATTAATCCTTTCTGGATTGTTTTTCCTTCAATGGGAACGGCTTTTTCAGTTAAGCTGATTTTTTCTAAAATTGAAGGTTCTTCTGTTTCAATTCCCGGAGTTGATTCTGGAACTGAAGGAGTAATTGCTTCAGTTGTTTTTTTGGTTCCCTCACTCATTTCTTCTGAAGTTTTTCTTTTATTTTTTCCAGAAGTTTCTCTTATTGCTTTAGTGGACTCTTGTTTTGCTTCCAAGGTGGTGAAACTATATTCTCGGCTAATTGTAGGCGGGGAAGCATAAGAAATAGCCCTATAATAATATGTAGTATTTGGCTCCAATCCAGTAAGAGTAACCTGATGAGAGGTGACTTTTGGCGGAGGGCTGTTATCGTCTCCTGCTTTTCGGTGAGCATAGCCGAAATTCGGTGGTGCGCTTAAATTTAAAGTGTGAGGCTCATCTGGTTCTCCATCTTTACCTTTTTTCGCGTAAATTACCTCGCTAGTGGAAAAATGATTAGTTAACCAAGTTATAGTTACACTATATGGTGTAATATTAGTTACCTTCACCAATTCGTTTTCTCCGGAAATCATTAAGCCAGGCGAAGTATTAGGGCCACCGCCTCCACCCGATACCGTTATTGTTGCTGTTTCCCCTTTCTCTTCCTCAAATATAAAAATAAAATCAAAAATCACGCTTTTCCCTTGATAATCATTATCTCCTCCTCCATTTTCTTTAAAATGCATTACAAAATCAAAAGTTTTAGTTTGGTTATTTGCGATTCCATCTGAAAGAACTAAAATTCCTCCATCTAACAAAAAATCCAAATCTACTACAGGCAAATCATCTACTTCTAATTCTAAAGCTGAAGCTAACTCTCTTTCGTCATCTTTTGCGCTTCCGCTAAGAGCGATAGTTTCATAATTTTTTCCCGAATTGTTCGTGATACTGACTTGTGAAATAACTGAATCTCCTGGAAGAAAGTTTTTAACATCTTCAAAGATAGGATCAGGATTAATAATTATTCCGTTAGTTAAAGCATAAACAGGATTAATTAATAATAAACTCCCAGCAAAAATTATTGCTGTAAGAATACTTGAATCCCAAGAAAACAACTTTACAGTCTTACAGAACAAATAAATTGTTTTCTTAAAATTTAACATAATACTTTATTCTAAATCATTATTATTATCTTCAGGTTCTTCTGGTCCACTATCAGCATTTTCTTTAGCGACAACATCATCTGACGCGTCAGCCGGTTCTTCTGTCACAACTATTGTGTCTTTAATTATTTCTTCTTCAACTGCCTCCTCGTCACTATCAACAAATCCTTCCTCAAGAACAGGAGCATCTTCATCAATTATTTTTTCATCTTCTTCTGCTGTTTCTTTAATAGAAACTTTCTCATTAGAAGCCTCATTAGAAATTTCTTCATTGTTTTCAGTGAGTTCAACGCTTTCATCAGCTGGAGTTTCCTGTTCAGTTAATCCTTCTTCGTCATCGTTCTTTATATCATCTTCTATCTCTTCTATTTTCTCTTTTTTCTCTATCTCTTTTGTATCTTCATTTTCTATTTCTATATCATTTGCATTTGCATTATTTGTATTTTCTGTATCTTCTGTATTTTCTTTTATAGTTATATCATTTTCTTTATCTTCTGTATCTTCTGTATTTTCTGTATTTTCTGTATTATCCTTTATATCATCATACATATCGCTTATTATATTATCTGTGCTTTCTGCGTTTTCTTCTGAAATAACTTCGTTTGTTGTACTTGTTGTTTCTTCTTCATTTTCCATAGATTTATTTTTATCCGCTTCTTTGTCTTCATCCGCTTCCTCTTCTGTGGTTTCCT
>CAYUHA010000026.1:0-7939 GCA_964444395.1 uncultured Candidatus Saccharibacteria bacterium | reverse complement strand
TTTCTTCAAAAACTCCTTTCTTTTTTAGCGAACTTATGCTCTTTTTAGAAAGAAAGTCTTCAAGTTTAAAAGGTGGAGCATAATTTAGCGACAATAAATTTTCAGTTAACTTCTTTAACATTTCTGCGCTTGTCAAGAACTGAATCCCCATGCATTCGTTTAGACAATAATATTTAACCTTCTCAAAATCTGCTTTAAAAATTTTATAGTCTCTCTCTCCTTCTGAATAATCAATCAAAAGTTTGTTTTTTTCTGTTTTTCTCTTCATATTCTAATTAATTTTAATAACTTTACCAGATAAGCCTTTAGGAATTTTAATGTCAAAAAAGTTCAAAATAGTAGGCGCAATGCTTAAAATAGAATATTTCTTTAAAGATTTTAAATCTTTTTTTCTCAGTTTAATATTTCTTTTATTTATTTCTTTGGGATAAAGAGAAATAATAAAAATGCCATTGAAATCATGATTTGCATTATCTGCTTCTGACTGTTCTTCAGTTGAAAATAGCGACTTATTCCCCACACTGTTTGATACTCTCCAATCTAATTCACCGCAATAAAAAATCATATCAGGAGGAAAATTCTTGGTGTCTTTATAAATTTTTTCAGGAAACTTTATTATGTTTTTAACTCTCTCCCGTGAAGGACCTGAAAGAAAAGCAAGTTTTCGAGCAATCTCTTTTTTTAACTTATCTGCTTGATTTGGCGGAACTATTCCATATCTTTCTCGCCCTTTTAGGTTTAAAAATATCCTTCCATAATATCCTCCTTTAGCCCAAGCAGTAGTTTTAAACCAGTCGATATCTTCAGTATTAAGGTTTTCTTTCTTTTTAACATTTCTTTTTAAATGCAAATAACCATTTTGCACAAGCCAATCGTTCAAATGGAAAGTTCCCTTTGAACTTTTGGCTCCATGGTCTGAAACAATCATTAAAACCGCATCTTCAGGAAGAAGAGAAAGCAGTTCTGAAATTTCTTTATCAATAAATTTGTAATAATCTAAAATAGCAGATTCAAATTTATTTCCTTTTCTAAAAAGCCGATGTTCGGAGAAACAATAACGCCAAAAACTATGGTGAAGTCTATCAACTGCTATCTCTACCATCACAAACATATCCCATTTTTTATTAACAAGAAACTCTTTTGCCAACTTAAACCTTTTTCTGGTCATTTCATATAAACTACTTAGTATTTTCTTCTTATCTCTCATCATAAAATTTTCCACATCAAAAATATATCCTTGTGTTATATCCTCAACTTCTTTTTGTATTTCTCTTGGATAGGTAAAGGGCAATCTTTTATCAGGAGTCAAAAATCCTGAAATTAAAATTCCCTTTATAGGTTTTGGAGGATAAGTTTGGGGTACTGAAATAACAATTGATTCTAAACCTTTCTCGCTTAAATAATCCCAAACAGTTTTGTCTTCTAAATCATTACTATTTACTATATGAGTTTCGTTGTATGAATAATTCAATCTATCAGTAAACCCATAAAAACCTAACTGCCCGGGATCTTTTCCAGTAAACATACTCATCCAAGCAGGAATTGTCACAGGAGGATCCGTGCTTCTTAATAGACCATATTCTTTAGATAAAGAAATTATCTTTGCTAAACAAGGTAATTCATCAAAAAATCTATCAAAAATCAATTGGGGTGTTGCACAATCTAATCCTAAAATAAAAAGTCTTTTTTTCATAACTTAAAATTTTTTATTTATACTCAACAAAATCTTTTATAAAACTCTTAGGGAGAACTTCACACATAAACTTTTCTTTATTATTAAAAACAATTTTGCCTTCTTTCTCCTGTAATTTATTACTATACAATTCTGGCTTTAAAAAACCGTTCATTTCACCTGCTTTTTTTGTTTTTCCTTTTTGCCAAATTAATGCTTCAAGATAACAAGAAATGTCTGTTGCAACACCGTTTCCAATTATTACCTTCAACCCATTCTTTTCTGCAAATTGCATATAATCTATTGTTTTATAAATAGAACCTATTTTTGCCAGTTTCAACTTAATATAAGGTACACCTATTCTCACAGCCTTTAATATATCTTCTTTATTTTGAATTGACTCATCTAACATAACACTTATTCCTGTTTTTTTCATAAGTTTATTATTCCAGTCCCACTTTTCTACAGGAAAGGGCTGTTCAAGATATATTATTTTTTGTTTTACTCTTCTTGTAAGTTCTATTGCTTCTTCTAAGGAAGAATACCCTTGATTTGCATCAATCCGCAGTTCGCTGTCAGGAGGAATTTTTTCAGAAACTTTTTCAACAAATTCAATATCATCCAAAACAGAACCGGATGTACCTACCTTTATTTTAAATGCTTTATAATGCTTTATCTCACAAGGCAATAACTTCTTAAAAAAATCTTCTTCAAATATAGTTTTAGTTAATGGAACACTCTCTTTTAATTCTTCTAAAAAACTTAGTCTCTCAATTGCAATCCTGATAGGGCTTAAAATAAGAAAATCTTTTGCTTTATCCAATTTACTTAAAATATAGTTTTCATCCTTTCCTACCATCTTTTTGGAAAACCCAACTAACTTCTCCCACATTTCTTTAAAGTTTAGTCCTTTAAAATATCCGGGTAGATAAGTAAATTCTCCCCACGTCTCTTTTTTGTCTGTATTAATTTTCGCAAATATTGTCTGAAAAGAACTTACCTTTCCATAAGAAAGCAAATAGTTTTTCGCTAATGGAATTTCTGTTTTAAATAGAGATATTCTTCTAATCATTTCTTTAAATTATTATACCTCCTGCACAAATTTCTTTATTGAGCATTAAAACAAACCTTCCAAGTTCAGGAATTTGATTAAATTTTGTTATAACAACAGGATTTCTGGTTTCTATGATTACTTCGCCTATCTCAAGATTTTTAAGTTTTCTAGCATCTGCTGATAACAACCTTAATGTAGAAGAATCAATTCTTTTTTTGATTTCTTTTATCTCTGCCGGAACTTCCTGAGTGGCACATTTAAAGAAAAGGGTATTCCCTTCAGTAAGTTCTTTTTCCTGCATCCAAAAAATATTCGCTAAAATTTCATTGGTTAAAATTGGTTCTTTTCCTGATTCGCAAAAAACATTTCCTCTTTCAATAGATAAAGAGTTTGCAAGAGTAATACCGATATTTTCACCTGCCTGAGACTCTTTAACAATTTCATTAAACTTCTCAATTGTTTTTACTTCAGTAATTTCTCCTGAAGGCAGAACTTTAAGCTTTTGCCCTACTCTAATCTTTCCTGATTCAATCCGACCCACATAAATTGTTTTCCCATTAATCTCATAAATATCCTGAACTGGAAAAAGTAAAATTTCTTTTTTGGACAAATCGTTTGTTTCAAATGCATCAAGTGCTTCCAAAATCGTTGGCCCTTCATACCAACGCATTTTTTCTGATTTATTAACAATATTCTCACCTTTTAAAGCAGAAACTGGAATGTAATACTTGGGTTTAATATCAAGAGAACCTAAAAATTCCTCTGCTTTTCTTTTTACTTGTCTAAAAATTTCTTCTTTGTAATCTGCTAAATCCATTTTGTTTAAAGCCACTATCACCTGTTTAATCCCGAGCATAGATAGAATATTAGCATGTCGTTTTGTCTGTTCTTTTATCCCTTCGGCTACATCAATAATCAAAATCCCAGCATCTGCCTGGGAAGCTCCTGTAATCATATTTTTTATAAACTCAACATGGCCAGGAGCATCTATTATTACATATTCTTTATTTTTAGCCTTGTCTTTAAAAAATGTCTGGGTGGTGTCTATAGTTATTCCTTGTTCTCTCTCTTCTTGAAGATGGTCTAACAAAAAAGCAAATTCAGTCTCTTTATTTAATTTTTTAGAAATTTTTTTTATTTCTTCTATTTTGTCATCAGGCAAGGACTTAGTATCAAAAAGCAACCTCCCAATTAAGGTTGATTTTCCATGATCAACATGACCAACAATAACAAATTTTAGACTTTCTGCTTTAGAACCTTCCATTTTCTTTAAAATTTACATATAACCTAAACTTCTTAATTTTTGCATCATATAATCTGCTTCTTTATCTTGAGCTCTTCCGCTTCTTTCAGAAACACTTGTAGTTTGCAATTCTTCAATAATTTTATCTAAAGTATCTGCTTGCGATAAAATCGGGTTACAGCAGGGCTCACATCCTATACTTCTATACCTTTTTCCATTTTTTGCAAAATATAAAGAAACTATAGGAATATTTTCTCGTTTTATATACTCCCAAACATCAATCTCGCGCCATTCCAATAAAGGATGAATCCTTAAATGTTCTTCTGTCTTTGCTTTTGTTTTATACTGGTCCCATAGTTCTGGAGGTTGATTTTTGTAATCCCAAACAAATTGACTGTCACGCGGACTAAAAAATCTCTCTTTTGCTCGAATACCATGCTCGTCTCTCCTGATGGCAAGGTAAAGCGCTTTGAATTTATATTTTGCAATTAATTTTTTCAAATTATTGGTTTTCAGTTCAGTACAACACACAAATTTCCCTTTCTCGGGGCCTATACCCCTTTTAAGTGCTTCCTCGTTTTTTGCAATAATTAAGTTTAGATTCCATTTCTTTGCATACTTGTCACGAAATTCATATATTTCTTTAAATTTATATGTGGTATCAAGATGAACAATAGGAAAAGGGATTTTTCCAAAAAACGCTTTTCTAATCAACCAAAGAAGAGTTGTTGAGTCTTTGCCAATAGACCAAAGCATTGCCACATTCCTAAACTGGTAATATGCTTCTCTAATAATATAAATGCTTTTGTTTTCTAATTTAGATAAATAATCCATTTTTTGTTATTTCGAATGAATTAATTTTATAACAAATCCTTATAATTGGCAAATTCGTATCCTTTGTCTTTACAGTAACTAACAAGCCATTTATACCAATTTTTAAAGTCTGGGAAATAGTCGCTAAATCTCCTATCATGAAAAAGAATTCCAATGTAATCTTTATTTTCTCTTTCTGCTTTTTTAAACAATGAAACTGTCTTTTCTTTTGCTTGCTCAAGTGTAAAATTCTGACGAAAACCTAAAAGACGAACATCCATAATATGAAAAGGGATCTCTGTCAGTCTGCCTATTTTGTATTTTTGTTTCAACTCCGAGGAGAGCACTGTAGTATCATATAAATAACCAATTTTCTCTAATTTTTCTAATGTATCCGCTGCCAAATTCAGCCGGTGAATTCTAACTCCAAAATTTTCTAACCGCTTATTTCTTTGAACTCTTTGTACTCTCTTTTCATTTTCTCAAAGTCATTAAAAAAAACACCATGACACCCGATCTCAAAGCCATAATTTCTTATTAGGTTTATTGCAGTTTTTGCCTGCTTTTTAGAATAACTAATCCCATATCCCCTAGCTACTGCCACAAAAAATGTTGACCTAACACCTTGTTCTTTATCAAACCTTATTAATTCTTCTAAATTTGTCCAAAAATTTTTTTTAAAGGAGCCTTTTAATCTTTTTAAAAAAAGGCGAACAGAAATTTTTCTCTTTTTTGTCTCTAAAAATGAACGATAAATACTTCTTGGGATTATTCTATCCCTTAATAAATGTTCAACTGCTCCTAAATTATCAACATCATGAGAAATTACTATTTTCATTTTTTTACATTAAAATAGTGAATTAGTTTACCCCCAAAACCTCTTTTAAATTTCTCAATGCTTGGAATATTTGCTCCTACTAAGTCTATTTCCTTAAAACCTTTTTTATTAAAATCAGAAAAAATCGTCCATAATATTAAAGAAGGAGATTCGTCACCTCGAAATTTTGGATCAGCGCCAGCCATTAGGTAGTATGCTCTTTTTTTGTCCCAAACTACAAAAGCACCGGCGCTTAAATCTCCATTTTTTCTTTCAGCAAGATACAATTGGCATTTGTTAAACTTTTTAAGAGTTGAATAAAAATTTTTTAAAAACGAAGAATTGAAAGGCCTTTTCCTTTTTTGATTTAAGAGGGAGAGTTGATGGAGTCTATCAAACTCTGCAATTTTATCTTCTTTTTTAACGACAATTTTATTTCTCTCTGCTTTTCTAATCGCATATCTTGTTCGTTTCTCCATATTCTGCCAAAGTTCTTCTAAATCTGAAATATCAACCAAATAAGTATATTTTACTTCCACTGAAAAACCAGCCCATATAAAAGGTCTGATGTCTTTTAAATTGTAATGGTTGGAAATACTGATATTATTAAAGTCTGCTGTTAATTTTTCTACTATTGCTGAAGTTATTTTATTTTCTTCTCTCCTTTTTAGATTTTTCTTTAACAATATCCCTTGAAAACGAGTAAGAGGAGGAATGATGATATTTTTTTTGTCGGTAAAGAAAGCAATCCCCCCAACAGGTTTATTATCTTGATAAAGACAAAGTATTTTAAAGCAATAGTTTATCGCTTTAAGCCAAATACTCGTTGAAAAAATAGTTCCCTGGGGGGAGCTTTCCACAAATTTATCCCATTCTAAAAAATCCTTTTCTGTGAGATATTTAAGCTCCATAATTTAAATACTGTTTAAAATACCGGCAAGCCGGTCTAAATCCTTCTTTTTAACATAATAATGAACAGGTACAAAAAGCAACCTTTTTGCTAAATACAAACAGTTTTTTAAATGTTTTTTGTCATTTTGGGAAAGGTATTTTTGATATTTAAGATGCGCCGGCGCTGACCAGCCAACAACTTCAAAACCATTCTTAATACATATCTCTGAAATGCGCTTTATTTTATAGGGATCTTTAACTATTAAAGGATATCGCAAAAATACTGGTTTTGTTTCCTTATTAATTTTTATAAAATTAAATATTTTATTGTTCTTTAATTTTTTTCTGAAATACTCTGAATTTTCTTTTCTTTTTCGATTTATTAAATCAATTTCCTTAAGATGCTCTAATCCTAAAAAGGCTCGCAAAGAATTCATAATTATTTCTTGTTTTTTCAATTGGTCTTTAAAAGAAGGAAAACAATAGCTTTTAGTTTTTTTGAAATAAGAACACTCTTTGCCTCTTTCTGGAATCTTTAGTGCTAAAAGAAAATTTTTTATCTTTTTAAGGATTCTCTTTTTGTTTTCTGAAATAAACAGCTTTTTTACCATATTACCTAATTCTGGGTTTTTCGCCAGAATATATTTTCCAATATTTAAAGAAAGGGGCTTTTTGTAGTTGTTTTTATCAGTTAAAATGTATTGAATTGTTAAATAATCAATTAACGCCCGCTCCTGTTGTAGAGGAACTTTTTTATATTCACTTATTGTCTTTTTTACGCTTTCCAACAAGTTTAGATTATTAACTACCAACATTCCTCCTTCTCCGGTAGAAAATGGTTTATCAAAACCAAAACTAAAAAAAGAAATATCGCCAACTGAACCAACTTTTTTGTTTTTGGTATAAAAAACATCAAAACATTGGGCACAATCCTCTATAAGATACAAATTATTACCTTTTGCAATTTTTGCTATTTCTGAAATATCACACGGAACTCCAAAAAGGTGAGGGGCAATAATTACTTTTGTCTTTTTTGTAATCTTTTCTTTTATACTCAAAGGGGAAATATTAAAATTTTCTTTGCAACTATCAGCAAAAACAGGAATTCCTCCTGCCAAAACTATTGACTCAATAACGCTCTGACAAATATACGAAGGAACAATAACTTCATCTCCTTTTTTAATCTCCAAAGATTTTAAAGCAATAAATAAAGCAATCCTTCCTTGGTGTAAAGCAAAACACTTTTTACCACCAATTTTTCTGCAAAACTCCTTTTCAAATCTTTGATAAAAACCATCAGAAACCTTTGTTATGTTTTTTGAAGTAATTTTGCTTATCTCCAAAAAGGGGCGTATTCGGGGTATCATATAATTTGATTTAAAACGTTGACAAACTTTTTTGCCATTTCAATCTGGCTGTATTTATTTATTTCTTTTAAATCGCCATAAT
>CAYUHA010000025.1:0-8582 GCA_964444395.1 uncultured Candidatus Saccharibacteria bacterium | reverse complement strand
TTCTTGAATTACGAATCTATTTCGTAATCCAAAGATTATTATATCGGCTCATTGCTTTTTCTGCGCTTTCCTTTATTGCTATTTCAATTGCTTCACAGGTTTTTTTAGCAATTTTTTTTATTTCTTTTTCTTCATTTTTTGTAAAATTTTCAAGAACAAATTTTTCTATATTTCTCGGTTTTCCGGTTTTCGGCTGGATACCTATTCTAAATCTAATAAAACTTTTTGCTAGAATTCGCGGGGGATGCTCTGTAGAGCGGTTAGATAGTTTTGTCAGAGTGTTTAATGCATCAATTACAGATTGAACTCCATTATGACCGCCTGCTCCTCTGTTTTTTGTAATCTTTATTTTTCCTAAAGGTAAATCAATATCGTCATGAATAATAAATAAATTTTTAATTTCTAATTTCCGATTTTTAATTAAAGATTTTATTGCATTACCAGAGTTGTTCATGAAAGTTTGCGGCTTAGCAAGAACAACTTTTTTATTATTTAAAAGTTTTTCTGAAACCAGAGAATTAAATTTTTTCGTCAACCTAAATCTAGGAAAATTATTTTTCTTTCTAAATTCATCAATTATTATAAATCCTAAATTATGCCGAGTTTTTTGATATTTTTCGCCCGGATTGCCTAAGCCAGCAATTATAAGCATAAGATTTAATACTAATAAATATACTAAATAAATAAAATTGATAACTCCTAATTGCTTTAATTTTTAATCAAACCCAACGCCAATTTTTATTTTTTTAATTTTTGATTTTTAAATAGGGTTTAAAAATCAAAAATTAAATAAAAATTACTTGTCCTGTAGGGCCCCGCCTTTAGCTTGAGGGCAGGGTCCTTTGGGGCTTGCCCTATAGAGTCGCGAAGCGACTTTTGCGGGGAGAAACAAAAATTAAAAATTAGTTATTGATTAGGTTGATTAGAATAATTAGATAAATTCGTATTATTAGTATGTATTCGTATATTAGTATCGGTTTTAATTATATCATTTCTTTTGCGTTGTTAGAAATCCGTTTAGTAATTTTATAAACAACAAAGCTTCATCTTCTAATTTATGCGATCGCAATTTTTAGAAGATGATTTTATTAAACGTATATTGAAGCTTATGTCTAGAATTTTTGAAAAATGATAAATTTAGAGCGCATCTGTTCATTGGACATATTTATGCTTACTATTTTTTATCAAAATGTTTCGCATAAGTTCAAAAATAAATATTTTGGAAAACTTTTTTTATCTCTCTCTTTTCTTCAGAGGAGATTAAAAAGCGCTTCCCTTTCTTTATTTTACCCTTCCCAAGGAGAGGGGGAGAATTAGGAAGCTTTATCTCTTTTTCTCTTTTGAGTAGATGGAGAATTAAGAAAAAAGGAAGGGGAGATGAAAAAAGAAGGTTAAAAGGGAGGTTGTGCTGTTTTTTCTGTTGAATTTTCCGAAATATGAGCATCAAATATTGTAAATTTATAAAATATTCGTATAATAGAGTTATAGTTAGTGTAATAGAGTTATAGATTACTTATGAAGAATATATTAATTTTTATTTGGGAATTAGTAAAGATAATTGTTATTACTTCGCTGATAGTAATTCCTATTCGGTATTTTATTTTTCAGCCGTTTTTTGTTAAAGGAAGCTCTATGGAGCCGAATTTTTCCAATGGTGATTATTTAATTGTTGACGAACTTTCTTATAGATTTAGACAACCGAAAAGAGGGGAAGTTATAGTATTTAGATATCCGAAAAATCCTTCTCAACGTTATATCAAGAGAATTATTGGACTTCCGGGAGAAACAATAGAGTTTAAAGAAAGTCAGATATTAATTTACGACAAAAATGGGAGGAAAAAGATATTAGAGGAGTCGAATTATCTTCCTATTTATTATCCAGAATTTTTTGAAGAAAAGAAAATTTCGCTTGGTCCAAATGAATATTATGTATTAGGAGATAATCGTGCTTCTTCTTTTGACTCAAGACGATGGGGAGTATTGCCAAGAAAAAATATCATTGGGCGAGTAGTTTTTAGGGCGTGGCCATTAGCTGCTATGGCTAAAGTTGAAGCCCCAGCTTATTAATTAGTGGACAGAGATATATAAAAACAAAAGATAGAATTTTGTTTAAATAGAACTTGATATAATTTAATTCTGATTGCTTATAATATAAAATGGCTAGAGTTAAAAAGCCAAAATTTCAAACTCCTACTGGAATACACGATATTTTGCCGGAGGATTATGTCTATTTCCAAAAAGTTTATAAAATAGCGGAGGATATCGCTAAATTTTATGGATTTAAAGGAATAGAAGTTCCAGTAATAGAATGTGCTGACCTTTTTTCAAGAGGAATCGGGATAGATACTGATATTATTGAAAAGGAGATGTATATTTTGAAAACAAAAGGAGGGGATGTTTTAGCACTAAGGCCGGAATTTACCGCAGGAATAGTAAGGGCTTATAATCAGCACGGGTTATTTAGCTTGCCTCAACCCTTGAAGCTTTTTTCTAAGGGGGCGTTGTTTAGATATGAACATCCTCAATCTGGTAGGTTTCGTCAGTTTCATCAATTTAATTTGGAAGTTTTTGGAGAGAAAAAATCAGTAGTTGACGCTCAAATTATTCAAATTTTTTTTAATATTTTAAAAGAACTGGGACTTAAGAATTTAGTGGTTGAATTAAATAGTATTGGAGATTCTCAATGTCGTCCTTATTATAAAAAGATATTAATAAAATATTTAAAATCCAAAGAAAGTTCGCTTTGTCCTGATTGCAGAAGAAGGCTTAAAAAAAATCCTTTAAGAGTTTTAGATTGCAAAGAAGAAAAATGTCAAAAGATAGTATCTCAGGCTCCGCAGATAATTGACCATCTTTGTGATGAATGCCATAATCACTTTAAAGAAGTTTTAGAGTTTTTAGATGAATTAGAAATTCCTTATAATTTAAATCCATATTTAGTAAGGGGATTGGATTATTATACCAAAACTGTTTTTGAAATATATGAATATGAAGATAATAATGAAGAAAAGGAAAAGTCGAACAGCTTGGTGGGAGGAGGAAGGTTTGATAGATTGGTTAAACTGTTAGGAGGGAAGGATATCCCAGCTTGTGGAGGAGCAACCGGTATAGAAAGAGTGGTTAACTTAGTAAAAACTAAAGCAAAATTTTCTCAGCCAATGTTGCCGAAAGTTTTTTTGGCTCAACTTGGCAGTCTTGCTAAGAGAAAAAGTTTGCAGATTTTTGAGGAATTTAGAAAAGCAAAAATTCCGATAGGCGAAGCTTTTAGCAAGGATAGTTTAAAGGCTCAGTTGAGAATTGCTAATAGATTAGGAGCGGACTATATTTTAATTTTGGGGCAGAGAGAAGTGATAGAAGGGGAAATTATAATAAAGAAAATGGATACTGGAAAACAAGAAACAGTGAAGTTGGATAAGTTAATAGAAGAGATGAAGAAAAAAATAAAAAATAAATAATTCCCAATCTCCAATGTCCGATTCCTAATATTCAATGTACAATTTTTAATATTTATTATTTAGAAATTGGAAATTAGAAATTAGAAATTTTTTAATATGGATTGTCTTTTTTGTAAAATTATTAACAAGGAAATGCCTTCAGAGATTATTTACGAAAATCATAGATTTATTTGCATTAAAGACATCCATCCAAAAGCAGATATTCATCTTTTAATTTTGCCCAAAAAACATATTCCGTCAGTTAATCATTTAGAATCAAAAGATAAAGAATTGATCGGAGAAATGTTTTTGGTTGCAAAAAAAGTAGCCAAAAAACAAAAAATAGCTGATAAAGGATATAAATTAATATTTAATGTAGGAAGAGGAGGAGGACAACTTATAGACCATCTCCACTTGCATTTGCTTTCAGGAAAGTCAGTGCAATTACCGTAACTATAAATTCCTAAATTCAAAATTCTAAACCCTAAACAAATTCAAAATTTTAAATTCAAGTAACCAAAATATTTTTTAAAATTGTTTTAAGTTTTGAATTTTGGTTATTTGGATTTGTTTAGGATTTAGATATTAGAATTTAGAGTTTAATTAATATGGCTTTAGAAATTCATCGTAAAGAAAAAGAAAGTTCTTCTAATTTAGTCCGCCGTTTTGTTAAAAGAATTCGTCAAAGCGGAATTTTGCGTCAGGCAAAGGAAGCTCGTTTTAGAAAAGAGAAGATAAGTCATCTTACCAAGAAAAGATCAGCCTTAAGAAGAGAAGAATTAAAGAAAAGATATCAGGAGTTAGAAAAATTTAGAAAAGAATAAATTAATTTTTTAATTTTTGTTTCTTAATTTTTATTTGATTTTTGATTTTTGATTTTTAAACCCTATTTAAATAAAAATTCAATAAGAATTAAAAATTAAAAAATAAAAATTAGGTAATTATGTCTTTAAAACAACAAATAAAACAAGATATAAACAACGCTATGAAAGAAAGAAAAGAAATAGTAGTTTCCGCTTTAAGAATGCTTTACAATTCTTTGATAAACAGGGAAAAAGAGAAAAGAGTTAAAATAGCTGAAAAAGAAAAAGATTTAAAAGAAGACGAACTTATAAAGAAGAGTCAGTTGACTGATGAAGAAATAGTTGATGCTGTTTTTTCTGAGATTAAGAAACGGAAAGAAGCAATTTTAGAATTTGAAAAAGGAGGAAGAAAAGAATTAGCTGAAAAAGAAAAGAGAGAGATAGAGGTTTTGAAGAAATATCTACCTGAACAGTTGTCTGAAGAAGAGATTGAAAAAATAGCAAGACAAGTTGTTAAAGAGGTTGAAGCAGTTTCAATAAAAGATATGGGCAAGGTAATGGGAAGGCTTATGCCGAAAATAAAAGGGAAAGCAGAAGGAGGTTTAGTTAGTAAAATAGTAAAGGAAATATTAAGTCAAAAGACACAATGAAATAAAACTCTAAATTTGTAGATTGAGGGTTTGTTTTACAAATAGAATTAGAATAGAACAAAAATTTATACAAGAAAAAGTTTTTGTACCATACATAAAAACGCATCAGGAGCACTTTTAGGTGTTTTTGAACAAATTTAAGAATTCAAGAAGATATATCTTAAGACTTGATAATTTACAAAAGCTTAATTTAAAGATAATTTTTATTATTTTTTTTCTTTTTTCTTCTTCTTTTTGGCCCCTCCTTAACCCTTCCCCTCCGGAGAAGGGGGAGGAATTAGAGGAGTTTTCCTGCTTATCCTTCTCCAAAAAGAGGCGGAAGGAAATGAGAAAAAAGAGAAGAAAAAAAGAGACAGATTTAAATATCTTAGAGCTGTTATAAGTTATGTATTTCATTTTTTTCAATTTTATTAAAGATTTTATTCAGGCATTTATTACTGACTTGAGAAGAATATATAAGTTATTGCGTTGCAGATTAAATTTGGGATTTACAATTATTGAGCTGTTAGTAGTTATTGCAATTATTGGGTTAATAGCTGGAGTAATTATAGCTAATACCGGAGGAGCAAAAAAACAAGCAAATATTGCTAAAGCTTTGCAATGGAGCCATAGTATTCATTCTTTATTGGGGATTGATGCAATAGGAGCTTGGAATTTTAATGAAGGGGCTGGAAATACTGTTTATGACACTTCCGGCTTTAACCATAACGGCACTTTGGGAGATGGGACCTGCGCTCCGGGTAATGGTTCTTGCCCTAAGTGGGTAAAAAGCAGCTTAAAAGGAAAAGCTTTAGAATTTGACGGAAACAATGATTATGTGGATTTTGGGAGCTCTTCTTCCTTAAATCCAGTTAATGAAATCACAATTGAAGCGTGGGTTTATCGTAAGGGAAGCGGAACAGGCACTCGGCAAGGCATAGTTCAAAAATACAACAGTGATAATTATATGATTAATTATAATTCTTCTACTGGCAAAATTGAGTTTTGGTTAGAGTGCGACCATATTAGTTCTGATTCAGAGTTGCCTTTAGAGACCTGGACACATATTACCGCGGTAACCGTAAGAACGACTGCCAATGCTATGAAGTTGTATATAAATGGAAAAAAACAAAATGAGGAGGGCAGTTGCTCGCAGTCACTTGAAAACAATGCAAAGCTTTATGTGGGACGGTATGGCTCTAATTATTTTGAAGGTATTATTGATGAGGTTAGGATTTATAAACAAGGGTTTACTCCTGAAATGGTTTGGCAAAATTACTTGAAAGGCAGATTAACCCATCAAGACAAAAAGAAAGTTGTCAGAAAATAAATAATAGTTCGTTAATAGAAAAAATTGAGGCAGATTGAGAACACTTAAGATGCTAAAACCTGATGTAATGAGAGATTAGTTTGTCCAAGGAATGAGGGGGTTTTCATTTATTTTCTTTCCAAAAAGGGAGGATTAAGAATCGCCTTTATTTTTTTCTTCTATTTTTCCTCTTTTTCCTTTTTTCTATATCTTCCTTCCTTCTTTTTTTGGAGAAAGAAAAAAAAGAAGGGGAGGAATAAGAAAAGAGGGGAGGGAGAGATTAAAGAGATAAAGAATGAAAATTAAGAAAGGAAGATAAAAGACCAGCTATACTTTTTATTTATTAGATTTAAGTTTTTTTAAAATATTAGTATTTTGTGCATTGATTTTGGATTCTAAATTTGATAGGATATAACTACAGATTATTAAATAATTTAGTGTAAAATTCTGCGTTAGTTTTGTGAAGGAAATGTTTCATTTTAGAGAATAGAAACATAAAGGTTACGCAAAAATACTTCTCATAATGATAGAGATTAACAATCTTACCACTAATCCTATTGAAGAGGATTTTTTAAAAAAAACAGCCAATTTAGTTTTAGAAAAAGAAGGTAAAAAAGGATTTGATTTATCTATTGCTTTAGTTGGACGGGAGAGAATAAGGACTATCAATAAACGTTATCGAGGCAAAAATCGGGCAACTGATGTATTGGCTTTTCCAGAGGTGAATATTCAAAAAGAAAAATTTAAAATTGGACCGGCTGAAAAAAGTCGAGGATTAGGAGAGATAATAATTTGTATTAGGGAGGTTAAGAAAAACGCAAAAAGAATGAATTTACCTTTTAAAAAAGAATTGGCTACTTGTTTAATTCATGGGATTTTACATTTATTAGGATATGACCACGAAGTTAACCCAGAGAAGGCAAGGGAGATGGAAGAAAGACAGAAATACTATCTTTCAAGAATTTTTCTATAAATTAGTTCAAAACTCAAAGTTCAAAGTTCAAAATTACAATCTAAAATTAAAATTTAAAAAACTTTTAACTTTGTTTAATTGTAGAGCGATTGTAGATCGTGAAGCAACTGGTTTGCATTATAACTTTTAACTTTTAATTTTTAACTTTTAACTTAGTTGTTATGGCGAAACCAAGCATCATTACTGGTTTAGATATTGGAACTAGTTGTGTAAAGATTTTAGTTGCTTTAAAGAATCCTGATTCTTCAAAATTGGAAGTTTTGGGAATTAGTCAAGGTCCTTTGTTAGGAGTTAGAAGAGGAGTAGTGGTTAATATTGATGAGGTTTCAAAAAAAATTTCCGACCTGGTTAGAGAAGTTCAGGGTTCTGTTGAACAGAAAATTGATTCAGTATACACTAACATTGGAGGAAGTCATATTTCTGTTGTTCCTTCTCAGGGAGCGGTTGCGGTTTCTAGAGCAGACCAAAGGATATCTCAAGAAGACAAAGAAAGAGTAATTCAGTCTGCTCAAACATTTTCTCTGCCTTTTAATAAAGAAATTTTAGAGGTTTTTCCGCAGGAATTTATTGTAGACGGAGAAGGAGGAATAAAAGATGTTTTAGGATTAAAAGGAGTGAGATTAGAAGTTAAAATTCTTGCTCTTTGCGCTTTTTCTCCTTATTTAGATAATTTAACCAATGCAGTTTTAAATTCAGGACTTCAGATTGAAGGTATAATTTGTTCTCCAATAGCTAGCTCAAGAGCGGTGCTAACCCCTCAACAAAAGGAATTAGGGGTGGCGGTTATAGATATTGGAGCAGGAACTACTAGTTTAGCAGTATTTGAAGAAGGGAATTTAATTCACTCTGCAGTCTTTCCTATCGGTTCTTTAAATATCACCAACGATATTGCTATAGGTCTTAAGTGTGATATTGATACTGCTGAAAGAATAAAAAGAGAGTTTGGTTCCTGTATTCTTCCTAAAAAAAATGATAAAAATTCTCTGCCGAAGGCAGGAAAGAAGATAAAAGTTGTTGGAGCGGGACAAGAAGAGTTGGTTTTTTCGCAGAAATTTTTAATAGAAATTATTGAAGCAAGAATTTCTGAAATTTTTGGTTTAATAAATAAAGAGCTAAAAAAGATTTTTAGGGAGAATTTACTTCCTGCAGGAATAGTTTTAACTGGAGGAGGATCAAAGCTGCCGAAAATTACAGAATTAGCGAAAAAAGAATTAAAATTGCCTTGTCGGATTGGAGTGCCTCAGGGTTTTTTGGGACTAGAAGAAGATACTGCCTTATCATCAGTTTGTGGACTTGTTTTACATGGAGCTGACTTAGAAGAGGATATTTATAAACACAGTAGCTTTGGAAAGGGAATATTTAACCGGTTAAAAAAGATATTTAGAGTTTTTGTGCCATAAGCTTGAGTTACGAAATAGATTTGCAATGCAAAGT
>CAYUHA010000024.1:7379-8759 GCA_964444395.1 uncultured Candidatus Saccharibacteria bacterium | reverse complement strand
AAAAGAGTTATTTTAAGCTTATTATCTTTCTTCCTATCCTGAGAAATTCCAAAAATAATTTTTGCCCGACGATTAAAATTTGAAATAGTTTTGCTAATTTTTTCCACCTCTCTCATTTTTAAATCCTTGCCAGCGCTAATATTAAATAAAATTCTCTCTGCTCCTTTAATATCATATTTATTTAGTGGACTATGCAGAACCAATTTTACTGCTTCCTCGGTCCGATTTTGCCCTTGAACCTCAACACTATTTAGATAAGCTAATCTTCCCTTACCTTCTAAAACTGCTTTAATATCAGCGAAATCAATATTAATTAAACCGGGCAGATAAAGTATTTCAATTAACCCTCTTATGTTTTGTGATAAAATTTTGTTCACCGCAGAAAGCGCGTCTTTCAAGGAAATATGCTTATTAATTATTTTATTAGCAAAAGTTGTTTCTCTTATAGAATCTTGCTCTGATTTTACTAAAGAAGTCTGCTCTGCCAGTTCTGAATCTGCGGAAGAGCCGATAATTTGAAAAATTCTTTGGTTAGGAATAATATTATAAGCATTTAAATTCAGTTTTAATTTCTCTAATGCTTGTTTTGCAATCTGAGAACGTTTTTCTCCCTCAAATTCAAAAGGCAAAGTAAAAATTCCAAAAGTTATAATCTTAAGCTCTCTGCAAATTTCAGCGAAAACCGGCGAAACCCCTGAACCAACCCCTCCGCCTAAACAAGAAATTAAAATACAAAAATCTGTATCTTGTAAAAGTTTTTTTATTCTTTCTTTATCTTCTTGGACCGCCTTAAAAGCAAACTCCGGATTCATTCCGCACCCCAGCCCCTGAGTTAAATTTTGGCCAAGATAAAACTGCTTTACTTTTTTATTCACTGCTTTAAGAGCCTGAATATCAGTATTTACCGCGATAAAATTTACTCCCTTAATTTGAGAGGCGATTTCTGAAACAATAGAATTTCCTCCGCCTCCTATCCCAATCACCTTTATTTTTGCTTTATGAATTTTAGGCAATGCTTCTTTGGCCAGTAATTTCCTTCTACCTTTAACTGCTCTTTTTACTCTTGTTTTCTTGATTTTTCTTTTTCTCGATAAATTAAAACTTCTCTTGTTTTGAGATTTTCTTTTCAAATTTTGTTTGAATTTTTTGACTTTTCTTTTTAAAACCATTGATTTTAGTTTAAAATCTTAATACTTAACTGTCAATTTTATTTTATCAGACATCAAATATCTTTTCAATGAAAATCTATGAAGAAAATGAGATACATCAATAATGCCCTAATATGCTAAAACCTTGGTATAATTTAGTAATTAGCTTATTGCTAAGCCAAATAATGTTTTTAACTCTCTCTCCTTCTTTCCTCCTCTCTTATCTCCTCTC
>CAYUHA010000024.1:0-7279 GCA_964444395.1 uncultured Candidatus Saccharibacteria bacterium | reverse complement strand
GCCAAATAATGTTTTTAACTCTCTCTCCTTCTTTCCTCCTCTCTTATCTCCTCTCCCTCCTCTAGAGAAGGAGGATTGCCTCTTTTTTCCTCCTCCTCCTCCTTTGGAGGGGGAGGAATAAGAAGGGGGAGGACATTTTGAATTTTACATTATCATTTTATATTTTGAGATTTGCATTTTGCATTTTCAACAATTAATTTTGCGCTTTAAGTTGTAGTTTTGCGCTTTGAGTTTTGAGTTTTGCGCTTAAATTCGTTTTGAATTTTAGTCATTTGAATTTGTTTAGAATTTGTAATTTTGAATTTGGTGCTTATCTTGAATTACATTTTGTAATTCAAGGACCACTTATATTGATTCATTCAAAAACCCTAAAAGTGTTATCGATGTCCTCATATAGTACAACCTATTGCCTTAAAGCCACAAAAGTAGTATAAAAATATACAATGACAAGGTCTATTTTAAATATTTTTATCATCCTAGCTATTGTAGTGGTCTCTGTTAATATCTGGCAATCTCTTAAAACAAAAACCGGATTTTTCCAAACTCCAAAATACTTAAAAACAGAAAAAATATTCAAAAAGAAACCTACTCAACCTAAAACTCAACCTCAACCACTTATAAAAACTAAAACAGTGATAAAATCTAGCAAACCTAATGTTTTAATTAACACTGAAATAGTTTCCGGACCAAAACCTGGAGAAATTATAACTGACACAAATGAGGTGGTATTTGAATTTAAAGCAATTGTTTCCCCAAAAAAAACTAAAGGAAAAATATTATTTGAAACAAAATTAGAAGGAATTGACCATAAATGGATCCTAACTTCTTCAAACAAAAGAAAAATTAAACTTCCTAAAGGGTCAAAAGAATATAAATTCTTGGTCCGGGCAAAAATAAACGATATAGTTGACCCAACTCCTGCAGAAAGAGCCTTTAAATTAAACATCTCTCCTTATTTTAAAAAAGTAAAAATTTATAGCGTAAGATATAAAACTTCTTCTCATCCTTCTTTAATAACCTTAAGTTCTGCGTTGGACAAAGAAGAAAAAATTAATATCACTAACTGGAAAATTAAAGCATCAAAAGGAGAAATTATCATTCCTCAGGCATCAAATAAATATCCTCCTTATAATATAATCCCTGTTGGAGATATTTTTGTTAAGCAATACCACAAAGTATATTTATCTGCCGGCTCAAACCCTTTGGCAAAAAATAAAAATTTCCGACTTAATAAATGCTTTGGATATTTTTTAAACTATAAAAAGATTTACCCCTCTTTTTTAAAAATTTGTCCCAAGCCAAAATTAGAAGAAATCTCTCATCTTAACCAATATTGTCAAGAATTTATTTTAGACCTTCCGAGATGCAAAATTCCTGATTATTCTCGCAATCCTAAAATTGCTTCTAATTCGCAATGTGTTTCTTATCTTAAGGAAAATTTTAATTATAGAGGATGCTTTAGAAAATATTCCAGCGACAAGGATTTTTTAAAACCATATTGGTATATTTACTTAAATCAAGATATTGTCAGCAAACTTCACGATACCCTCTATCTCTACGACCAAAACGGACTAATTGTAGATAAATATAGTTATTAATTAAAAAATCTTAATAAATTAGCAAAGTCGCGGTAAATTCAACTTTTATTTTATATTTTATTTTTTATTTTATATTTTATATTGTTTATTTATTTATTTGTATTATCATTTATTTATTTATAATTTATATTTATTTATTTTTTTATTTATTTTTTGCATTATTTATATCAAATACAAAATTCTCATACTTTAAAGTATGAGAATTTTGTATTAATTTTATGTTTTCTTAATTAAATTCTTAATTAAAAAATAACCTAAAATATAATAACATTTACTTGCAATAAAATCTCTAAACCAGAAATCAATCTATTAGATTTAGATTTTCCAATAATTTCGTATTTCTCAGGATTTATAAAAATTAAAAAATAAAATTATACAAAAACTGAAATCAGCGCCATTGGATACCTAAAACACCAAAAACTTCTTAATTCTTTCTCTCTTGTCTAACAAGTCAGATGAAAAAGACCGATTACTTTTTTCTCCTCTCCTTCTTCTTTTGATTTCTGCTTAATTATATTAAATGTCTTAACCGCTTCATCGGTCTTATCAATAATTAGCTTAATTCCTCTCAATTTTATCTCCTTTTCTGCTTCTTCTGTTATTTTCGCCACTCCATAAGCTCCGGTTCCAAAAATAATTATTTCTGGATTTTGATTTAATGCTCTTTGAATATCTCCTAAGTTAAATATATGGCTCTCTTTTCTCCACCAAGGCAAAACTTCGCCATTCCAGCGGACCTCTATGTCCTGGTCATAGGTCTTTCCATTTACAGTAATAGAGCCAAAATGATATTCTTCAATCATAAAGTTAAGTTTATAAATAAATAATTTTTAGGACTACTTGTTTATAAAATATAAATCCTTTCTCATCTTTTCATCATAACCTACATATTCTGCCTGGCCAGAAATAATTGTCTCATACTCCCTGCACTTAAAACAATTTCTATAACCTGATTTACAAAAAAATCTCTTTTCTTTTATTGCTTTTTCTATCTCCAATGCCTTCTCACGAATAATTGGAATATAGTATTGTATAGGATTCAAATCTATAGAAATTGGAGCGTCGTCATTTTCTAAATACCAATAACTAACTTTTTCAACTGGTTTGTTTAAATTATAATTTGCTAAAATTAAATATATTGGCAGTTGTAAAGAATTATTCTCCTTATTCCGGCCTGTTTTAAAATCTATTATATGGAGTCCGCCGCTTGGTAAAATTTCTATCCAGTCAACCGCTCCGGTCAAAATAATATCTTTATCTTTAAACAACTTTACTTTTGGCAATCTCTCTCTAAATTGATAAGATGAGCTCTTAATAATTCTTGGATTCTGTTCTATTCTTTTTAACATTTTTCTACCCCTTTCTTTAAACTCCTCCTCTTGATCTTGAGTGGCAAATCCCCCTTTTTTCCCCTGATATTCTTTCCAAATTCTTTCAAATCTTTCTATTAAAGAAATATTTAATCTCTGTTCTTTTGGCAAAATGTTGACCTCTTCAATAGCCTGATGAACGGCAGAACCAAGAGACAAATAAGGATTAGCAATTTGAACCCGATGATTAGTTATAGGACTGCGATATACATTTTTAAAATAATAAAGCCTTGGACAATCTTCAAAATCAGAAATTGCTGAATGAGAAATCCAAAGGGTTTGATTATATTCAAAATTCATATTTTTTTATAAATATAAGCGAATAGATTCTATCTATTTATTTTTTATTCAAAAGGTTTTATTGAACCGAGTCGCAAAATCTTAATTTTACCATTTTTAACTTCAACTATGGTTGAAGGTTTTGATTTTTTCAAAAAACCGGCATTTAAAATATAATCCGGCTTAAATTTCTTGCCTCTAAACTGTTCTTTAATTTCTTTTCCTGAATAACACATTGGTTTTCCAGAAAGATTTGCTGAAGTAGAAATGATTGGAACACCTAATAAGGCAGAAATTTTACGAGCAATAGAATTTCTCGGGACCCGAATAGCAATTTTTTTATTCTTAATTACATAATTTGAAAAAATTTTTTCTTTCTTTGAAATTACTTTAATTACTAAAGTTAAAGAATTAGGCCAATATTTTTTAGCTAAACTTAAAGCCTTTCCTCTAAGTATCCCATATTCTTTAACCATTTTCAAATTAGCAGCAATTAATGGCAAAGATTGCTTCTTGTCTCTTTTTTTAATTTTAAAAATTTTTAAAACTGCCTTTTGATTGAAAGGGTCAGCCCCTAAACCATAAGCTGTATCTGTTGGATACGCTATCACCCCTCCTCTCTTTAACACCTTAACAGCTTTATTTAATTCAATTTTCATTTTCTCGTCCATTCTCAAATTTCTCTTTGAAAAATATTCAAAGTCAAATTCCAAACATTTTTTCCAAATTCTGGACGCTTTAAACAGTTTTACTTCACTCTAAAACTTCTAGCTATTTGGTAAAAAACATCTTTATATTCAGGCCAATTAGCTTTTGTGGTGTTAAAAGACAAAATCCATGCATCATCTTCATTCCCTCTAATCAAAGAAATTAAAATCTTAAAATCAACTCCTTGCTGGGTAACTTCAGCTTCTATAAAATAGACATCTTTATTATTAATAGTAGCCGGCTCTTCATAGATAAAAGTAATTCCCGGAACCGCTTGAATCAAAGTTTTCTTAATAAATTCTATATATTCTTCTTTGTTGCGCCCATTTAAAGTATCATACTTAACCGAAAAGTAACTCCTAAAATTAATCTTTTTGGCCGCTATATCAGAAATTTTTTCTTCTGCATTCACTACCATCGCTGAAATCCCGCTAGGAGAAGGAGCCTCTTTCCACCCTTTTGGTAAAACTAAAGAAAAATCATCTTTTACTAAAAGATTGTTCTTTTTCTCTAAATCTTCTTTCTTTTGTGCTTTTGGTTGTCTTGCTTCTTGTCCAGAAAACAAACCGAATCTCGCAGTATAAACTCCAATTCCTATTCCTATAACCAGTATCAATACTATTCCTATAATAATTAATAGCTTGTTTTTCATAAAATTAGTTTTAATTTTATCTTCCGACCTTTATTTTATATTCTATCAAAAAATCACTGTTTTGGCGATTTTTTTGTCTTTTCTAAGAATCAATAATTTCAAAAATCTTATTCTTCTTTTTAAAGCCTTTAATCATCCTTATTTTTGATTTTGAAATTTTTAAATAAGAAGCAAGAACCGCAATGGTTTTTCTATTAGCCAAGCCTTTTATCGGTTTCTCTTTCAGCTTAATCTCAAAACTATCATTAGATTTTTTAACTATTTCTTCTTTTTTTGAGTCTGGAAAAACTTTAACTTTAATTAACATCAATATAAAAATAATATTAAAAATATTTAAATATAATAAATATTAGCACCATACTAACTTATCAAAACATATCCAATTCCTTCAGTACATATTTCACCCACGACCGCATCTTAAATATGTACTGATTCTTATTTTTTATTTTCATTCTTTATCTTGTAAAAACTTCTTTTTATAGAAATAAAACTTCTTTTTATAGAAAATTTTCAAAGCTCACCTTTTATAGAAAAAACAAAACAGTAGCAATAAAAAAAATAAAATAGCAGCAATAAAAATCCTTATTTTAAGCCTTGTCTAATTTCTCCATTTGGTAGCATATTATCAGGATGATAAATTCCTTCCTCTTCCATTTGATATCTTTTACAATTTCTCCAATTCCCCCAACAATAATTTTCTACCCATTCTTTCTCAATTTTCTTTTGTTCGCAGAGTCTTTTTATCGGGCAAATATTGTACCACTTGCATACCTCTTTTTTATGTTTTATTTTCTTCATTGTTTACTTTTTTAATCTTTTCTTTGTTAGATTCCTTATCCCCCACCCTCCTTCGGGGAATGGAAAAAAAAGAAGAAAAAATTAAGAGAGAAAATTAAAAAAACCTATATTCTCCTTTTAATCTGTTGAATCTCCCAAAATGTTAGCATTTTATACATTAATTTGATAAAAGTTTTTTATAAAGATTATTTTTTATTCTTTTAGCTTCTTCTTCTACCACTTTTCCTTCATATTCTCCGCTATGCGCAGTTTCTTTTCCATAGCTCGGTTTTTTTTGATCAAGATGTAGGCAGAAAATATACTGGAATTCTGTTTCTTCTATTATGTATAAATGAAAACGAGGGTAACCAAAAGCTGTTAAAGGTCTTATATAACTATTATGAAAAGGCATATAACCGCACCTTCTCATAAAATTATACAAGCTTTCCTTATTTTCTTTAAGCTTGCTTTTCTCTATGTTAATTTTCATAAGTTAAACAACTTCCCATTATTTCCTTTACTACATTTATTATACCTTATTAAAATTTATAAAAAAACTTATCCAAATTTTACTACTAATTCTTTGCTAAAAACAAAAGAGTCCTATATTTCAGAATAGAACTCTTTTGGCGCTGATTACTAATCAGAAATCTTGTTTTTTAAAATCTTTTGTCAAATCCTTTACCGGAGCCAAAAGATTTTTTAAACTTTCTAAAAGGTCTTTCCTTTATCGGCCTAGCTTCATCTACCACAATATTCCTTCCGTCTAATTCTTTTCCATTAAACAATTCTATTGCTTTTTTAGCTTCTTCCTCTGAAGACATTTCTACAAAACCAAATCCTTTTGACCTGCCGGAAAATTTATCCATAATAATGGCTGCTGAATCTACTACGCCGGCTTGTGAAAATAATTCCTTAAGAGTGCTTTCAGTAGTATCATAAGAAAGGCCTCCTACATAAAGTTTCTTTCCCATTATTTTATTTACCCCGTCAAATAAAATCTTCGGATTTTGATTTGCTCTGCAAATTATTTGACGGGATAACCCCCATCAAATTCTGCACAACAAAAACCATCCATAACAGATTATCTGACAAAGTAAATTTTATCTAACTTTCAAGTTATGTGATTAATTTAACGACCTACTCCTAATTCCCTTACTAATCCCGCCTGCAACGCTTTAACTAGCAATACAGGCAGATAAAAATTTTAAATTTTATCGTAAGTTAAAGAGTACGACATTTCTTTTTCTTGTTTCTTAAAGAAACAAGAAAAAAAGAAACGTTTTTTAAAGTATATCCCGAAGATATAAATCTGTCAAATTTATGCAATTCAAAATATATGAATTACAAAATATATTATCTTTTTCATCATCTAATTTATGCGATGGCAATTTTTAGAAAATGATTAGAAGGTAAAGAAGAAAGTATTTTTTGATGATTTTTAAAATTTATTATGTTTTTATTTTGTATTTTTGTTATATTTACTTTTATGTTTATCTTTATTATCTTATTTGTCCTTGAATTACGAAATAGATTTTTAGATTGTGATTTTGATGCATTTTACAATTCAAAAAATTCAATAATAATTAATAAAAATTCTTAATTAGTTTTTTCTTTTTTCCTTGCCCCCAAGAAAGAAAGAAAAAGGAAAAATTAAAGAATCCTCTTCTACCTCTAATCCTCCTCCAAAAAGGGAACTTAGAAAAACCTCTTCCTTCTTTTTTTCTCCTCTTCTTTATCTTTCCTCCTTTTCTAAAAGAGAAATAAATTAAAAAAACCGTTCAGGATTTTTAAAGCAGGTCTTAAAAAAGCAGAAAATCTTTGAATTTTTAACAATTTATCTCTAATCTCTATTTATTATCTCTGTTTAAATCTTCATCCCTGCACTAAACTAA
>CAYUHA010000023.1:0-9337 GCA_964444395.1 uncultured Candidatus Saccharibacteria bacterium | reverse complement strand
TCTATTTAATTTCTTTCTTCTATTTTATGCCATCGCAATTTTTAGAAGATGATTCTATAACAAAGAATGATTCCGTAGTAAAGAATAATTCTGTAATAAAAATATCTTCTTCTATTTATTGCGATCGCAATAAATAGAAGAAGATGATATATATTTAAGTATATTAAGTATATTAAATAAGTATATTAAATAAGTATATTAAACATAATATTAAAACATAATATTATAATATTAATAAAACATATATATTTAGAAACAAATTAAAAACAAAATAATTCTAAAAAATCAACTTATTATTAAAATAATTTTAAATAATCAAAAAATAATTCTAAAAAATCAACTTAAAAAAATAATTGATTGTAAGGTTGAACCTTACAATTAATAAGTTGTAAGGTTGAACCTTACAAATGACCTTACAAATGTCTTTTTTTTAATTGGTAAGGTTCAGTCAAAAGGAGAATAAATTTTAAAACTGGATTTGTTGACAGAGTAGGCGCAAAAAGTTGCAATTAAAGAAAAGTTAAATTATACTATATTATAAAAGATTATAAAAGCACTGAGCGATTATTGTTTTGTGTAGTTCTATACAGCGTTTAGCATAATTCTGTGATAAATTCGGCTCAACCGCAGAACTGACGCAAAATTCACCCCATCACCATTCCTTTCAATAATTTAAAATTCAATTGCTCCAATCTATTAGGCGCTTTACTTGACAACATCTGAAAATCCAAAGTCGTTGGCTGGGAATGGTAAGAGAAGGCAAGCGCTTGACCACACAAATTCATTCAAAACCTTGATTATATGAATTATCCTTTTAAAAAAATTGAAAAAAAATGGCAGAAAAAATGGGAAAAGCAAAATCTCTATAAAGCCAAAGATTTTTCAAAAAAGCCCAAACAATATATTTTAGTAGAATTTCCTTATCCATCAGGAGACGGCCTGCATGTAGGACATATTCGAAGTTATACTGCTTTAGATGTGATAGCCCGCAAAAAAAGAATGGAAGGGTATAATGTTTTATATCCTATGGGCTGGGACGCTTTCGGATTGCCCACAGAAAATTACGCTATAAAAACCGGGGTTCACCCAAGAAAAATTACTCAAAAAAATATCAGAATTTTTAAAAAACAGTTAAAATCCATAGGGTTTTCTTTTGATTGGGACAGAGAAATAAATACCACAGATCCAAATTATTATAAATGGACTCAATGGATTTTTCTAAAACTTTTTGAAAAAGGGTTAGCTTATCAATCTAAAATTCCTATTAACTGGTGTCCTTCTTGTAAAATTGGTTTAGCTAATGAAGAGGTAATTGAGGGGAAGTGCGAACGTTGTGGTCATCAAACTGAACGAAAAGAAATTAAGCAATGGATGCTGAAAATCACCAAATATGCCGACCGCTTAATTGAAGATTTAAAAAAAGTAGATTATTTAGACAAAATAAAAGCCCAGCAAATTAATTGGATTGGCAAAAGTTCTGGCGTAGAAATAAAATTTAAAATCAAAATATCCTCATCACAAAAAGAAAATCCAGAACAGCAAAACGGAAAATATAAAGATGAAATCAAAGTATTCACCACCAGACCTGATACTTTATTTGGAGTAACCGCTTTAGTGATTGCTCCTGAGCATAAAATTATTAAAAACTATAAAGCTCAAATTATTAATTATTCGGAAGTTAAAAACTATATAAAACAATCAGCTAAAAAAACTGAATTTGAAAGAACTGAATTAACTAAACAAAAAACAGGAGTAGAGTTAAAAGGAATTAAAGCAATCAATCCAGCTAATAATGAGGAAATTCCTATTTGGGTAGGGGATTATGTAATAGCCACTTACGGCGGAGGAGCAGTAATGGTAGTTCCTGCTCATGATAAAAGAGATTTTCAATTTGCTAAAAAATATGGATTGAAAATTCGGGAAGTTGTCTCAGGAGGAAACATTTCAAAAGAGGCTTATGTAAACTATGGAATTTTAAAAAACTCCGGCCGATTCAACGGTTTAACCTCTAAACAAGCAATTTCAGAAATTACCAAGTGGTTGAAGAAAAAAGGCGCTGGGAAGAAAATAACTCAATATAAACTTCGGGATTGGATTTTTTCTCGTCAGCACTATTGGGGCGAGCCGATTCCTATTATTCATTGTCCAAAATGCGGAGCAGTCCCTGTGCCTGAAAAAGATTTACCAGTGAAACTTCCTTATGTCAAAAATTATCAACCAACTAAAACCGGCGAATCTCCTTTAGCAAATATTTCAAATTGGATAAAAGTCAAATGTCCAAAATGTGGAAATAACGCGCGTCGGGAGACCGATACTATGCCAAATTGGGCTGGCTCTAATTGGTATTTTATTCGTTATATTGACCCTAAAAATGATAAAACTTTAGCTGATCCAAAAAAGCTAAAATATTGGCTTCCAGTAGATTGGTATAACGGAGGAATGGAGCATACTACTTTACACCTTTTATATTCGCGATTCTGGTATAAGTTTCTTTTTGATATCGGCGTAGTGCCTCAAGACGAGCCCTATAAAAAGCGAACCTCTCATGGAGTGGTTTTGGCTGAAGATGGAAGGAAAATGTCAAAATCTTTCGGAAATGTAATTAATCCGGATGATATTGTAAAAACCTTTGGCGCAGACACTTTGCGAGTATATGAAATGTTTATGGGCCCATTTGAGCAAACTATTATGTGGAGTATGCAGGGAGTTAACGGAGTACATCGTTTTTTAAATCGTGTCTGGAAATTAGTTTCAGATTGCTTAAAAAACAAGGCAAGCAGTAAACGAGCCATACGAGCCATACATAAACTTAACAAAAAAATTCAAGAAGATTTAGAGACAACAAAATTCAATACCGCAATATCAGCTTTTATGGAATTTACCAATTTCGGGTTGGAAAATAAAAAAGAAGTTGGCAAAGAAGTTATTGAAAGATTTTTAATACTTCTTGCTCCATTTGCCCCTCATATCTCAGAAGAACTCTGGGAAAAATTAGGGCACAAACAATCTATATTTTTAGAAAAATGGCCGAAATACAACCCAAGACTGGCAAAAGAAGAAAGTTTTGAATTGGTTATCCAAATAAATGGAAAAGTTAGAGATAAAATAGAATCAGCAGAAATTAGCATTTCTCAGGCGCAGGCTGAAAAACTTGCTTTATCCCGAGAGAAAATTAAAAAATGGACTAAAGGAAAAAAAATAAAAAAGATAATATTTATCCCCAAAAAATTAATCAATATTGTGATATAAAAACTATAATTACGAAATATAATTTTTCGCATATATCCGCGTTTTTAATCCGCGTATATCCGTTTTTCTGTTAAATATTATTATTAATTTATTATGAAAAGAATTTTAAATATAGAAACAACTAAATACCTTAATAAAAAAGTTAGAATATGCGGCTGGGTTAATACTTTGAGGTCTCACGGAAAAATTATTTTTATTGATTTAAGAGATAAAAGCGGTTTAATTCAGATAGTATTTACTCCAAAAATAAATCAGGAAATTTATAATTTAGCTCAAGAACTAAAGCCGGAGTGGGTGATTGAGGTAATAGGAAAAATTAATAAAAGACCGAAAGGAATGGAAAATCCAAAAATTGAAACCGGAAAAATAGAAATATCAGCAGAAAATTTAAAAATATTATCTAAAGCTAAAACTTTGCCTTTTTTAATCAGTGGCGATGGATATGACATATCAGAAGAAAAAAGATTAAAATATCGGTATTTAGATTTAAGGAGAAAAAGGTTGAGAAAAAATTTAATAATTCGCCATAAAGTTATTCAATTTATTCGCGATTTTTTAACAAAGCAGGAATTTATTGAAATTGAAACGCCAATTTTAACTAAATCTACTCCTGAAGGAGCAAGAGATTTTTTAGTTCCAGCAAGACTTCAGCCTGGAAAATTCTATGCCCTTCCTCAAAGTCCTCAGCAATATAAACAATTTTTAATGATAGCGGGTTTTGAAAAATATTTTCAGTTCGCCAAATGTCTAAGAGATGAGGATCCTCGAGGAGATAGACAAGCAGAACATACTCAGTTAGACATTGAAATGTCTTTCTGCTCCCAAGAAGAAATTTTAAATTTAGTAGAAAAACTTTACATAAATTTAATTAAAAAATTATTTCCTGAGAAAAAAATTACTAAAGTTCCTTTTCCGAGAATAACTTATAAAGAAGCGATAGAAAAATATAAAACTGATAAGCCGGATTTGAGAAAGAACAAAAAGAGTTCAGACGAACTGGCTTTTGCTTTTATTACTGATTTTCCAATGTTTAAATGGCATAAAAAAGAAAAAAAATGGGGCGCTCAGCATCACCCTTTTACTATGCCACAAACTGAAAATGTTGAAAAAATTAAAAAAGAACCAGAAAAAATCTTAGCTTATCAATATGACTTCGTATTAAACGGCTGCGAAATTGGTGGAGGAAGTTTAAGAACTATTAATCTTAAAATATTAGAAGCGATTTTTGAAGTTTTGGGCCATAAAAAAGAAAAACTAAAAGAGCAATTTGCTCACTATTTTGAAGCGTTTAAATTTGGAGTTCCTCCTCATGGCGGAATTGCTTCAGGAATAGACAGATTTTTAGCGATTATCTTAAATGAACCAAACATAAGAGAGGTAATAGCTTTTCCAAAAACTGGAGACAACCGTGATTTAATGATGGATGTGCCTTCAGAAGTAAGCAAAGAGCAGTTAAAAGAACTGCATATTAAAGTTATCTCAAATCTTTTGGACGCAAAGCGGTCTTCCCGGAGGGTTGCATCTCAAAAATCAAAACCGCATCTTAAATCTTAAATCTAAGAAAAAATTTATGCGATTAAAGATTTTTTTAATTTCTTTACTTATTAGTCTTCCTTTTTGGTGGGGAATAAATGTCTTTGAAAAGAGTTTGGAGGATTTTTTCTTCTGGAAAATCACAGAAAATTATGAACCTTGTCTTTTGTTCAGCGCTCAATTAAATCAAACTATCAAATCAATTAAAGCTCAAAAAATAAAAGATTTAGAAGTTGACGCTAAATCAGCAATTTCAGTTGAGATTTTCCCAGATTCACCCGGACAAGAAAAAATTCTCTTTGAAAAGAACAGCGATAAAATTCTGCCAATAGCAAGTATAACTAAACTTTTCACCGCCTACACTGTGTTAGAAAATTATAAAAATCTGTCTCAAATAGTAGAAATCAGCGAAAAAGCAGCCAATCAAATTGGGAATGGTTCTCAAAAATTAAACATTGGCCAGAAATTTAAAGTAAAGGAGCTTCTTTATCCAATGCTTATAGAGTCTAACAATAGCGCTGCTTATGCTTTAGCCGAATTATTTGATAAAGAGGAAAAAGAACCTAAAGCATTTGTAGATTTAATGAATTTGGAAGTGAAAAATTTAGGCCTCAAAAATACTTATTTTATAAATCCTACCGGATTAGAACCGGAAAATATTAATCAAAATTTAGATTGCGCTAATTTTAACTTAAACTGCTCTACTGCTAAAGATTTAAAAGAATTTGTAAAATACTTGCTTTTTTCAAAAAAGAAAGAACTTTACGACTTAATTTGGGAAATTCTTAAATTTCCTGAATTTGAATTTTATTCATTAAACGGAACCTATTACAAACTCATAAATACCAATAAACTTTTAGGAACTATCCCGGAAATAAAAGGCGGCAAAACCGGCTATACTGAAAAAGCAGGAGAATGTTTTCTTTTAGTTTTAGAAAATCCAAAAAGAAAAAGTTTTATTGTAAATGTAATTTTAGGAGCGAAAGACAGATTTAAAGAAATGAAAAAAATAATTGAAGCAATTAATTAGAATATATTTGCTTTATTATTTTTAATTTTAAACTTTAAACTTAACTGAGTCGCCGAGAGCGACAAAGGAATATGCCTTTTTATCAAAATCCAGAATTAGCTATTAATGTTATTAAAGTTTTTACTTTAACAATATTTGCCTCTGCTTTAGCTGTTCTCTGGACTCCTTTTTTAACCCATTTTTTATATAAATACAAGCTTTGGAAAAAAGAACCAAGAACAAAAACCATTACTGGAAAAGATGCTCCGGTTTTTTATAGTTTACATAAAAAAAACGAGGTAAAAACTCCTCGATTTGGCGGACTCTTAATTTGGGTAACTACATTAATAGTTATTTTTTTGTTTTGGGCGCTGTCTAGACTGTCTGATTGTTTCTGGTTAAAAAAATTAAATTTTTTATCCAGAGGGCAAACTTGGCTACCTCTATTTGCTCTTGTGGTTGCGTCTTTGGTCGGACTTTTTGATGATATTCTGCTGGTTTTTGGAAAAGGAAAATATGTAGGAGGCGGAATGAAATTTAATACCCGTCTATCCATGGTATTCCTAATCGGCTTAATTGGGGGCTTATGGTTCTATTTTAAATTGAATTGGGAAACCATTCATATTCCTTTAGCCGGCGACTTCTCTATAGGTTTTTGGTACATTCCTTTTTTTATAATAGTGACGCTTGCCTGTTGGAGCGGCGGCATAATTGATGGATTAGACGGACTCTCTGGAGGAAGTTTCGCTTCAATGTTTGCAGCTTTTGGAATAATTGCATTCTTCAGAGGGCAAATTGACTTAGCAAGTTTTTGCGCGGTGATAACCGGTACAATTTTAGCTTTTTTATGGTTTAATATCCCTCCCGCAAGATTTTATATGGGAGAAACCGGGATATTAGGATTAACTTCTACTTTAACAGTAATTGCATTTCTTACTGATTCAGTAGTTGTTTTACCAATTATCGGAGGATTGTTGGTAATTGAATCCGGTTCAGTTATCCTTCAACTTCTATCAAAAAAAATTCGACATAAAAAAATTTGGTTATGCGCTCCAATTCATCATCATTTTGAAGCAAAAGGTTGGCCTTCTTATAAAGTCACAATGCGTTTCTGGATAATTGGAGTAGTGTTAGCCGCTATTGGAGTAGCAATTCGGTTATTAGGATAAAAACTATTAGAATAAATAAAGGTTATTATAGAATATAAAATTCAAGATTTTCAAAATTTAAATATTTTAAAACAAATATTTATTTCAAAACTAATATTTACTAATATTTTAAAAATTATTTTATATTTTAAAGATATTTTAAAAATTTAAAGCTGTATATATTTAACCCACGACCGCACCTAAAATATGTACAGCTGTTTTATTTTTTCTTTAACTTCATCTTCTTTTTTCTTTTTTCTCTTGTTTTTCTTCTTTTTCCTCTTTTATCTTTTTCTTGTTTTTCTTGTTTTTCTTGTTTCTTCTTTTATTTTCCCTTTTATTCTTTTTTAATCATCCTTCAAATATTGCGATCGCAATATTTGAAGGATGATTTGGATTCCAAACAACTCTTTTAAAAATGTTCTTAAAGCAATACTTTTTTGGTATTGTTTTAAATGACTTAACTAATACCTGTTCGAGGTTTTTTAATAGATGATTTAATACAATTTATAGACCTTAATTCAAAATTTTGCTATAATAAAATCATAAACTGCTTAGTGTTCCGCACCATACGATGCGGGGAAAACCGCAAATTATCAGAGTAGATGAAGCAAAAATATTTTAAAAATAAACCCTGCAAGTTTTGCTTCCAACAAAATATGCAAGGTAAAAAAGTAACTATAATGGGATTAGGTATTGTTGAAGGGGGAGAGGGGATAGTAAAATTTTTAAATGAAAATAAAGCAAAAGTTTTAATAACTGACCTTAAATCTAAAAAAGAATTAAAAGAATCTTTAAAAAAAATAGAAAATTTACCGATTAAATTAGTACTGGGAAAACACCGAAAAAAAGATTTTATTAACACAGATTTAATAATTAAAAATCCAGGAGTTCCTAATAATTCTTATTACCTTAAAATCGCTAGACAAAACAGTATCCCTATCGAAACTGATATCGGAATTTTCTTCGAACTATGCAATGCTGATATTATTGGTATCACTGGCACTAAAGGAAAATCTTCCACTGCTACTCTTTTATCTCATCTTTTAAAAACTAAATATCCAACTATTTTAGCTGGAAATATTGGAATTTCTCCATTAAAAAACCTAAAAAATATTACCAAAAAAACTAAAGTAGTTTTAGAACTTTCCAGTTTTCAATTAGAAGGATTAAAAGAGCACAAGAAAAGCCCAAAAATCGCTTTAATTACTAATATCTACCCAGACCATTTAAACCGATATAAAAACTTAAAAGATTATATTGAGGCCAAAAAAGTGATTTTCCGATTCCAAAAACCAAATGATATTTTAGTTTTAAATTATGACAACCTTTACCTCAAAAAGCTCGCTCAATATGCTAAATCTAAAGTTTATTATTTCTCTCAAATGAATATCCAGAATAAATATCTTTCAAGGAAGTGTAAAAAAGCCTGCTTTTTAAATCAGAATAAAATTTTCTTCGGAAACGAAAAGTCACCAATTTGCGATTTAAACGATATAAGCTTATCTGGAACGCATAATATTTCTAATATTTTGGCTGCTACCTCAATCGCAAAATTATATAAAATTCCTTCAAGAAATATTAAAAAAGTTTTAAAAAATTTTAAAGAACTTTCCGGTCGTCAGGAATTTATTAAAGAAATTAATAAAATAAAATACTTTAATGATACCTGTGCCACTATTCCAGAAGCTGTAATTGAGGCGATTAAAAGCTTAAAAAAAAGATTTAAGGGAGCAAACATAAATCTTATTGCCGGAGGAGAAGATAAAAATTTAACTTATAAAAAATTAGCTAAAATTATTATTAAAGAAATAAATTATCTCTTTTTACTTCCCGGTAGCGCTTCAGATAAAATTAAGTCAGAATTAAAAAAAATTAAGCCAAATTTTCCAATTTATTTATGCAGTTCAATGAAAGACGCAGTAAAAAAAGCCTCAAAAACAGCAAAAATAGGGGATATTGTTCTTTTTTCTCCGGGCTCAGCAAGCTTTAATTTATTCAAAAACGAATTTGACCGAGGTAGACAGTTTAATCAAGCGATAAACAATCTATAATCTATATTTAATAATATTTATAAAATCTAGAATAATTTCAATATTTATGACTATTAATTATTATGAGAAATATTCATTTAGATTATCCTTTATTAATTACTTCAATTATTTTAATAATATTAGGAATTTTAATTTTAGCTAATACTTCAGCATCTTTATCTTGGCAAAAATTTGGCAACACATTTCATTTTTTAAATCATCAAATTATTGCAGGATTAATTCCCGGGACAATATTGGCTATTTTTGCCTTTAATATCCCTTTATCAGTATTAAAAAAATGGGCTCCAATTTTATTTTTAATAAATCTTAGCTTAATGGTTTTAGTATTTGTGCCTGGACTTAAG
>CAYUHA010000022.1:0-9769 GCA_964444395.1 uncultured Candidatus Saccharibacteria bacterium | reverse complement strand
ATTTATATATTATTTGCGTTCATTCATTTAGTGATTTGTCACTTCATTAATTTTTTTATCTGTTTTGCTTGAGCTTTGGGCATTTCAATTTTTTTTCGTTTTTTGCGAATTTTCTTCCCAGTTTTTTTTGCCCGATAATGGTTTTGACCAGTAGCTCTGCGGAGAACTTTACCAGTTTTAGTGATTTTAAAGCGTTTAGCGAGTGATTTGCGAGTTTTCATAGTTTTATATGTTTTATTTATTATGTTTTATTTATATAGAAGCAGATAAACGCAGATGATAGCGCAGGTTTACGCAGAAATATTATTCTCGTTATTCTGCGTAGCTATGCGACCGATTTGCCTCTACTCTTTGCTTATTATTATAGTTAGCCCTCTTGCTTCTTTTTTTAACTCCCGCTCTATTTTTATTGGTGTAGATAAGCGCAAGATTTCTAAAAACTTATTGATTTTTTGTTTTGCAAAATCTTGAAGAGATTTTTCTCTACCTCGCAGAATCATCTCTATTTTTATTATGTTTCCTTTTTTAAGAAATTTTTCTGCTTGGTGAGCTTTAGTTTCTAAATCATGCAGAGAGGTGTTGAAGTGCAGTCTTACTCCTTTAAGTTTGCCTTTTGTTTGTTTTTTTGCTGTTCTTTCTTTTTTTTCTTGTTGATAGAGATATTTTTTATAATCTAATATCTTACAAACAGGAGGAATCACTTTTTCAGTAACCTGAACTAGATCTAAATTACGCTCTTGAGCAAACCTAAGAGCTTTTTTAAAATCTATTACTCCTAACTGTTTTCCAGTTTCATCTATAACTCTTACCTGTTCTGCTTTTATTTGATTGTTGACAAGTATTCTTTTAATGGTTTTTAAGGCTTTGAAATTTTGAAATAAATAAAGTGGAGATGGAGGGGGCGAACCCTCGTCTGGAATTTTTTTCAAAATAATTCTACAAGCTTATCCTGATTTAATTTTTAGAACTATAAACTATAAAATCAGGCAAAATGTTTAAAGTTCTGATTTAGTCAAGTTTCGATAGTTTCTCCTAAATCAAAAGAAACTATCTATCTTGCAATTTGACGCCTAATTTATATAGCAAGAGTTAATAAATTAGACGGCTTACTTTTACGCGTAAGCAAATGCGGGTTGTTTCCCGCTAAATAAGTTGGCGTTTATTTTTTGCTAAAAGTTTAGCGAGATTTTAGCGTGCTCGGCTTGCTTATTTTGAAAAAATATTCCATCGAAACTTTCATCCCCATGAAAATTATCAAGCTCTAAATTCAAAATCCTAAATCCTAAACAAATCCAAATAACCAAAATCCAAAATTCAAAACGATTTTGAATTTAGAACATTTGAATTTTTAATTTGTTTAGAATTTAGATATTAGGATTCAGAGTTTTAGATGTTTTTTTATTTCTCTTTCCGCTTCCCGTTTTTTGATAATTTCTCTTTTATCAAATTTCTTTTTTCCTTTAGCTATTCCGAACACAAGCTTTATTTTTTCATTCTTAGTATACATTTTTAAAGGCACTAAAGTCAAGCCTTTTTGTTTTGATTTGCCTATTAAATATTTAATCTCTGATTTTTTTAAGAGAAGTTTTCGTGACTGTTCAGGATTATAATCCGGAGGGGCATTCTTGGCTTGATAAGGAGGAATGTTGCAACCGATTAAAAAAAATTCATTATTCTTCAAAACCACGTAAGAGCCTTTTAAATTTACTCTGCCGGATTTTATTGATTTTACCTCCTGGCCAATTAGAACTAGTCCCGCTTCAAAAGTTTCTAAAATTTTATAGTCAAAATATGCTTTTTTATTCTCTGCAAGGATTTTCATTTTCAGCTGGCTAATTTGTATATGCTATTTAGCTATTTACATTTTAACAAAAAATAGATTAAACTGAAAATAATGATTCGGCAACAAATAGCAGATTTAATTCAAAAATCAATAATTAAGGCCCAGCAAGAGAAAAGATTGCCGAAGTTTAGAATTCCAGAAATTTTAGTTGAAGTCCCTGAAATAGAGATTTATGGCGATTATGCTACGAATATTGCAATGCAGATTGCTAAAATAGTTAAAGTTAATCCTGTAGAGATAGCAGAAATAATAAGTTCAAAGTTCAAAGTTCACCCTGTTAAATCCCCGTTAAAGCGGGGTGCTCGCTCAAAGAACGAGCAATTTAACAGGGTGAAAAGTTCAAAGTTATTTAAGAAAGTTGAGATAATTAAGCCGGGTTTTATTAATTTTTTTCTTTCAGAAAGTTATCTTCAAAAACAGGTTAAAGAGATTTTAAAACAAGGAAAAAATTTTGGGAAAGTTTGCTTTACTAAACGTTCCGCCAAAACTGGATGCCGCAAAGCGGCATTTAACAAGGTGAATATTGAGTTTATTTCTGCCAATCCTACAGGACCTTTGCATATTGGTCATGGCAGGATAGCATTTTTTGGAGATTGTTTAGCTAATGTTTTAGAAAATGCAGGATATAAAGTAATTCGAGAATATTATATTAATAACGCTAAAAATAGCGCTCAAATTCAAGAATTAGGAAAAACTGCTATAGGTAAAGGTAAAACTTATTTAAATGTTTATCTTAAATCTCGAATTTTAAATCTCAAATCTCAATTGGAAAAATTATCTAATGAAAGTGAGGCAGGATATTTATTGGCACAGGAGGTACAGAAAGATATTAAAAATTTTGTTGAGAAGGAATTAAAAATTAAATTTGACAATTGGATTTCAGAGCAAGATTTTTATAAAAAAGGAGAAGTAGATAAAATTTATAATTGGTTAAAGAAGAAAAATTTAATTTATAAAAAAGAAGGAGCAGAGTGGTTAAAAACATCAAAATTTGGAGACAAAAAAGACTGGGTTATTATACGCAAAGATGGGCATCCTACTTATTTACTTTCAGATATCGCGTATCATAAATATAAATTTGACAGAGAGTTTGACAAAGTTATTAATATCTGGGGCGCAGATCATCAGGGGCATGCCTTAAAGATAAAAGCGGTAGGCAAAATATTAAAATTTAAAGGCAAATTAGATATTCTAATCTCGCAAATTGTAAGATTAAAAGGAGCAAAAATTTCAAAAAGAAAAGGGGAAACAATAACCTTAAAATGGTTGGTGGATGAGGTGGGGCTTGATGCTGCTCGCTTTTTTTACTTGATGAAGTCGTTAGACACCCAGATGGAATTTGATATTGAATTAGCCAAAGAAAAGTCAGAAAAAAGTCCGGTTTATTATGTTCAGTATGCCTACGCCAGAATACATAGTATTCTGAAAAAGTCCAAAATCCAAAATTACAAATCCCAAATAAATCCAAAATCCAAAATCCAAAATCCAAAATTTCAATTATTAAATCACCCGAGCGAATTACAACTTATAAAACAGCTTATAAAATTTCCAGAGATTCTAGAAGACACAGCAAAAGATTACCGCATTCAAAGAATTCCTCAATATGCTATTAATTTAGCTACTTCTTTTCATCAATTTTACAGAGATTGTAAGGTTTTAACAGAGGATAAAAAGTTAAGAAATGCCCGTTTAGGATTAATTTTAGCAGTTGAAGTTGTATTAAAAAACAGTTTAGAATTGATGGGTATTAGCGCTCCGGAGAAAATGTAAACCCTCTTATTAGAAGTTTTGAGAAATCATTATTTATTTTTGTATTAACTAATTTTTATAGTATAGTAGTCTTTATAATATAAATTTCTAACCGGATAAAAAATTGAAGAAATAAAAATAAAATGATACTATATTAGTTATATGGAGATAAATTTTTCTAAATTAGAGAAGAAAATTTTAAAATTTTGGAAAAAAAATAAAATTTTTGAAAAAAGCATTTCTCAACGGTCTAAAAACCGCCGATTTATTTTTTATGAAGGTCCCCCATTTGCTAATGGGTTGCCTGGAATCCATCATTTTTTAGGAAGAGCGTTAAAAGATGTAGTTCTTCGTTATAAAACTATGCAGGGATTTTTGGTAAGTAGAAAAGCAGGATGGGATACTCATGGTTTACCTACTGAAATGGAGGCGGAGAAAAGATTAGGAATTGGGACAAAAAAAGACATCGAAAAGATTGGGATAGAAAAGTTTATTAAAGAATGCAAGCAAAATGTTTTCACTTACAAAAAAGAATGGGAAGATTTTACCGAGCGAATTGCTTTTTGGCTGGATTTTAAGAATGCCTATATTACTTGCTCTAATGATTATATTGAAACTTTGTGGTGGATATTAAAGCAGATTTATAAAAAAGGATTTTTGTATCAGGATTATAAAATAGTCCCTTATTGTCCAAGATGCGGCACTTCTTTGTCTTCGCATGAAGTGGCTCAGGGATATAGAAATATAAAAGAGCCAGCTGTTTATATTAAATTTAAACTTAAAACTCCCGCCTTCGCCAAGGCTTCGGCGGACAGGCAAAACGCAAAACTCAAAACCACAACCCAAAACTCAAAATCCACTAAAACCTATAACCCTAAATCTGAAACCTATTTATTGGTTTGGACTACTACGCCATGGACGCTTCCGGGGAATGTAGCAGTTGCGGTTAATCCAAAATTAAATTATATAAAAGCAAAAGTAGGCAATGAAATCTATATTTTAGCTAAAAAAAGATTAGAGATTTTAAAGGAAGAATATAAAATTATAGAAGAAGTAAAAGGTAAAGATTTATTAGGATTAGAATATCATCCTTTGTTTAGCTTTATAGAACCTGAGAAACCTGCTTATAGAATTATTTCCGGAGATTTTGTCTCGGCTGAAGAGGGAACCGGTTTGGTGCATATTGCTCCAGCGTTCGGGGAGGAAGATATGGAAGTAGGCAAAGAAAATAATTTGTCAGTTTTAATGACTATTGACAGTTCTGGTAGATTTAAGAAAGAAATAAAGCCTTGGGCTGGAAAATTTGTTAAAGACGCTGACCCTTTGATTATTGCTGACTTAGAGCAAAGAGGAGTGCTTTATAAACGAGAGCTATATCAACATGATTATCCTTTTTGTTGGAGATGTAATTTTCCGCTTTTGTATTACGCTAAGCAGAGCTGGTTTATTAATATGCAGAAAGTTAAAAAGAAGTTGATTAGCAATAATCAAAAAATCAACTGGATTCCTGCTCATTTAAAACAAGGTAGATTCGGAGGGTGGCTTAAAGAGGTGAAAGATTGGAATTTATCTAGAGAAAGATATTGGGGGACTCCTCTGCCAATTTGGAAATGTGAAAATTGTGGGCATCAAGAGGTGATTGGTTCTAAAAAAGATTTATTAAATCAAAAATTCAGCACCAATAAATATTTCATTTTAAGGCATGGACAAACAATTTATCAAACTAAAAAGAAGGATAGAATTTATCCTTTTCCAGAGAAGGATCGAATTAGATTGACAAAAGCCGGGGTTAAGCAAATTCAAAAACTTGCGCAAAAATTAAAAAAGCAGAAGATTGATTTAATTTTTTCTTCAGATTTTTTTAGAACAAAACAGACCGCAGAAATTATAGCTAAAGAGTTAAATTTAAAAGTAAACTTTGACTCAAGACTTAGAGATATGAATGTGGGGATTTATCATGGCAAACTAAAAGAAAAGCTTTATGATAATTTTCCAATTTCAGAAGAGCGTTTTGAAAAAACTATTCCTCAAGGTGAAAGTTGGGCTCATTGTCAAAAAAGAATGACTGATTTTTTAAAAGAAATTAATAAAAAATACAAAGATAAGAAAATTTTAATTATTAGTCACGCTGATCCGCTTTGGCTTTTGGAAGGCAGAATGAAAGGAAAAACTAAACGAGAACTTGTCAGAGATAGAAAAAATAAGAATCTTATCAGAGCGGGCGAGCTTAGAAAAATTGATTTTAAAATACTGCCGTTAAATCAAAAAGGGGAATTTGATTTTCATAGACCATATATAGATAAAGTAAAATTTATTTGCCCTAATTGCGGGAAGCTTATGGAGCGAGTAAGCGAGGTAGTTGACTGTTGGTTTGATTCAGGAGCAATGCCGTTCGGTCAGGTTCATTGGCCGTTTGCTTGGCCTCAACTCCAAAATCTAGAGTATGCTCCCTGCTGTTCGTCTTGGCGAACCGATTCAGAGTTTAAAATTCAAAGTTATATTAAAAAAGGATTTCTTTTCCCCGCGGATTTTATTTGCGAAGGAATAGATCAAACTCGAGGATGGTTTTATACTCTTTTAGCTATTTCTACTTTACTCGGTTTTGGATCCCCTTATAAAAATGTAGTTTCTTATGGTCATGTTTTAGACGAAAAAGGAGAAAAGATGTCTAAATCAAAAGGAAATGTAGTTGATCCAAATAAACTTATTGAAAAATATTCTGTGGATGCTATTCGTTGGTATTTTTATGTAGTTAATCAACCGGAAGATTCCAAGCTTTTTTCTGAAAGAGAAATAGAGCAGAGTTTAAAAAAGTTTATTCTTACTTTATGGAATATCTATCTGTTTTACAATACATACGCAGAACAACGCGAACATCAATCCAGAACAGCGCAAAGCAATATCAGCGCAAATCAGCGTAGATATCAACGTAAATCAGCGAATTTATTGGATAAATGGATAGCTTCAAGGTTAAACAACCTGGTTTTAGAAGTTTCTGCAAGGTTAGACAAATATGATATTACTGGTTCTGCTCGCTCTATTGAAAATTTTGTTATAAATGATTTATCGTTATGGTACATTAGAAGGTCTAGAAAAAGATTTCAAAGACCAGAAACTGAAAAAGAATTCCGGGAGGCGTCAATTACTTTAAATTACATATTACTGACCTTGAGTAAATTATTGGCACCCTTTGTTCCATTTGTGTCAGAGCAAATTTATAAAAATATTATAAGTTATTCGTTTTCCAAGGTTTCGCCTAGACGAATGCGGGCAGGTAAGTCACAAATTACAAGAAATCAATCCGTGCATTTAGAGAATTGGCCGTTAGTGGATAAAAAATTGATTGATAAAAAACTGGAGGAGCAAATGGTTTTAATTCGTAAAATTGTTAGTCTTGGATTAAAGGCGAGAAGTATAGCGGGAATAAAGGTGAGACAACCAATCGCTTCGCTCAAACTCAAAACTCAAATCTCAAATCTCAAAAATATTAAAGAGAGTAAAGGATTATTAGATTTGATAAGGGAGGAGTTAAATGTAAAAGAAGTGGAAATAGTAAAGAAATTGCCTCAAGAGAAAAATTGGATTATTGAGAGAGAAAACGAAATACAGATTGCTTTAGATACTAAAATTAGTCCAAAGTTAAAGGAGGAAGGAATAGTTCGAGAAATTATTCGCCAAATACAGGAAATGAGAAAAAGTGTTGGATATAAACCAAGGGATAAGATTTTAATTCAATGTTTTGGTTCGTCATTTTTAAATCAGATATTGAGAGAAAATAAAATTTTTATCCTAAAGGAAATTAAAGCTGAAAATCTTTTAGGCGAGAAACCGCTAAATCAGGTTTTTGATATAGAGCGAGAAGTTGAGGTTGAGCAACAGAAGTTGTGGATAGGGATTAAAAGAGTTCAAAGTTAAAAATTAAAAGTTCAAAATTATAATTCAAAATTTAAAAGTTTAAGAATGATTTATTTTTTTGATTTTTATTAGAAGTTGAGGATTATAGAGTTATTTTCTGTTTTTTCGTATATTCGTAATTGTAAAGTTTCACGACATTGTTTACAGTAAAAGGAATTTTTACTCCTTCCTGTTTCCTCTCCCGCCTACATCCTCCCCCTCCCTTCGGGAGAGGGAGGACTAAGGAGAGAGAGGGAAAGAAAATAGAAGAGGAAGGAAGAAGAAGGGGGGTTCTACTAACTAACTGTCAACAATCTGGTGAAATTTTACACATAATAAATTCGCTTTAATTTGTTTAGCGATTTATAATTATAATTATGAAAAAGTTTTTAATTACTATTTTTGTAATTTTATTTATTAGCTTGGGGGTAGCCGGATATTGGTATTATCAGAGGAATCTTTATTCTAAAGAAACTTTAAAACTGGAAATTTTAGGGGAGGAATCTGCTCAGGTTTTAGAAGAGGTTGAATATATAGTTAAATATAAAAATAATGGGAGGATAAGGTTAGAAAAACCCGAGCTTATTTTTGAATACCCAGAACATTCAATAGTAGAACAAAAAGAGAGCTTAAGAGAGATAATATCGCTTGAAGATATTTATCCGGGAGAGGAAAGGAGTTTTTCTTTTAAGGCAAGGCTGTTAGGAAAAGAAGGCGAGGCGAAGATAGCTAAAGCTTGGTTGAGTTATAGTCCTAAAAATTTGAGCGCTCGCTATGAGTCTCATACTACTTTTACTACTATAATTAAGGCTGTTCCTTTAACTTTTGAATTTGACCTCCCTTCAAAAATTGAATCAGGAAAAGAGTTTCGCTTTAGATTAAACTATTTTTCTAATATAAATTATCCTCTTTCTGATATGAGAGCAATTATAGAATATCCTTCGGATTTTGAATTTATAGAATCTAGTCCTAAAGCATTAGAGCAAACTGAATGGGAAATTCCTTATTTGGATAAAGCTGAGGGGGGGAGGATTGAAGTGTTAGGGAAAGTTAGAGGAGAAATAGGAGAGCAAAAAATTTTTGGGGCAAGAATTGGTATATGGCAGGAAGGAGAATTTATTTTGCTTAAGAAAATATCTAAAGGAATAAGAATTATTAAACCTTCTTTATATATTACCCAGCGAATCAATGGGAATCCCCAATATATTGCCAATCCAGGCGATTTGCTTCATTACGAAATTTTCTTTAGAAATATTGGAGAGAGCCCTATTACTAATATGTTTTTAGTAGTAACCTTAGAAGGAAATATTTTTGATTTTCATACTATAAAATCAACCCAAGGAAGTTTTGAGTTAGGAGATAATTCAATAATTTTTGACCAAAGACGGGTTTCAAAGCTTCAATTTTTAGATATTCAAGAAGAAGGTAAGGTAGAATTTTGGATTGAGCTTAAAGAAGATTGGGAAATAGACAGTTTAGCAGATAAGAATCCGGTAATTAGAGATAAAATTTATCTTAGTCAGGTAAGAGAAGAATTTGAAAATAAAGTGAATTCAAAATTAGAAATTAAGCAAAAAGCTTATTATGAAGATGAAGTTTTTGGAAATTCCGGTCCTCTTCCTCCAAAAGTTGGTAAAACCACTACTTATACTATTATTTGGCAGATTAAAAATTATTATAATGATGCGAAAGACGTAAAGGTAAAAGCATTTTTACCTAAAGAGGTTAAGTTAACCGGCAAAATTTTCCCAGAGCAAGAAGCAGAAAAATTTAGTTTTGATTCAAGCTCGAGAGAGATTGTCTGGAAAGTAGGAGAGCTTCCTGCCGGAACAGGGATTTTGTCTTCGATAAAAACTTGTGCATTTCAGATTGCTTTAACCCCAGGTCATAACCAAAAAGACAAGCCTGCGGTTTTAATTGATAAAGTTAAAATTACCGGAGAAGATGTGTTTACTCAAGCGACCTTAAAACAAGAGGCTTCTGCAATTGATTCAACTTTACCGGATGACAAAACTGTTTCTCCAGAAATGGGAATAGTTCAATAGCTTCAAAGGGATTTTATAGAGTCGGATTTCGTAAAATTTCTAAAACTTAGCATGTTTGCTTTTAAAACTAAATTCTTTCTCCCGCGCTTTTCTCAAAAAGAAAAAGGTATTGGATTTACTCTTATAGAACTTTTAGTGGTTTTAGCAGTAATTGCCTTGATTGCTTCTGTTGTTACTGTGCACTTGAAAGGAGCCAGAGAAAGAGCAAAATTAGCAAAAACTATGCAGTGGTCTGCCA
>CAYUHA010000021.1:5914-10065 GCA_964444395.1 uncultured Candidatus Saccharibacteria bacterium | reverse complement strand
ATATGTATTTAAAAAAGTTCAAAGTTCAAAGTTAAAAAAACTTTAAATTTTGAACTGTAACTTTTAATTTAAATCTTGAACTTTTAACTTGAGCGCAAGCGAATATGGCTTCATTTTTAAATCCTGAAAAAGTTTTTAATGAACTTGAACTGCAGGAAAATATGACTGCGGCTGATTTTGGATGCGGAGCTGGCGGATGGGCTATACCTTTAGCAAAAAGATTAAAAGAAGGAAGAGTCTACGCTATAGACATATTAGAAGAACCGCTCTCTGCTTTAAAAAGCAAAATGGAAACAGAGAAAATTTTAAACATTGAACCAATTTACTCTAATATAGAAAAGCTAAACGGCTCAACTCTCCCCGACTCTTATGTGGATTTAGTTTTAATCACTAATCTCTTGTTTCAAGCTGAAGATAAAAAAAGAATTTTAGCTGAAGCAAAAAGAATCTTAAAAAATCAAGGAATAATGTTAATTGTGGACTGGAAAACCGGAATCTCTGTTGGTCCAGAAAATAAAATTTCACAACAGGAAATTCAAAATTTAGCTAATGAACTTGACTTCAAGTTCAAAAAAGAATTCTCAGCAGGCGCATATCATTACTGCTTGATATTTATTAAATAGAAGTGTATAATTAAAATACTTGAACAATTCAAATTCTAAAATGAAATTTTTTATAATAAATCATATTCAGAAAAAGAAAAATAAATTTTTGATTCTTACTGGAATATCCGCGTTAATTCTGATTAGCTTATCAATACCAAAAACAGGGTTAGCAGATATAGTGAAAATTGAAAATCCTTTGGAGGCAGAAAGTTTTGAGGAATTAGTAGACAACATTATTAATTTTATTTTTATTATCGGTTTTGCAATTGCTCCAATAATGATTCTTATTGCCGGATTTATGTTTGTCACTGGAGGAGGAAATCCTGAACAGATAAAAACCGCTAAAAATATAATTCTTTGGACAGTAATTGGATTGGTAATTATTTTATGCGCCAAAGGAATAATTGCTTTAATAAACAATATATTGAACGTAAAGGAATTTTAATATTTTCAATGTAAATTCACCCTGTTAAATTACTCGCTCCTTAAGCCAGCACTCATTCCGCGCAGAGACTCAACAGAATAAAGGTCGAATTAAAATCAAAAAAGAATTAAAAAAATGAAAAAACTTTTATCCATAACAAAAAAATTCTTACCTTTATTGATTATTTTCGGTATTTCACTTTTAAGCACCCAGATAGTTTCAGCTCAAGAGGAAGCACCTGAAATAGATGTATTGGATGCAATAGATACCATCACTAATTGGTTATTTACCATATTACTCTTAGTCGCAGTGATTATGTTTATTATTGCTGGCTTCCAGTTTGTAACTGCCGGTGGAGACCCAGATACAATAAAACAGGCTCGAGATAAATTAATGTATGGAGTAATTGGAATAATAACAGCGTTTTTAGCCAAAGGAATTGTTGCTTTTATAGAAAACATATTTATTTAAAAAGAGAGGACCTAAAAATTCTCTTCAAATTTCTTTAATTTACAAGACAAAGAGATAATGTCTCTTTGTCTTTATTTTATTAAATCGCATAAAAAAACCTTCTGGAAAGTTTTTAATTCTAACAGATATACTTGCACCATAAGTGTTTTTCTTTATTTTTCTTCTTTATTTTTTCTTCTATATTTCTTTTTTCTTTATGTCTCCTTTTTCCCTCCCTCTTTATCTCTCCTCATTTCTCAATTCTTTCTCTCCTTAAAAAAGAAAAAAAATAATCTCTCTCTCCCTCCAGAGAAGGAGAAGGAAATAGAAAGAGGGGGAGGGGAAAATCAAAAGAGTATCTACACTCTTGTTTTTATTTATTGGATTTTCCAAAATATTAGTATTCTGCGCATAAATTTGAAATTTCAAATTCTTTATGGCAGAATAGAGCAAGAAGACTATATTAACATATCGGTTGATTAAAAGATAAAATGATTTCAAAATAATTGTTTCGTTCGGTTGAAATGTAAAAAAATTAAAAATAATTACACTTTTCCCCTGCTCGAAATCATAAATTCCTCCGCTTTTCCTCGCTGATGTTGATAGAAAATAAACGCCGCAATAAACGCCGCGGTGGCGGAACCGGAAGACGCGCTAGGTTTAGGACCTAGTGGGGAAACCCGTGAGAGTTCGACTCTCTCCCGCGGCACAAAATAAACAAATAAAAAATAAAAATAACGGAAATAGCGGAATAAAAACAACGGGATCTAACCCCGTTGTCTTTATTTTTTTGTTTATTTATTGCTTTATTATCTATTTTAAAAATCTATTTTCTCGGCACACGGCCGTGTGCCGAGAAAATAGATTTTGAATTTTATTAAAATTAACTCATTTAGAAAACCAGCTTATTTAGGTTTATTTTTTACTACTATTTTTCTCTTTTTTTCTTTCTCAATTTTTGGAATTCTAATAGTCAAAATCCCCTGCTCCATCGTAGCTCTGGCGCGAGAACCGTCTACTTCTTCAGGCAGAATAATTTCTCTTGAAAAAGGGCCAAAATAGCACTCTTGGTAAAAATAATTTCTTTTTTTATCTCTTACAGGATTCTCTCTATTTCCTCTCATAGTAACAATGTCATTTTTAATAGTTATATCTAAATCCTCTGGCTTTACTCCAGCTACTGTGGATTGAATCACGATTTCTGAATCGGTTTGATAAACATCAACAGTTAATTCACCTTCTACCTCAAACCATTTTTTTTTATTTTTCTTTTGGTTTTTGCTTTTAAAATTTTCTTCCAAAGAATTTTTCCTTTTTTTCCAAAAAACCATATTTTTTATAATTTTTGCTAATTATATTTTACAAATACTTTTTAGCTCTTTTAGCTTTTTAAAACCATTAGATACTGCTACAGCTAAGATAGCCAAAATAACTAAAGGCAAAATCAACTTTAAATCCCCATTGATTGTTATTATAGAAAAATTATAAATTCCATGCAATAAAACCGCTATAGCAAATCCTGTCGTTAAGAACCTAAATCTGTTTTTTGTCTCAAGTAAAGAAAGGGCCAAAAAATATCCTAAAATTCCTGAACAAAGAGCATGTAAAAACGTAGCTCCTATAAATCGAAAAATGCTAACCGCAAAAACATCCGCAATAGAAAAAACATTATTAAATAAAAGTAAAATATTTTCCAGTCCAGCAAATCCCAATCCAGCAATAATTAAATAAAGCATAACATCTAACGGTTCGTCGAAATTAGAATTAGTCAAAACTTTTTCCCTGACTACCAAATATTTCAATCCTTCCTCTACTAAAGCTATTCCAAAAAACACAGAAAAAATTAATAAAAGAAAGGTATTCTCTATTGAATTTTGGAACACCTTAAACAATCCCTGTTCTACTAAAATCGCTGGGACGCCCATTAGCATTCCATAAAAGAAAATTTTCACAACCATTGAATTTGGTTCTGGATGCGCATCCTTTCTAAGATAAAATAAAAGCCAAATAATACTAGGAGCAAGACCGAAAAAAATATAAATATAAAAAGGCATCTTTAGTAAATTTATCTCAAATTTCAAATGTCAAATGTCAAAACTATATATCAAATATTAAATCTAAAAAATAAAATTTGACATTTAAGATTTAGATTTGAGTTTTAACATCTAATATTTAACATTAAATTGCTACTTACGAACTGGCCACTCTTCCACCATTAAGCATTTCTTCTTATCTTTTAACGGCAATTTCTGATAAATTTCTTCAGTAATAAATGGAATAAAAGGATGCAACAATTTAAGAGAGGTCAGAAGCACATAAAATAAAACCTGCTGAGTCTGTTCTTTTTCTAACTTGGATTTTGGATTTTGGATTTTGGATTTTGATTGTTCTATATATTTATCACAAAAATCGTGCCAGAAAAACTTATAAAGCTCTTGAGCCGCTTTACCAAACTGAAATTCATCTAAATTTTTATTTACTGACTCTATGGTCTTATTTAACGCCTTTAGTATTCTTTTATCGGCCTGAGTTAAATTTCTAGACTTTAAATTGAATCTTGAAGTTTTAGGTTTAAGTTTTAAATTCGAGAGTTGCCCTAAAACAAACCTTGTAGCATTCCAAAGCTTATTGCAGAATTTTTTGCCCATCACTATATTATCTTCTGTAAATCT
>CAYUHA010000021.1:0-5904 GCA_964444395.1 uncultured Candidatus Saccharibacteria bacterium | reverse complement strand
AAATCTTATATCCTGTCCTTTTCTTATTTGCCAAGCTATACCAAACCGAGTAGCATCGCTTCCGTATTTCTCAATAAGTTCTATAGGATTAATTCCCGTTCCTAAAGATTTTGACATCCTTTTTCCTTGTTTGGTCAAAACAGTGCTATGGATATAAACCTTTTTAAAAGGAATTTTTCTCATAAACTCCATTCCTGAAAACACCATTCTCGCTACCCAAAGATTTATTATCCCCCTATCAGTAACAAGAACATCTGTAGGATAGAATCTTTCTAAGTCACTTCTTTTTTTAGGATTACAACAATTTTGAGTTTTGAGTTTTGGGTTTTGAGCTTTTTTAACGCAAGCCCTTGGCCAATTAAATACTGCAAATGGCCACAAAGCAGAAGAAAACCAAGTATCCAACACATCTTCCGCTTGTTTCGGTTTACATTTCCCGCAAATAGGACACTTTTTGGGTTTTTTAATGGAAACAAAATAATTTTCTTTATTAATAACTTTTGATTTTTGAGATTTGACATTTGACTTTAGCTTGCCAATTTGGCAATGCCAAATTGGCAAGCGATGCCCCCACCAAATTTGTCTTGAAATACACCAATCCTTAATATTCTTCAACCAATCAAAATATATTTTCTCCCATCGCTTCGGATAAAACTTTATCTTTTCGGTTTTAACCTGCTTCTCCGCCAACTCAGCTAAATCTTTCATTTTTAAAAACCATTGCCAAGAAGGAATTATCTCAATTACAGTTTGACATCTATAACAGCGAGGAACTTGATGAATATAATCTTCGGTTTTTTCCAAAAAGCCTCCTTCTCGCAAATCTTTAACAATTTTTTCTCGAGCGGCAAGAACCAAAAGATTTTGATAAGCAGAAGGCACGTTATCAGTAATCCTTCCTTGCTTATCAATCACTTGAATAATCTCTAAGTTATGTGATAAACCAATCTCGTAATCAGTTAAATCATGAGCCGGAGTAATTTTCACTGCTCCAGTGCCAAACTTTGGGTCAACTAATCTATCTGCAATAATCGGAATTTTCCGGTTTACTAAAGGCAAAATAGCTGTTTTCCCTATCAAATGTTTATATCTTTTATCTTTTGGATTTACCGCTACCGCAGTATCCCCCAACATCGTTTCTGGTCTAGTAGTAGCTACAGTAATAAACTTTTGACCTTCTATAGGATATTTAATATACCATAATTTTCCCTTCTCTTCTTTATACTCTAACTCTAAATCTGATAAGCTGGTTTGACATCGCGGGCACCAATTTACAGCTCTTTTTTTTCTATAAATCCATCCCTTTTCAAAATAATACTGAAAAGCAGTTACTACTGAGATATAATAGCCTTTATCCATAGTAAATCGAGTTCTCGACCAGTCACAACTCGCCCCTAATCTCTTTAGCTGATTCAAAATGATATCTCCGTATTTCTTTTTCCATTCCCATATCTGCTCAATAAATTTCTCTCTGCCTAAGTCAAATCTAGTTATACCCTGTTTTTTTAATTTTTTTTCTACAGCATTCTGAGTAGCAATGCCAGCATGGTCAGTCCCTGGAACCCATAAAGCTTGATACCCCTGCATTCTTTTTTGACGAACCAAAATATCCTGGCATACAGTATTTAAAGCATGACCCATATGAAGCTCGCCAGTAATATTTGGAGGAGGGATAACTGTAACAAAGGGTTTAGCTTTTAACCTATAATATCTTTTAGGCAGTTTATCTGGATTGAAAAAACCTTTTCTCTGCCAGAAAAGATAAATTTTATCTTCAACTTCTTTTGGTTGATAAAATTTAGACAATTCCATATTATTAATCTCATGAGGACCTAAAACATTATATCATCTTATTTTAACATAAAAAACTTTAAATAAAAATATATAAATACATACAAAAAAAACAGAATTGTCACAAATTACTGCACTATACGAAAACATCGGCAATACTTTTTAAGTATTTTAAAAACGAACTCAACAAGTAAGATATATTTCAAATTCTAATAAATTTGGTAAAGGTTGTAAATTATTGTAAATGTAAAGTTTTACCAAGGTGGTTAACAATTAGAACAAGTTCTTCCTTAATCTTTGTATTTGACCTTTTCTTTTTCATTTATATATTTTCTATATTTTTATATTATTTTTATATTTTCCCCTCTCCCCTACCTAATATCTTCCCCCTCTTTAATTCTCTCCCTTCAAAAAGAAGGGAAGGAAATAGATAAAGAAGAGGGAAAATTTAAATAAAGAAAACAGAGGATTAAGAAGAGGAAAAAATTAAAAGTGTTATTAACTTGCTCGTTACAGTGCAAACTCTTGTAAAAATTAAAAAATAATGTATTATTGAAAGTATGAAAAATATTCTTAAACAAAACGATTTTTTAAAACCTCCTAAAGTGGGAGATATTATTGAAGGTCAAGTTATCGGAATTGGCCGTTCTTGCGTTTATCTCGACCTTAATGCATGGAAAACCGGCATAATTTACGGAAAAGAATTCTATGAGGTTAAGGATAAACTAAAAAATCTAAATATTGGAGACAAAATTTTAGCCAAAATTATTGAACTGGAAAATGAAGATGGTTACACTGAACTTTCTTTAAAGCAAGCAGACGAAGAAGCAATATGGAGAGCTTTAATTCAAAAAAGAGAAGAACAAAAAAGTTTAACTGTAAAAATCTTAGGAGCAAACAAAGGAGGTTTATTGACCAACATTTCTGGAATTCCAGCATTTCTACCAGTTTCTCAACTTTCTCCTGAACATTACCCCCAAGTAGAAAATGCGGACAAATCAAAAATTTTAAGAAAACTCCAACAATTAATAGGCAAAGAATTAGAAGTAAAAATATTCGATCTCAATCCTAAAGAGAAAAAAATAATCTTATCAGAAAAAGCAAATAGAGTAGAAAAAATAAAAGAAGTTTTAAAAAATTATAAAGTAAATGATATAATCGAAGGAGAAGTTACTGGAATTACTGATTTCGGAGCTTTCGTAAAATTTAGCTCTACTCCTCCAAAAACTTCATCTAATAAAGAAGAGAAACTTTCTACTCTTCCAAAAGAACAAAAAGACGAACCAGACAAACCAAAAGAAATAGAAGGACTAATTCACATCTCAGAACTTGATTGGCAGCTTATTGAAAATCCTTCTGAAATAGTTAAAGTTGGACAAAAAATAAAAGCACAAATAATTAAAATAGATGATAGTCGAGTTTATCTATCCTTAAAAACCCTAAAGAAAGATCCTTGGAAAGATATAGAAAAAAAGTATAAAAAGGGCGATGTGGTGACTGGTAAAGTAGTTAAATTTAATAACTTTGGAGCATTTGTCCAACTTCCTCTTGACAAAACAGACCCTGCGGAAAGCAGTAACAGCGCCGGAAAAATTCAAGGATTAATTCATATCTCAGAATTCGGAACAAAAGCTAAAATGGAAGAAACCCTAAAAATTGGAAAAAGTTATAATTTCAAAATTCTATCTATTGATCCTACCGAACATAAAATAGGATTAAAGTTAGTAGATAAATTAGACCATTAAATATTTTGCGTCAGCTCTGTGTAAAATTTTGCGTCAGTTTCGCGACCAAAACGATTTTATCGCCAAACTTACACAGAATTCACCCCGTCACCATTCCTTTCAACAATTTCAAAAAATACAATTATTGCAAGCCGTTAGGCGCTTCGCTTGACAATATCTGAAAACCCAAAGTTGTTTGGCTGGGAATGGTAAGGGGCAAGCGCAAAACTACGCAAAAATATAATTGTTCAATATTATTAAATGAAAAATTTAGCTAAAAATTTAATATTTATCCTGCTTATTTTTTTAACAATTTCAGCCATTTTTGCTTTATTTTCTCCTTCATTTAAAGAAGAAAAACAAATATCCTTAACTCAATTAGTAAAAGATATTAATCAAGAAAAAGTCAAAAAAATTACTGTATCCGGTAATAACCTTTCAATCACATATCAAAATAACACTACTGCTAAATCAAAAAAAGAACCAGAAGCTCCTCTCTCTGAATCTTTATTGAATTATGGAGTAAATAAAGAAATTTTAAAAAAAGTAGAAATTGAATCAACAGAAGAAAAAGGGGTAATGCTTTGGCTTAGTCCTCTTATTATTACCCTGCTTCCAATTTTAATTTTCGTTTTATTTTTTTGGATGATATTCAAACAAGCAAAAAGCGGAGCAATGCAGGCGTTCAATTTTTCTAAAGCCAGAGCTCGGCTTTTTGGAGCAGAAGGGCAAGTTAAAGAAAAAACCACCTTTAAAGATGTAGCTGATTTAAAAGAAGCAAAAGAAGAATTAAAAGAAATAGTAGACTTCCTGAAAAACCCAAAAAAATACTTAAAAATGGGTGCAAGAATTCCAAAAGGAGTATTGCTAATGGGACCTCCTGGAACTGGAAAAACTTTATTAGCAAGAGCTGTAGCTTTTGAAGCCGGAGTTCCTTTTTTCTCTATTTCTGGCTCAGAATTTATTGAAATGTTCGTTGGAGTCGGTAGCGCCAGAGTTCGAGATCTCTTCTCCACTGCCAAAAAACATCAACCAAGTATTATATTTATAGACGAACTTGACGCTATCGGCAGAGTAAGAGGAGCAGGCATTGGCGGAGGACACGATGAAAGAGAACAAACCTTAAATCAAATCTTAGTAGAAATGGATGGATTTGAAAGAGAAGCAACAACTTTAGTATTTGCGGCTACCAATCGCCCTGATGTCCTTGACCCGGCTCTTTTGCGCCCCGGAAGATTTGATAGAAGAATCGTTTTAGACCTTCCAGACATTAACGGCCGAGAAGAAATATTAAAAATTCATTGCAGAAAAAAACCTTTGGCTTTAAATGTTAACTTAAGAGAAATCGCAGAAAGAACTCCTGGATTCTCCGGCGCGGATTTAGCTAATTTAGTCAATGAAGCCGCAATTTTAGCCGCGAGAAAAAACAAACACCAAATTTATCAGGAAGAAATGCTAGAATCCATAGACAAAGTCCTATTAGGACCTGAAAGAAAAAGCCATATTTTATCCAAAAAAGAAAAAGAAATTTCTGCCTATCATGAAGCCGGCCACGCTTTAGTGTCTGTTTCCCTTCCTTTTGCTGAACCAATTAGAAAAATTTCTATCATTCCTCGAGGTAAAGCCGCTGGGTATACTATAAAACTGCCAAAAAGGGAAAAATATCTTAAAACCAAATCGGAATTTTTGGAAGAATTAGCCATATTGCTCGGAGGATATTGCGCAGAAAAATTGATATTTGGAGAAATTACCACAGGAGCTTCCAATGATTTAAAGCGGGCTTCGGATTTAGCTCGAAAATTAATCAAAGAATATGGAATGTCTTCCTTGGGGCCTATTTCTTTCGGAGAAAAACAAGAATTAGTTTTTCTTGGAAAAGAAATTTCAGAACAGAGAAATTACTCTGAAGAAGTGGCTACCCAAATTGATAAGGAAGTTGAAAAATTTATCAAAAATGCCGAAAAAAAAGCAAGAAAAATTTTATTAAAGCGAAAAAAATTGCTCAATAAAATCGCTAAAACTCTAATTGAAAAAGAAACTATTGAAAAAGAAGAATTTGAAAAACTTATAAAATCTGAAACAAAAGATATCAAAAAAAATATTAAGAAAGAGAAAAAGCAAAAAATTAAAAAATTCAAAATAAAATCAATAAAATAGGGCGCGTAGCTCAATGGCAGAGCAAGATCCTTATAAGGTCGAGGCTGTTGGTTCGAATCCAACCGCGCCCATATCGTTAATGAGCGTATATTTTGGTTAACCAGAACTCCCCTTTTCATACGGGCGGTTAGCTCAGTTGGCAGAGCGTTCGCTTGACGTGGATTAGGATTAGAGGTTCGTGCCCTCTACCGCCCACCAGATAGGAAATGTCAAATTTTTTGAGCCCGATATT
>CAYUHA010000020.1:0-11543 GCA_964444395.1 uncultured Candidatus Saccharibacteria bacterium | reverse complement strand
ATACCGATTTTATGGTGCCCGATAAAAATTTTTTGGAAGCCTGCCTGCGGGCGGCGAAGCCGCCCGCAGGCAGAATTAAAATTTTCCTTCAAAATAGGTTCGAGTATTATCAATTATTGCCCACCATAAAATTCAAATGCAAAAATTGAAGATTATTTATGAAAATGAAAATTTGTTAGTAGTTGACAAACCGGCTGGGATGGTTTGTTTTCCTGCCACCCGGCAGGACGTCGCCGAAGGCGAACTTCGCCAGAGACAGGAGCCTCACCAAAAGCGAGAAAGAAAAACAACCGAAAAAACTCTGATTGACAATCTTATTGAAACCTATACTATTTTAAAAAATATTGGAAAATCTCCAAGATATGGAATAGTTCACCGATTGGATAAAGATACTTCTGGAATTTTATTGGTGGCAAAAAATAATAAAACTTTAGATTACCTGCAAAAACAATTTCAGCAAAGAAAAGTAATCAAAAAATATCTCGCTTTAATTGTTGGAAATCTTAAAAATAACCAAGGTAAAATTGAAACCTTGATTGGAAGAGCTCAAAAAGACCGACGGAAACAAAAAATTTATCTACCTTTTGAACCTAAATCCGCAGGAAAAAGAAAAGCAATCACCAAATATCATATATTGAAAAAATTTAAAAATTATAGCTTGATAAATGTTGAACCTCTGACCGGCAGAAAGCATCAAATCAGAACACATCTTTCTTATATCAACCATCCAATCGCAGGAGATAAACTTTATGGATTTAAAAATCAACCTTGTCCAAAAGGATTAAAAAGACAATTCCTGCATGCAAATTATTTGAAAATAAAATTGCCCAATGGAAAAGAAAAAGAATTTAAATCAGGACTGCCTGAAGATTTAAAAAGAATACTTGATAATTTAAAAAACAATTAATTTCCAATTTCCAATTTCCAATAAAATCCGAATAACTAAATGTCAAAATATAATATTAGAAATTTGACATTGGATATTTTGTTGGAAATTAGGTATTAGAAATTAAAAATCTTTTATGTTTACTAAACTCGAAACATTAACTAAAAATTACCTAAAACAAAACCTGCCAAACATCAGACCGGGCGATACGGTTAGAGTTTATCAAAAAATCAAAGAAGGAAATAAAGAAAGAATCCAGGTGTTTGAAGGGCTAGTTTTGGCTAGAAAACACGGAAAAGGAGTAAACGCTACTATTACCGTAAGAAAAGTAATATCTGGAATCGGAGTGGAAAAAATTTTTCCTATCCACTCTCCAATTATAGAAAAAATTGAAATAGCAAAAAGAGCAAAAGCAAGAAGAGCAAAACTTTATTATTTAAGAACCGCAAAAGGAGAAAGAGCAAAATTGAAAAAAAGGGAAGAGAAAGAATAAAAGCCCGGATGCTGGAATTGGTAGACAGGCTAGCTTGAGGTGCTAGTGAGCATTAGCTCATGGGAGTTCAAGTCTCCCTCCGGGCATATAAAGGGCACTTGGCGCAGTGGTAGCGCGACTGCTTTACACGCAGTAGGTCAGGGGTTCAAATCCTCTAGTGCCCATCAGCATTGCCGAACTCAATCTAAACGCGCGCATTAACTCAAAAACATTTTAAAAAATCTTTACTTTAAAAATATATCATTATCAATGCTTCCTTTTTTTCTTTGAATTTCTCTATCTCTTTTTTTCTACACCCTCTCTCCTCTCCCTCTTTTTTGTCTCTTTTTATCTCTAAGTTTTGCATCTCGTATACTAGGTTGAAAAATCAAAATAAAGAATATAAAATAATAATATAAACTAAAATCCAATTAAATTCAAAAAACTTCTCTTTTTTATTTAGCTAAAAGGAATGAGCCGCGGTAGCTCAGTGGTAGAGCAAAGGTCTGAAAAACCTTGTGTCGCCAGTTCGATTCTGGCCCGCGGCATAAACTGAAAAATCCGACTTTGAACGCGGAAGTAGTTCAGTGGTAGAACGTCTCGTTGCCAACGAGAAAATCGCGGGTTCGAGTCCCGTCTTCCGCTTCAAATAAACAAAGTCGTCCACTGCAATCAGGACGACTTTGTTATTAATAATCATCAAATCAATACACTATTTCAAAATCTTTAAATTCTTTAGTAGGACTTTCCCAGCTGATTTGTATTTTTTTTACTTTTGCTAACGGTGGTCCTTTATAACACATCTCAATCAATTTCTCCAAATTTTGATATTCTCCTTCTGCAATAATTACCACTGTTCCGTCAGATTCATTTTTCACCCAGCCGGTTATTCCAAACTCTTTAGCTTTAGTTCTGACAAAATCACGAAAAAACACTCCTTGGATTAAGCCGTAAATTTTTAAAATTACTCTTTTTTGCATATATTTGTATAAATCTATTATGCTCTGAAAATCCAATAAATAAAAAGAAAAGCGTAGGTAATCCCTTGACTTCTCCCCTCCCCCTCCTTTTCTTCTCCCCCTCTTCGAAGGGGAGGCGGAGATAAAAAAGGGGAGGGAAAAAGGAAATATAGAAAAGATCAAAGAGAAAAAGGAAATATTGGTGATACAATATGTTTTTAAAAGCAGAAATTTCAAATATTTTTGAATTTAGGCAAATTTATCTTATTTATACTACAATTTACTCAAATTTCTTAATAAAATCTTGAAATATTTCCATTAAAATCTTAGTATTTTTACCCACTCGACCATCTCCAATCTTTTTATTATCAATTTTTACTACTGGAATAATTTCTTTTGAAGTTGCGGTAATAAATGCTTCTGAAGCGTTATCAAGTTCTTTTTTAAGTAATTCTCTCTCTTCTATTTTAAATTTCTTTCCTGCTAATTTAATAATTAAATTTCTGGTTACCCCTAATAAAATATCTTTTTTTGGAGTGATTAAAACATTATTTTTAAATATAAAAAAATTACTAGTTGCGCATTCAAGAACCGAATTATCAAAAACATAAAGAGGTTCAAATGCTTTTTGCTCCTTAGCTCTTTTTAATTCTCTTATCCCTACAATATAATTTAAAGTTTTTGCTTCTGGTATTTCTCTTTTATAATCAACCGTCGCCAACTTAATCCCCTTTTCATATATCCTTTTCGGATAATTACAAATATCCTCAATCAAAATACAAAATGTAGAGGATTGAAATGTCTTGGAATCTTTGCTTTCTCCTCCAGTTAAAATAATTCTTATAGCGCACTCTTCAACGCGATTTTTTTTAATCAATTCCTTAATTATTTCTTCAATCTGGGGTTGAGTTTTGGGCACTTTAAGACCAAGATATTTTGCAGAACAAACTAATCTTTTAAGATGTTTGCTTAATAAGAATGGCTTACCATAATAAGTTCTTAAAAATTCAAACACTCCGTAACCCCTTAACAGACCTATATCTGTCGGTTTAATACAGGCCTTATTATAAGGAATAATTTTTTCATTTAGATAACAATATCTCTGCATACCTTTTACAAAATTACGAATTTATTACGAATATACGAATAGACCTTTTATATCATGCTTAAAATCGTTCCCAATAAATTCGCATATAATTGTCTAAAATTCGTAAATTCATAATTGGTAATTGGTATAGTTGACTAAAATTTTAAATAAGGTAAATTAAAATTAAGCCGCGGTGGCGGAATTGGTTTACGCGCGCGACTCAAAATCGCGTGGGCTTGTCCCATGTGGGTTCGACTCCCACCCGCGGCACCACATAAAAGAGTCTTGTTTCGCAAGACTCTTTTACGTGGTAGGTGCGTGATGAAATTGTAAAACAATTTCATTTTACGCACCATAGTCTTACTACTTATATATTATTACGTTTATGTTTTAGAGAACAAGATTATGTAAGCTTAAAGCTTACATATTTTTCCATCTTTCAAAAAATCTAATTATTAACCATCCGGAAAAAATTCCGATTAAAATTCCGCCCAAGATATCTGTAGGCCAATGAATACCGCAGAAAACCCGAGACAAGCAGATTAAAAAACTGGCAAGAAAAAATAAAAAACCAATTTTTTTATTATAAAAATAAACAACAATAGAGATAGCAAAATAAAATGCGCTATGGCCGGAGGGAAAAGAAGAAACATCGGAGTGATTTAAAAGCAAATTTATAGAATTCTCAACAAACGGCCTTGGTCTATACCAAAGCCAACGAAAAATCTCTGTAACAATAAATCTAGAAAAAACTGGTGCTATAAAAATCTGAATTAATGCAGGCCATTTTATTCTAAAACTCTTTAGCAAGAATAAAATCAAAAATAAAATTAGAATGTATCCGAAATATTTTGCAAAAAAAATGGCTAAACAATCTAACCATACCCATTTTAAAGCAAAGCTATTTATCCAATTAAACCCTCTTATATCCAACGAACCAATTAAAGAAAAAAAATCTCTAATAAAATAATAAAAATTTAAATGATTCATTGATTTTTATTTATTAATATTACTTTTCTACCCTTAATTTTCAACTTTCCATCGGCAAATAATTTTATTCCCTCGCATAAAATCTCCTCTTCTTTTTTGTGAATCTTTTTTTCTAAATCTTCTAATTTATCCTTAGGTTCAATTTTCACCACTCTTTGTAAAATAATCGGTCCGGTATCTACTCCCTCATCGGGAACAAAATGTAGCGTACAACCGGTATATTTCACTCCATAATTTAAAGCCTGCTGTGGCGCATCTAACCCAGGAAAAGCCGGACATAAAGAAGGATGAATGTTTATTACCTGCTCAGGAAATTTTTTTAAAAATTCATTAGACAAAATTAAATCCCATCCAGCCATAACTATAAAATTTATCTTTCTTTTCTTTAAAATTTCAGCCAACTTTTTATAAAACTCTTCTCTTGATTTTTTTTGTTTTTTAAAATCAGTCAATCTAAAGTAAAAACTCTCTATTCCTTTCTTTTTTGCCCAATCAACGCCAGGTGATTCCTTTTTATGAGAAATCACCACTCTTATATCCAGATTATTTATCTTTTTCGCGCAGTTATAAATCGCCTTTAATCTTCCTCCTTTTCCAATTAAAATCGCGGTATTAATTTTTTTATTTGTCATATATTCTATTCTATTTTATCAATTCTTGATTTATATGAGATAAATCAAATAAAATCATTCTTTTTTAAAATATTAGTTTATTATTAAATTAATTTATTATAAATATTAATTATTAATTAAATTTAACAATACATATTTAAGCCACGACCGCATCTCAAATATGTACAGTTTTATTTAGGTTTTAAGTTAACTTGAAAAGATTAACTGCGTTTTCAGTAGTTATTTTTTCTACTTCTTCATTGCTTAATCCTTTAACCTCAGCAATTCTTTTAACAATGTAACTTAAATATAAAGGTTCATTTCTCTGATTTTGAAAAGGAGGCGGAGCTAAATATGGACAATCGGTTTCTATTAAAATTCTTTCATTAGGAATTTTTTTAATTATTTCGTTAAGATTTAATTTAAAAATTATTCCATTAAACCCTAAATAAAAACCCATATCTAAGAATTTTTGGGCTTGAGACCAGTTTCCAGTAAAACAATGCACCACACCTTGCATCTTAAAATTTGAAGATTGGAATTTAGAATTTAGAATTTTTAACAAATCATCGTGAGCTGTTCGGCAGTGAATAATCACCGGCAGATTTAACTCCTCTGCTAAATCTATTTGCTGAATAAACGTTTCTTTCTGCTTCTTTTTAAATATCTCCAATCTCTCTCTATTTTTTGGTTTATTCCAATAATCCAATCCTATTTCTCCTATTGCCACCACCTTTTTGTTTTTTAAAGCAAGGGTTTTATATTTTTCATAATCAAATTCTTCAGCTTGAATTTTACACCCTTTTTCAAAACTAATTTCTGACTTATCTACCTTTGTTTTCTCTAAATGAATAGGGTGAAGACCAATCGCGGCATAAACTCCCTGGTTATAATTCTTGGTAATGTCTACTGCTCTTTTTGAAGTTTCAAAATTCGTTCCAACATTAATTATCCAAATTTTATTATCTAACGTACGCTTTATTACTTCAAAAACATCATTTTTAAATGCATTAAAATTGAGATGAGAGTGAGTATCGATCAACATAGATTATAAATTATAGATTATATAATTTTATCAGAAATTCATTCTCAAATCAAAAATATATAAACATTGCTAACACTTTTAGATATTTTTAAATAAACTCATCTCCTCCCCTCCCTCCTTAATCCTCCCCCTCCAAAAAAAGAGTAGAAAATAAAAAAGGAAGGAGAGGATTAAAGCCGAAGAGAATTAAGGCAGAAAGGCTTCCTTCGTTCCCCTCCTTTTTTTTGAAAAGGTCAAAAAAAGGTAATTCTATAAATACACAAAAAAGCGAGGCTCAACCCCGCTTTTTTAATGAAATAAAATATATACTGGTTCAATCTTCTTCAAAATTTTTGGCAAGAGATAATAATTTATTTCATCCTTGCTTACTAACGATTCAACTGCTTTCCCATTAATTTCTAATTCTCTTACCATCAATAAATCTCTCCTCAGTAATTTAATTTCACTTGTGCATCTTCTATTGCTCTTATATTTAACCTCTAATTTCTCTCCATTTAATTTATAAGAAAAAAACTCTACCACAACAAATTTTTGGAATTCCTGAGTCAATTCTGGAGAAATTAAGTCCAGTACAGCTCTGTCATCACTGAATGTCATACATTGTCCTTTGTTTTCAGGTAAAAATGTATAAACCGCTGTTATTCCTCTGTTAGAAAACCATACCCAAGAAGTATTCTCTAATGAAATATCTTCTGCTCTTGCTAAACTAATCATTATTATCCAGATTATTATGCCCATTAAAAATTTTTTCATCTCATTCCCCTCCTTTATTTTTCTCTTTTCTGTCCAAATAAATTTTTAAAGTTCATTAGTTTTTATTTTTTCTATAAATGATTGTTTTTAATTCGCTTCGGAAAATCTCTCTGAAATTTCTACAAAAGTTTTTATGAAATTTTATAAAATTTTACGAAATCGGACTTCGTAAAATATTTTATAAAGTCGGACTTCGTAAAATTTTGTTAATTTGAGCTCTAGTTCTTGGACCGACAAAACCAGTGCCATTTTTAAGACCATAAGGAACTAAAATTTCTAAATTGTATTTTTCTTGAAATCTAATTACTGCGGCCTTAGTCAATGGACCAAAATAGCCAGTAACTAAACCTTCGGGATAAATTTCCTCTCCTTGAGATTTTAAAAATTCCTGCAAACATTTAACTTGTTTATTTCTCATTCCAAACCAAAGATTGTTTTCAAAAAAACTACAGGAAATTTTTTTAGCTCTTTTTTCTAAAATAGCTTGAATTTGGGCTTCAAGTTTGGCAATTTCCTGTTTCAAAAAAGCAATTTTCTCAAGTAAAGCTTTTATGGTTTGCTCTTTTTTAATAGTAGAAATAATAATAGAGAAAGGATATTCTGGGTCTGAACTTCCAAAATCAAAAAATTTATTTTGAGCCAAAGGAATTATAACTAAAGAAGCATACTTGCTAGAAAAATCAGAAAAAGTGATTTCTCCTCGTTGATTCTGGTCAAGTTCTAAAGTTCCTACAGTATATCCCCCTGATAAATTATAAAGAAGATAAGGTACTTTATACAATACCCCTTCAACTCCTTTAAATTCTATCTTCAATGCCTCTCTTCCTCCTACAAATTTATACCAACTTGCGCCCCAATCTTTTATTGAATTTTGAACAGTCAAGGTAGTTCCTATCGCGAAAGGCAAAAAATTTAAAGAAGGATTAACCTTAAAATCTTTTAAATTTTTATTTAAATAACAGTAATTCTCGTTAAATTCACAATCGTTAACTAAAACTGCTATTGCCCAATCTGTAAAAATTTGAGAAAAATTTTTCTTAAAACCATTTTTCTTTAACGCGTAATTTATAGATGAAATGCCAACTTCTCTAGAATGCAAAGAATCAACTAAAATCTCTACCCCGTAATGGTCAACTAAATAGTGGGTAAAAAGAGTAAGAGCTCCGTAGTCAGAAATTTTATCCTGCCATTCGGTTATTGAATCAGAAGGATTATCAATAAAATTTCGAAATCTCCGTTCAAGATTGCTTCCTTCGTAAACATCGTTATAACCAAGCAAAGTAGGAACATATTCACTCCTTGCTTCATTTAGCCAAATTTCTTCACTTATTCCATATTTTTCTTCTTTTTGGTTAAAGGTGATAAGATGCATAAACTCATGAGCAAAAAAACTTTTAGCTAAAGGAGTGTTAATATGAAGAATATTAAGATAAATCATCTCCCTCTGGTTCGAATCTGAAACCTGAATACTCGAATATTCGTCTGCGCTATTAAAATATCCTCCTGCTTCTTTATTCATTAAATGAAGCAGTACAGTAATATGAATATCATTATCAATTCCAGGACTTCTCTCAGAACCAAAAGTTGAAGTTAGTACAGGATAAATTTTTTCTTCGAATTCTTCAGTTAAAAAACTTAACGATTGTTTTATTTTATTCCGCTGAGTTAAATCAAGTTCCTGCCAATATTCCTTCTCAATATAAAAATAAAGACGAGGGCTAACATTTTCTAAAACTGCTGTAAGTTGAGTCCGTCCCAGCGCATCGTAGGAAGGGTTAACAAAAAAATTAACCTCTTGACCTAATTGATCAGCGCTAACAAAAAGAGGTAAACAAAAAAATATAATTCCAATAAAAATTAGTTTAAAATTTTTAGACATTTAAATGCTAAACTTTATTATTATTTATAGAAATTAACAGCGTGTATTTACAGCTCTTGTTTCCAAAATAAAAAACAAGCAGAAATAGAAAACAATTAAAATATACTATAGAATTAGAAAAAGGAAAACGACAGCAAGACTGCTGTCCCCTAAGGCGAAGCCGAAGGGTCTATAATATTTCTTTATTGCTTCGCTTCTCAGGATAACAACTTTTGGTTCTTCCGGAATGATATTTCGTGCCAATTTCCATTTTCCATTTTCAACCTTTCAAGTCAATTTTCAATCTCTTACAACCAAGCTTTGATTCCTAAAGTTTTTATTCTGACACTAAACAAAATTAAACAGCATTAGGAATTCTTACACAATATAATTATATCAAAAAAATAAAAAAAACACGAACTGTTAAAAAAATTTATAAATAAATCTCTGAAGCGACTATTAAAAATCTATTTTCTCGGCACACGGCCGTGTGCCGTTTAAATAGATTTTATTTTACTTAATTGATACATTAATTGTATAGCTTCGCCAAGGTTGTTAACAATTAAAATGAGTTCCTCTTTAATTTTGTATTTGAGCTTTCTTTTTTTGTAATAAAAAATTTTAAATTCTAAAAGTTTTAAATAAACCAAATTTAAAATGCCTTCATAAATGAAGGCATTTTAAATTAATTGTTCTTGTCTTTATTATCTATTTCTTGCCTCATTTATTTATTACAAAATTCATTTAATTTAGCTCTAGTGGTCTTTCCTACAAATCCAGTTCCTTTAATCAATCCATAAGGAGCCAATATATCTTTCTGATATTTTTCTTGAAATCTAATTACCGCGGATTTAGTTAATGGGCCAAACCATCCGGAAACTATTCCTTCTGGATAAATTTCTGGGTCAGATTTTAAGCAAGTTTGGAGATTTTCAACATCTTTTCCTTTGTCACCATATTTCAGATTTACATTAAATACATATGCCATCTTCTTCCCAAGCAACTCATTTAACTGAGCTTTAAGCTGTTCAATAGCTGCGGCAATCTCAGCAATCTTGGCCTTAATTTCACTAATAGTCATTTCAGAAATCGGCTTTTCTAAAGTTGGAATAGCTATTTCTTTTTCTTCTACCTTCTTTTCCGCTTCAGGCACCTTTGCTGTTTCTTCTTCAGATAAAGTAGTAAAGCTTCTGTTAGTATATTCTCCTATATTTCCAGCGCTGTCTTTTGATTTGATTTGATAATGATAAGTAGTTTCAGGAGAAAGATTTTCTAAAGTTATAGAGTGCGAGGTTTTATAAGTAGCAATTTTTATCTCCTCGGAGTAATCAGTAGAAGTGCCGTAATAAATCCAAGATATAGAAGGCTCATTAGTGTTCCAAGTAATAACAGCTTGATTATATCCAATTATCTCTTCTATTTGAGAAATTAAAGGAGCAGAAAGGTCTGCAGGAGAACCAGAAGGCCCGCTGCCTGAGGTAGTCACTGCTTCTTCTGCTGAAGCTCCATTGGATACTTCGGAAGCAATAGAACGATTACCCTTATCATCAAATGCGGCTACTTTGTAATAATAAGTAGTACCCACTACCACAGTAGTATCTTCATAACTATTTGTAGTTACCAGCACACTGGGATCAAAAGTTCCTCCCTCTTCTGCGTTTCCAGAAATATTGCTAAAAGTTCCTGTTGGGGAATCAGAACGATAAACTTCATAACCAGCAATAGTTGCTCCGCTTGCTCTAGCAGTTGAAGCGCTCCAGCTCAAAGAAATCTTTTCAGTTCCGCCTACCGCGGTTGGAGTCCCTGGAGTAGTTGGAGCATTACTGCCTCCCACTGGAACAGTTGGAGCAAACAGAGACAAAGAACTAACTTTTGCTTTTAGAACATGATTTTCAGTATCATTCCTCGCTTCAATTTCGTCCCATTGTTTTGTGTCAGCATTCCAATGAGAAAGAGTTACTTCGCTGTCGGTATATCCTTGGCTCCTTACCCAATCGGCATCATAATTAATTTCAATTTCTACTGTTTCCTCCCCAAGGTCTTTTATGCTAATACCTGAAGAATCCTTAACCACGATATCTTTTCCTAACCCCTCCACTGGCATTCTAAATTGAGTTTTAGGAGCGGCAAGTACTTTCAACTCAAAACTTCCATCATTAGAATCAGAACCTAAAATTGAAGCAGGGGCAACAAATTTCACTCCGACATCTTGCTTGTCTTCAAAATAAATTCCTTTTGAAGCGGTAATTGTTTCATATTTTGGTTTTACTGGAGTAAAATCTGTTCGAGGGGTTAGAGATATGTTTACTGTTTGATTACCCGAAGAAGTATCCACTACAGAAGCAGAGGTCTCTTCATAGCCGGGAGCAACTGCACTGACTATATACTTGCCCGAACCCACTGACAAAGTATATTCTCCATTGGCGTCACTTTCAGCACCAGCCCACCCGCCAATAGGATTTCCATCATCATCTACTTTATCTGCCCAAACCCAAGCCTTGTTAACAGGACTAGAATCACTGCCGGTAATTGTACCAGTAATAATCTTATCATTAGCGGTTAAGGCAAAATTCACAGTTAAATCTGTACTGGTAACATTTTTGGTTTGAATAGTAGAACTATAACCGGGCTTATCTACTCCAATCTTATAATTATTGCCTGCTGGAACTTTAAATGAATAAGTTCCATTAGAGCTGATATCTAAACCGGTATGATATCCTTGGTCTTTATTTCTAATCCACACAAAACCACCATCAGTCACTGGATTGCCTCCGATAGTCACTGTTCCAGAAATTGTATAATAACTACCAGAAGGAACCACAAAGGTAATCTGCTTACTGGTTCCGCCTGCTTCGCTTAAATCTACTAATTCACGGGCAGGA
>CAYUHA010000019.1:0-11967 GCA_964444395.1 uncultured Candidatus Saccharibacteria bacterium | reverse complement strand
TGCTGTTGGAATTTGCTGGCGGAGGAGACAGGACTCGAACCTGCAAGGGCCTTACAGCCCGCTTGCTCTCCAAGCAAGTGCCTTACCAATTCGGCGCACTCCTCCCATTCCTTATCCTGGCAATGAAGAGATTATTTTAGTAACAGCCGGATACTGAACAGCAAATTTATATTTAAAAAGTTTTAAAATAGTTATAAGGTCTAAAATCTCTTCTCTTAAACTTTCCGGACCGATAAATACTTCTGCGGTTTCTTGCAATAAATTTTTTGCATAATTATTTAAAATTTCAAAATCAGCTTTTTTCTTTAAATATTCAATTATTTCTTTAAACTCTCCCCTATCCAGCCAAATTCCATAACATAAATTACAAACATCAACCTTTACTCTATTAAACTGCTTCACGCCACTTTTACTAGATTTAACAGAATAAACCTCTGAATCCCCATAACTCACTTCATAAAGAGGTAACCTGCAAACTGGACAGAGTTTCCGCTCTCTGGAAATTTTAAACTTCTTCTCGTCTTTCCAAATATCAATATCCAGCCAATTTAAGCTCTCATCTTTCTGGTCTTTTGCCCATCTTAATTCATCTCTTTCAAACCAAATCCCCAAGCAAGAAGGGCAAAAATCTACTTCTGTATTACAAAGAATGGCCTTCCTTAATGGTTTTGAACAAACAGGACACAACATATAATATATAAGTTAAAAATTATTTTAATCCTAAATTTCAATTTTAATTTTTATAATTTTGAGTTTGGTTTTTTTGAATTTTGGATTAAACTCTCATTCCTCTCAGCGCCTTTATCCTCTCCTCTACCGGCGGATGGGTAAGAAATAATTTAGTAAACCAACTTTTAGATTCTCTTCCCTTAAACGGCGAAGAAATATAAAGGTGAGCAGTAGAGTTATTAGCGGTCCTCAAGGGATGGGGGTCAGATGAAATTTTTTCAAGAGCTCTTGCCAATCCCTCTGGATAACGAGTTAAAAGAGCACCTGAAGCATCTGCCAAAAATTCCCTTTTTCTTGAAATAGCCAGTTGAATCAAGCTGGCGGCAATCGGAGCTAAAATTGCGGCAAGTATGCCTAAAATTATTAAAACTGCTCCACCGGAATTTTTAGAATTACGTCTCCCTAACCCTCCCCAAAAACTAATTCTTAAAAACCAATTTGAAAGCATAGCCACAATTCCTACCAAAATTACCACCACTGTGCCCAAAAGCATATCCTTGTTTTTAATATGAGAAAGTTCATGAGCGATTACTCCCTCCAACTCTGCTCTTTCCAGCTTTTCCAATAAACCTTGAGTTACTGCTATTACCGCATGATTCTCATCTCTTCCGGTAGCAAAAGCATTTGGCTGGTTCTCTTGTAATATATATATTTTAGGCAACGGAAGTCCGGCGGTAATGCAAAGATTTTCTACAATTCTATACAGCTCGGGGTTGTCTTTTTTTTCAATTGGTTTAGCATGGCACATCGCCAAAACAATCTTATCTGAATGCCAATAACTTAAAACACTTGTGGTAATGCTAAAAACTATTGCAATTATTAAAATAATTGAATTATCAAGCAAATAACTAAAAAGCCAGCCCAATCCAATAATAAACATCAAAAACCCAAAAATTAAAAGATAGGTCTTGCGAATATTTGACTCTGCTTGAGAATATAATGTCGGCATAGCCTCCTGAAATTACAAATAACAAATTATAAATTCTAAGAAACAGAAATCGGTTGTTAGAAAACCGAAATCCGTATAGAGAACAAGAAAACCGAAAACCGATAACAGTTAAACCGTTTTCTGATTTCTGATTTCGCTACTGTTTTCTGATTTCTGTTAACTGATTTCTGATTTCAATTATTTAGTGATTGGTGCTTTGAATTTGGTGCTTAAGTTCAGTTTTTAAAACCTTACCTTGACCGATTCCCGTTCTCCCTCTTCTGTCAGCTCAAAAAGCTCCATTTTCTTAAAGTTAAACGTTTTAGCCACAATATTTGCAGGAAAACTCTCAATCTTGATATTTAAATCTCTTACATTTGTATTATAAAACCTTCTGGCCGCTTGAATTTTGTCCTCTGTATCTCTTAATTCTTTTTGAAGTTCAAGAAAATTTTCAGACGCTTTAAGTTCTGGGTAATTTTCAGAAACAGCAAAAAGAGATTTTAAGGTTTGAGATAAAGCATTTTCAGCTTGGCTATGCTCTTCAACGGTCTTAGCGCTTATTGCCCGAGTCCGAGCTTCAGCAACTTTCTCAAAAAGCTCTCTTTCATGAGCTGCATATCCTTTTACTGTTTCCACTAAATTAGGAATTAGATTATATCTCCTTTTTAACTGAACATCAATATCTGCCCAAGCTTCTTTAGCCCGATTTTTTAAGGTAACTAAACGGTTATAAATAAAAATCATCCATAAAATCAAAACTCCCAAAATTATTAAGATGATTTGAAAGATATTCATAATACTTATAAATTTTATTTCTATTTTTTAATTTAATCTTTATCCAGCCGACCTTGGGTAATTAAAAATTTTCTTATTCGACTCGTCTTTAGAAATTATACTACAAATAAAAAACCTTTGCAAAATACCTACAACAAATTATTGCATAATATACTAACATTTTGAAAAATTCAATAGATAAAAAGAAAGGCACAGCCGCTCTTTTTAATCTTGTTTTATTAATTTCCACTTCTTTTTTTCTCTCCCCCTCTTTATCTCCACCTCCCTTTTGGGAAAAAAGAGAATTAAGAAAGAAGGGGAGAAAGAGAAAAAAGAGGAGAAAGAAGAATTAAAAAAGAAGAAATTAAAGAAGAAAAAATTAAAAAAAATAGAAGAATTGCGGTGATATAAATAGAAGAATTGCAGTGATATAAAAAACGATAATTTATATTTTAATAAACTTATAAAATCTTTTTAAAAGACAAACGGCCGTGTGCCGTTTAAAAAGATTTTTAAAAAATCGCTGTTTAGTCTAACTTAATTTATTACTTAATTTATTACTTAATTTATTATTTAATTTATTATTTAAAAAGTTTTTATCTAAATTTATGCTTAAATTTATAAATGTATATATTTTGTATCTTGGTAGATTTCCTAAAAATATTTTAAATCTCCAAAAATTAAGAAAAATTAAATAATTATTAAATCTGCCTCTGTTATAAATTCTTAAACTGTTTTTAATAAATAAAAAAATTAGCACACTATTTTGAAGTGTGCTAAATTGAATTTCTAAACATTTCAGATTAATATCCTCCCGGAATACCTTGAGGAGAAGGACAAGTGGCTTTCTCTTTTTCTTCTTTTTTCTCAACCACTACACATTCTGTGGTTAAAAGCATCGAAACCGCAGAAACAGCATTCTCCAACGCTGACCTTACTACCTTCACCGGATCAATAATTCCTGCCTTTAGCAAATCTTCATAAACTCCGGTTTGAGCATTGAAACCAAAACTTAAAACTTCACTATTCTTCTTAACCTCTTCCACTGCTACCGCTCCATCTATTCCAGCGTTTTGGGCAATTTGTCTAATTGGTTCTTCTAAAACTCTTCTTAAAATATTAATTCCAGTTTTTTCGTCACCTTGAGCTTCAAAATTATCCAAAGCCTTAACCGCTCTTAAAAGAGCTACCCCTCCTCCGGGGACAATCCCCTCTTCTACTGCGGCCTTGGTGGCAGAAAGAGCATCTTCGGCTTTATGCTGACGGGCTTTTTGCTCTACTTCAGTTGCAGCACCAACTTTAATTACTGCCACTCCTCCTGATAGCTTGGCCAGTCTCTCTTGAAGCTTTTCCTTGTCAAAATCAGATGTAGATTCTTTAATTGCTTTTTTAAGCTGTAAAATCCTTTTTTCAACATTTTCTTTTTCGCCTTTTCCTTCAATGATAGTAGTATCTTCTTTAGTAGAAACTACTTTTCTTGCTTGCCCTAACATGTTCACTTCAATTTTCTCTAACTTTAAACCTATCTCTTCAGAAATTACTTGTCCACCAGTTACTACTGCAATATCATTTAACATTTCTTTTTTTCTATCTCCAAATCCCGGCGCTTTAACTGCTAAAGTGTTAAACACTCCTCTAAGTTTATTAACTACTAAAGTAGCTAAAGCGTCTCCTTCCACCTCATCTGCAATAATTACTAATTCTTTTTTTCCCATTTGAGTTAACTTTTCCATTACCGGCAAAATTTCAGTTAATGCAGAGATTTTCTTGTCGGTGATTAAAATATAAGGATCTTCAAATATTGCCTCCATTCGCTCCGGGTCAGTAACCATATATGGAGAAATATAACCTCTATCAAATTGAAGTCCTTTAACAATCTCTTTTTGAATGCCAAAAGTTTGAGACTCTTCTACAGTAATTACCCCATCTTTGCCAACTTCCTCCATTACTTCTCCAATCAAATCTCCCACTTTTTGGTCCTCAGCAGAAATAGTAGCCACTTGGGCAATTTCCTCCCGTCTAACTACTGGTTTTGCCATCTTTTTCAAAGCTTCTTTTATTATCTCAGTCCCTTTTTCAATTCCTTTTTTTATCTCTAAAGGATTAGCTCCTGCTGCTACATTCTTTAATCCTTCAGAAGCAAACGCTTGAGCTAGTAAAACTGCGGTAGTAGTTCCGTCTCCGGCTACATCGTTGGTTTTCGAAGCCACTTCTTTAATAATTTCTGCCCCCAAATTCTCTGTTTCATCTTTAATCTCAATTTCTTTAGCAATAGTAACTCCATCATTAGTAATAGTCGGAGCACCAAAACCTTTATCTAAAACCACATTTCTACCTTTGGGGCCCAAAGTAACCTTAACCGCATTAGCTAGCTTGTCTACTCCTGCTTTTAACTTTTTTCGAGCATTTTCTGAATAAAAAATTTCTTTACTCATATTTTATGCTTAAGTTAAAAGCTTAAAGTTCAAAGTTCTTTAATTCCAGTAACTTTGGACTTCAAGCCATAACTTTAAATTTTAAATTACAACTTTGAATTTTAAATTTTGACTTTTGAACTAATTAAACCCTGTTGGAATTTACTCCAAAATGGCAAGTATATCTTCTTCTCTAGCAATTAGGTATTCTTTATCATCAATTTTTATTTCGTTTGGACCATATTTAGTAAAAAGCACAACATCACCTTCTTTAACATCAACAGGAATAACTTTACCCGAAGAGGTTTTTCTTCCCGGGCCAACTGCAATGACTTTTCCCTGCTCTGGTTTTTCTTTTTCAGCAGTTTCTGGAAGTAAAATTCCTGATTTAGTTCTTTCTTCTTTATTAATTGGCTCAATAACAATATAATCAGATAATGGTTTTATATTCATTTTTAATTTCTCTACGAATTACGAATTTATTACGAATACACGGAATATTGAAGATAAAAATTAGCTATTGAAAAACAGAAATCTGCTTAAAAATAGAAACCGAGAACTAATTTCTGTTTTCTGGCTTCGTTGCTGTTTTTTGTTTTCTGTTAGCTGATTTCTGTTCTCAAAATATTGTATTCTTTAATGCTAAACAATTTTCGTATATTCGTATATTTCCGTATTTCGTAGTTGTTAATTAGTATATTTTATATTATATTTTAATAAAATTCTTTTGTCAACCCCGTCTCTCTTCTCCTTTTTCTTTCCCTTCCCGCCTCTATCTCCCTTTCTTCTTTAGAAAATGAAAAATGGAAAAAATAAACTCTCCTCCTCTTTTATATCCCTCTTCCCGAAAAGTAAAGGGAAATAAATTAAAAAAGGAAATAAATTAAAAAAATCTGTTGCTCCTCTTCTTCCTTTTTAGGAAGAGGAGGGGGTTAAAAAGAAAAGAAAAAGAAAAAAATATAAAAAATTAAAGAAGAAAAAACACTAACTGCGCAACCTGTTTATTTAAGCAAAAGTTTTCCAAAATGTTTTTGATTTTATACATTTATTTTTTATTTATACATTTATGTAAAACCATCTTCTAATTATTGCGATCGCATAAAATAGAAGATGAGTTAAATAAAATTAAATTAAATAATAAAGTAATAAATATAAAGTAAATATAAAAAATAAATATAAATAAAAAAATAAAATAATATATAAAGTAATAAATATAATAAATAATTGAATAAAGAAGAAATAAAGAAAAAATCTTTTAAATAAAAAATCGTTCTTTACTTTTTCTTTACTTTTTGCTATTTGTTTGAACCACATTGATTTGATAAGAAATATCATATCAAGAAATTACTGCAACTCAGAAATTTTCTAAACTAAATTTTCCTCCAACTTTTGATTAAACAGTTAAATAATTCGCGCCCGCGAATAAAAATAAGAGCGCCCTTAAACAGCGCTCTTTTAAAAATTTTATTTATCTCCGTTGAAATTTACTACTCTTAACTATAATTCGTATAATCTTATAGACAAATCTTCTAATAAAACCTTGCGTTGTCTTGCTTTCTTGTTCTCTTCTCGATAATTCCTCATCTTTCATCTTCCAAAATTTGTTAATTGCATTAAAAGTTCTTGCTTTTGCATCTTTTTCTGTCGGCCAAACCGCAACAAGGCAAATCCCTCTTTTTATATATCTATCTTCCACTTCCTTTTTCCACCAGTTCTGGACTTGAACTGGCAATTCTTCAATTCTCCCATTTTTTTGAAATTCCACTATAAAATCTTTTGCACTACGATCATCTGAGCTGAAATGCATAGTTTGCCTAAAGTCCTTTATCATTCTTTCTCCCGGAAATTTCGTCTTTTTTTTCTTTAAATACTTTAATGCTTTTAAAACTTTCTGTTCAGCTTCTAATCCTCTCTGCTCTTTAGGGTCAGATGGAATATTTAATATCCATTTTGTTCTTCTTATCCTTCTCTTTCTTTTTTCTGCTTGCTTTAACTTCTTTAATTTCCTTTTAGAAACTCTTCTTTTTTTCTTTTTCATCTATTCTCGCACCTCCTTTCAGTCCTCACATATATTTAATCTTAAAAAACTAAAACTAACTTATCATAAATTTAATTTAATTTCAATCCTTTTAAGATTATAAGGAACTTGTTTAATCCAAAACGGCCATATTTTTATTTGACTTTTAATTATTTGAGGCTCTTTTTTTAAAATATCTTTAATCTGAACAGGTGTCTTCCCTTTTACCATCTCTTTTAGAACCTTTCTTGAAATATCTGGATAAAGATTACAAGAACCTTCAAGAGAAAGTATAATTTTATCTCTTCTTAAGTTAACGTCTTTAACTCTCCAATTCAATTTTAAACTTTGTTCCTGAATTTCTTTTCTTTTTATAATTTCCCTGTCTTCTGAACCACCATCTTGATCTTGCTTAATCTGAGAATAAATAAACCATTTGCTAAAATCCTCCAAATCAGATTTTTTAAATACCAATGCCTTTGATTTGATTTTAATTTGAAATGTAAAACGTTCAACTTCTTGCCCCGCTTCTACTAAAGGAAAAACTTCTACAACCTCTTGATTGATTGCATCTTCTACTAAAACATATTCTGAAGGAACTTTAGCTTTTAACGAAAGCTCACTTTCTTTGAATCCTCTTTTTGATAAAATCTGTTTTGCATTATCTAAATCTTGTTGGGTAACTTGAGGAACTTCTTTTTTAAATCCTCCTTTCATTGGAGAAAAAGATTGACCATAGAACTTAGTATACAATGGAGTTCCGGAAAGAGCGGGCAAAGAAAAAACAGAGGGTCCAATATTGTATTCTTCACCTTCTTCCACTGCAACCACTTCAACATCACAAAAACCAGCAACCCATTTTCCTTTTTTAAATTCTTTTCCAGGCACCACTATTCTTTTAGGAGTTTTGAACACTTTACCTGATTCGGACATAAAACGAGTATTAGCTATAAAGGCCTGAGGAAAGGTAGAATAGTTATTATATACTCTAATTACTCCTCTAGCTTTTCTCTTTTTTAAAACAGTAGCTGATGAAGAAAATTCTTGGGATATAATTTTTTCTTCCTCAATATATTTCCCCGGAATAAGAGATTTTGAAAAATCAAGCCGGTTAATTTTTCCATCAATAATTACTTCTTTTCTAAATTCAAAAAACTCTTTTTCCGGCCAAACCTCTATTTCTATTTTCGGTTTAATAAAAACAAGGCAAAAAATTGCGGAGATAGCTAAAACTGAAAACAAAATAAAAATAGATCTCTTTCCAAAAGATTTTTTAGATTCAGATAATTTCTTTAATTGACTAACTTCCTCTTTTTCTTCCTCTTTAATCTTTTTAGGAGGAAGAATATCATAAATTTTTTTGCTCTTTGCCATTTTTTTAGTAAACAGCTAACAGTAAACAGTTAACAAATTTTTCTAAGTAAATGTTATCTGTTATCTGTTATCTGTGATAACAAAGCAATAACAAAGAAACATCTTTTGGATTATTTAGTTCACTAGTTTTGTCTTCAAAATCTGTTAGGTCTTTCGGATAAACAATCTTTATTTCAGGTCTAATAAAAAGAGAATCCTTTTCTTCGTTCTCTTTTTCTAAAACTTCTTGAATTTCCGGAATTAAACTCCCTTCTCCTGAAAGATATATATTTTTTATTAACAATTTTTTTTCTATAAGCTTTTTATTTAAATTTGTAAACCAATATTGAGCTAATGGATAAAATTTTTCTTTAAGTCTTTCTCTTACTTCTTCGCTCAGCTCGCTATTTATATACCTCTGAATTAAAAATTCTGCTCTTTGAGCATCTAAACCCCACTGTTGAGAAACAGCGAAAGAAAAAATATTACTCCCCGGCTTGAATTCGTCCACATAAACTAATTTACCTTTATTTGTTAAAAAAATCTGAGTTAATCTTCTTCTAATATTAAGAAAAACAAAATCCTTATCTTGTTGTCCTTCAATAAAATTTTGTAATTTTTGAACTAAATGCAATATCTTAATATTTCCTAATTTTAAACTTTTGAATATATCTTCAAATTCTTTTAAAGAAGATTTTATACCAAAACTAACTAAAATCTTTAAATCTAAACACTTGCCAGAAAATCCTAAAAAAGAAGGAACTTCGTATCCATTTATCTTTCTTTCAAGAACTTCCAAATTCAAAAACTGAAGTTCTTTAGGCAAAATACCAAATCGCTCAGCATATTGCCGACAAACTTCCCTTTTAGCGCGTTTTAAAACTATATTATAAATCTCTTCTTCTTCTCTTCTGTTTATAATTTTCTTCTGATTTTCTCTTTTATAAGACTGCCAAAGAATTCTTGCCCTTAAAATATCTGGAGGTAAGGCGACTAAACTAAGTTCTGGAATCCTGTTAACCTTTTTTTTCACCTCGTTTATAGAATTTGAAATCGCTTTTTTCTTAATGTTTGTATCAAAATTTTCTAAAGAAGAATCGAATACTCCAAATTTCTTAAATTCTTCAAAATAAGTAGCTAAAATAATATTTTTTTTATTTTCTTTTTCATAAATTAAAGTGTTAACTGAATCAGTATCAATATCTAAAACCAAAAAATATCTATCTCTTTTTCTTTTAAATAAATAATTCATAATTCCACAATCTTAATTCTTAAAAAAAGTGCACAATTCTTTAATTCTTAATCCTTCTATCCCCTTCCCCTTCTCTCTCTATTTTCTCCTCTTTTTAATTCTCCCCTCCTTTTCATAGAGGAAGAGGTAAAGAGAGAGAAAAAAGAGAAGAAAAAAGACAAAGAGAAATAAAAAGAAACGAAAAAGCAAAGAAGAACAAAATCATCTGCTTCTTTGTTAACTCTTAATCCTTGATTTTTGGTTCTAAAACTGCTTTTATCCTTCTTACCCCTAATCCTGAACTTCTTTCCTTTACAATCTTAAAACAGCCAAGTTCTGAAGTTCTGTTTACATGAGGACCTGCACAGATTTCTTTTGAAAAAATTTGAGGAGGTGAAACAGAAAAATTGCCAATAGAATACACTGTCACTTTTTCCGGATATTTTTCCTTAAAAAAAGCCAAAGCACCAGATTTAATCGCTTGTTCATAGCTAACTTCTTCTTTTCTTACCTCTAAATCTTCTTTAATTTTTTGGTTGACTAAATTTTCTACTTCTTTTAACTGTTCCGAAGATATTTTTTGAGGGTAAGAAAAATCAAACCTCAAACGTTCTGGATTTATATCAGAACCCATTTGCTTTACCTCCTTACCCAACACCTGCCTCAAAGCCTGCTGAAGCAAATGAGTTGCAGTATGAAGTTTAATCATCCTCCTTTTCTCTTCCTCGTTTTTAATTGTTTCAATATTATGACCTCCAAATTTCTTTTCTGCTCCTGCCCGAGAAACCTCTTGATGCTTTTTTAAAGCTTGGAAAAACTTTTCCTTATCCACATCAAAACCTTCTTCCCGCGCCAGTTCTTCAATTAATTCTAAAGGAAATCCATAACTTTGATAAATGTTAAACGCTTCTTCTCCGCTAATAATCTTGTCTTGAGCTTTGGCTTTAAGTAATTTTTTAAATTGCTTAAGTCCTTTTTCTAATGTTCTATTAAAATTCTCTCCTTCTTTTTGAATTATAGTAAGAATTTCGGCTTGATTAGATTTAAGCTCGGGATAAACATTTTCATAGATTTTAATTACTTCTCTTGAAACAGGAATTAAAAAATTTTCTGAAAGATTGAGCAATTTACCAAATCTTACTGCTCTTCTCAAAATTTTCCGTAAAACATATCCTTCCTCAACATTTGAAGGAATAACTCCTTCACTAGCTAAAAAAACCGACGCTTTAATATGGTCAGCAATAATTCGATAAAATCTTGGATCTTGCTCATAAGAACTTACATTATTTCGCTGGACAATTATTTCTTTAATAATTGGCCAAAATAAATCAGTTTCAAATACTGACAAATCTTTCTGAAGAACCATAGTCAATCTCTCTAATCCCATTCCTGTATCCACTCCTTTTTGCTTTAATAAAGTTAATTTTTTATTAGAAGATTGATAATACTCATTAAATACCAAATTCCAAATTTCTACAAATCTTCCACAATCACAATTTGGAATACATTTAGAACCTTTTTCACACGGTTTTCCGGTCAAATCATAATGAATTTCCGTCGTTGGACCGCAAGGCCCTTCTATTCCAGTAGGTCCCCAAAAATTTTCCTCTCTTGAAAAACCGTAAATTCTCTGTTCAGGGATACCTAACTTAAGCCAAATCTGTTTTGATTCTTTATCTTCAGGAACCTCTTTATCACCTTTAAAGTAAGAAATCCATAAATTTTTAATATCTAATCCACACTTTTTTGTTAAAAATTCCAACGCAAATTCAATGGTCTCTTTTTTAAAATAGTCTCCAAAACTAAAATTTCCCAGCATTTCAAGAAAACACAGATGAGTTGTATCCCCTACTTTTTCAATATCTGAAGTTCTGAAACACTTTTGACAAGAAGTTACTCTCTTTCCATATACACACGGCTTTCCTAAAAAATATTCTTTAAATTGCTGCATTCCTGCGGTAGTAAATAAAACGGTGGGATCAACAGACAAAAGCGAACTTGAAGGAACGATTTTGTGCCCTCTTTCTTTAAAAAAATTTAAGAATGTTCTTCTTATTGTAAACGAATTCATATATTTCATTTTACTAAAATTGACCAATTCTTTCAAATCCTGTATTGAATTACAAAATACGGTTCAAAATAGACATCAAAAAAACAAGCACCAAATAACAAATAAATCCTAAATTTACTATCTGCCAATGAATTTACGAATCAATACAATTTTCTCCCTCCCCATCTTCCCCTTCTCTTGGAGAAAAAGGAATTAAAGAACCCCCTCTGCCTTAATCCTCCCTCTCCTTTAAAGGGGGAGGAAAAAGAGGAGAAAAGGAGGTGGAAAGAAGAAAAGAACCCTCCTACCTTTCCTCCCCTTAAAAAAAGGGAGAGATAAAAAAAGAAAAATGAAAAAGAATGTGGAGTTTATTAAATCTATTTGTATATATTCGTCGCAAAAATTTATTACAAGTATGAATTACAAAATATACTCTTTTTTCTTCATCTTCTAAAAATTGCGATCGCA
>CAYUHA010000018.1:7323-12000 GCA_964444395.1 uncultured Candidatus Saccharibacteria bacterium | reverse complement strand
GTAATTTATAATTTGAGGTTCACTTTGAATTACGAATCTATTTCGTAATTCAAAGTATATCTATGGGAAAGAGTAATTTTAAAGCAGGAATTTTTGATTTAGATGGCGTTATTGTTAATACTGTGCCTCTTCATTTCAGGGCATGGAAAAAAATGTTTTCAGAATATGGTATTAAGTTTACTTTTGAGGATTATAAGAGAAAAGTTGACGGCATTCCTCGTTATGACGGAGCGCGGGCTGTTTTGACTAAATTAAGCGATAAAGAGATAAAAATTGCTGGAGATAAGAAACAGCAATACTTTCTTGAGCTAATAAAACAGACCGAAATTCCAGTATATCCATCTAGTATTGATTTAATAAAGAGATTAAAGAAATGTAATAAAAAAATCGCAATAATTTCTTCCAGTAAAAATTGTAAGCGTATTTTAAAAAAAGTGGGTATTAATAAGGACTTAGTAGATGCAGTTATTGATGGATACGATATTAGCAAGGGAAAACCAGATCCTCAGATTTTTCAAATGGCAGCAAAGAGGCTGGATTGTAATTGTTCAGAATGTGTAGTTTTTGAAGATGCGGTTTTAGGCGTAGAAGCGGCAATTAACGCAGGTATGGTTTGTATCGGCATTGACCGCTATAAAAATCCTCAAAGATTAGCAAAGGCGCATCTTGTAGTTAAAGATTTAAGCGAAATAACTATAAAAACAATAAAAGAATTATTTAAAAGTCAAAGTTGTTAGTCATAAGAGGTTCATAAAGAGAATAACCTTTTTATATTTATACGATTTAACAAGATGGAAAATTATTATTCAAAATATAATACCGACGAATCTTGGCTTATCAGAGAAGAGGGCTGGGTTCGGTCTCTTCAAGGAGTGCGTGAAGCTCAATTTTCTTTAGGAAATGGTTTTTTGGGTAGCAGAGCGGTTTTAGAAGAAATACCTTATAATGCTTGTCCCGGAACTTATATTGCCGGTATTTATGATAAAATTGGTTCTCAAGTAGATGAGTTGGTCAACTTCCCCAATCCTTTTAATTTTAAAATTATAATTGACAAAGAAAAACTCGGAGTTACCACTATGGATGTTTTAGAGCATAGGCGAATTTTGAATCTAAGACATGGATTGCTTAGCCGTCAGACCCTTTACCAAGATACTAAAAAAAGAAAATATGATTATCAATCTTTGAGATTTCTTTCAATGAATAATAAGAATGTCGGCGTTATGCAGGTTGTTTTGACTCCTTTAGATGGTGACGCGCAAGTTTCTATTCATACTGAAATTGATACCAATGTTTGCAATACAGGATTGATGGGCAAAGAAAATAGAAAGCATTTTCGGGTTAAAGAAGTGAAACAATTCGCTGACGAAAGATATTTAGCAGTGGAAACTTTAGGCAAATCCCATATAATAATTTATCGCAGTGGCTTTCATTGTCATATTAGAAAGAAAAAATATCGGGCTAAAGAAAATGTATTTGAATTTACACTTAAAAAAGGGCAGACAGCAGTGTTTACTAAGGTAATTTATATTACTGCCGCGGAAAATAAACACTTTAAGGAGGTAAAAGAAAAGTCAGAAAAAGAATTTAGAAAAGCTTTTCAAAATAATTTTGATTATTTATTAAAAAAACATATTAAAAAATGGGAGACTCTTTGGCAGAAGGCTGAAATATCTATATGGGGATTGGAGCCGGAAGTAGAAAAGAATTTTAGGTTTAATATCTATCATATGTTGATTTGCGCTAATGAAAATCAAGGATTTTCCAGTATCGGAGCGAAAGCGTTAACCGGAGAAGGATATTTAGGTCATATTTTTTGGGACACAGAAATTTTTCTTTTACCTTTTTATATTTATACTTTCCCAAAAATTGCGAGAAGTTTGTTGTTATATCGATATAACAGATTGGATATTGCTCGGTTTATTGCTAAACAACGCGGTTATAAAGGGGCTATGTTTCCGTGGGAATCCACCGGTTCTGGCGAAGAAGAAACTCCTGCCTGGGCAAGAAACCTTACCGGCAGGGTGACAAGAATTTATACAGATAAAATGGAGCATCATATTACCGCAGATATTGCTTATGCTTTTTGTCATTATTATTTAGCCACAGGCGATGAAGAATTTATGCAGAAATACGGCTATGAGCTTTTGTTTGAAACTGCTCGGTTTTGGGCAAGTCGGGTTGAATATAATAAGAAGAAGAAAAGATACGAAATAAAACATATTATCGGCCCTGATGAGTTCCATGAAGATGTTGATAATAATGCTTATACCAATATGATGGCCGCGAATAATCTTCTTTTCTCTTATCAATTGTTTTGTCAAATAAAAAAAAGACAGCCAAAGATTTATTCTCAGTTAGTCAACAAAATCAATATTTCTTTAAAAGAGGCAGAGGAATGGAAACAAATTGCTATTGGTTTAAGTATAAATATCCGGAAAGATAAAGTAATTGAGCAATTTGACGGCTTTTTTAAATTAAAAAAGGTGAAAATTCAGGAGTTTGATGAAAATTTTATACCTCTTGCCCCTAAAAAAATTAAAATTAAGGACTATAAAAAAACTCAGTTAGTTAAACAGGCTGACGTACTTATGCTTTTGTATCTTCTTTCAGAAAATTTTGATTTAGAAATTAAAAGAAAAAATTATGAGTATTATGTCGAGAGAACTCTCCATCGTTCTTCGTTAAGTCCTGCTATATATGCTTTAATAGCAATAGAAGTTGGCGATATGGGTCGGGCTTATAGATATTTTAATCTTGCTTTGCATACAGATATTAGCGATGTTCATGGCAATACTGCTCAAGGTGTTCACGCCGCTTGTATTGGTGGAACTTGGCAGATTTTAGTTAATGGTTTTGCTGGAATTAGAATAAAAAATGGATTATTGTCTATTGACCCAAAGATTCCTCATCCTTGGCGAAAGATTCTCCTTTCTTTAAATTGGCAGGGGTATTTGCTTAGATTTGAAATTAAAAATGACAGAATTAAGATTCAAGCAATAAACGCAAGAAAGCAGGCTAAAATTCCTTTAATAGTTTTCGGAGCTTTAAAAGAGTTGAAGGGAGATAAACCGGTTTTCTTTGAAAGAAAGCCAGTAGAAAAGAAAATAGAACAGCAATATTTATAGAGTTTAGGAATTTAAGGATAAAATAAAAAAGCCGCGTTTTTTTAAACGCGGCTTTGAGGAAACTGCTGCTATTTTGCTGCTTCTTCAACTGCTGCGCCAGTTGCGGCTCCAATCGCTGTTCCTACCGCAGCTGCGGTTTTAACATTTGCATGGGAAGGCGTTGCTCCCCATGCATTGTTGATTACTCCAGATGCGCCAACAGCCGCTCCTAATCCGCCATAACCCACTACGCTAGCCGCTAAATCATTGTCGGCTAGTTCATTATTTTCAAGAAATTCTACATCGTAAGCTCTGTCTTTAAAAACATTGGTTATTTCTCCGGGTACGCGGGCTACAGAGTTGATTACTCCTCGACCAATAGCTCGAGGTATATTCCAACCATCAATTTCTTTGATATTTTTAATAGTGCTGGCTGGCAACTCCACCACAGCTACTGCCGGCGAGATAACAGCTTTTCCTATGCGGGAAATTAAGGATTCGGCAAATACAGGAGTAGTTAGAACTACTAAAGCTACAATTACTAACAAAGCAGTTATCTTCCTCATATTCATTCCTCCTTTCATTTAATTTTTTAAGTTAAAGAACTAAAAAGAGCTATTTTCACCTCCTTTCCTGTTTTTAGAAAGTGATTAAAGTATAATAATTTTATTCTTTTTTGTCAAGGGAGTTGAGAATTTATAGGGTGCGTAAAGTGCAGTTAATGCCTGCTTAAAGGCTTAAAAGAGAAAGTAAAATAAAAGAAAAATAAAAGAATACTTGAAAATTGTAAAGTAGAACTTTATTATTTACATATAAGCCCGACTTTTCTTTAGAAGATCTTTTTGTCCCCAAGAAAGTATGTCCTTATATAATTGATGAGTTAAAATTTATTTTCTTATGGTTTATAAAAAACTCAAAAGAGAATTTTATACTCAACCGACTTTAGTGACGGCTAAACAGCTTTTAGGAAAGTACTTGATACGAAAATTTAACAATAAAGAATTAATAGGCAAGATCGTTGAAACCGAAGCTTATATTGGACCGAAAGACAGAGCTAGCCATGCGTTTAGAGGCAAAGTTACTAAAAGAAATGAAACCGAATATTTAGAAGGCGGTCATATTTATATTTATTTAGTGTATGGAATGTATTGGCAATTAAATATTACTACCAATATCAAAGGAAAACCGGAATGCGTTTTAATTCGAGCACTGGAGCCTGTAACTCCGGTTCAAGATATGAGAATAGCTTCTGGGCCTGGAAAGCTTTGTCAATGGTTAAAATTAGATAAATCTTTTGATAAAGAGGATTTGACGAAAAGCAAAAGAATTTGGTTGGCCGGCGGTGGAGGACAGATAGATGAAAATGAAATTATAGCTACGAAAAGAATTGGTATTGATTACGCCGGTCATTATTGGGCAAACAAGCCTTGGAGGTTTTATATTAAAAATAATCCTTTTATTTCTAAAAGGTAAATATTTTGGTAAATAATTTGGTAAATAATAAATAATTTAATTTGGTAAATAATTTGATTAATATATTGATTAATATATTGATTAATATATTGATGAATAT
>CAYUHA010000018.1:0-7223 GCA_964444395.1 uncultured Candidatus Saccharibacteria bacterium | reverse complement strand
AATATATTGATGAATATTTATATTGATAAATATATTGATAAATATATTGATAAATATTTTCAAATTAATTCATCTTCTATTTTATGCGATCGCAATTTTTAGAAGAAAGTTTTGCAGGTTTAGTAATGTTTAACTTTACATTTAAATTTATGAGGTTTAGGTTTGTAAAGTTCAACTTTAAATTTAATTTAATTTTATGTTAAACTTTACTTTACATTTAAAGAAATAATTAGACATTCAGCAGGTTCTTGAATACCTAATCTAATAAGAACTGTACATATTTTATATGCGGTCGTGGTTTAAATATGTACTGAGAGAAGATACAATATGTTTGGTAAGTGGTCGCGGAGTTGAAAATGTGCTTTGAGTGTGCGCTAAAAACTAGGGAAGGAGAAGGTCAGAGATATAAAGGTTTTTGCTTGCCAAGATATATAATTTTTTTTGAATTTGGCTAAAAAATATTTTTGTAATTTCTTTGTTTTCTTTAAGATTAAAAATAGGAAAATTTACAATATTTATTCTGTCTCTAGCATCAGTTTCTATAATTTTTATTTTGCTATTATTGGAATTTTGGTGGAGTGAAGAAGCTTTAATTTTAAATATTAAGTAGTAGTTGTTTAACCAGAAAATCTGATCAATTTTTTCAGAAAAGCGGGTTAAAAATACCTTATTTTGGATTTTTTCTTGAGGTTGTTCGTATTGTGATTCTAGGAAAAATAACCAAATTTCATTATGATTAGTTAAGACGACTTTCCTAACATCAGGAGAAAATTTTAAAAATTGAAGATGTTTAAAAATTTCTTTAAACTGTTTTGACTTTTGGTCTAAATAGTATAAAGTGTTGTTTTCTTTAAGAAAAATTTTTGATAAATTTTTGAATATTAATTTATATTCAGAATTTTGTTTTATGGAGAGTGGTTTAAGGTTTATCGCTTCTAGTATTTTCCCAGATAAGTCAGATTTGTAGAGAAAACCGTCTTTTTTGAGCCAGATTATATTTTTATTAAAGATTTTACAACAAATTAGATCATTTAAGACTATTTTTTGGTTAAGATTAAGATAATTATACAAAAATAGAGCATTGCTTTTCCCTTGTTTTTTAATAAGGAATATTTCCCCTGGATTTGGAGAGAAAAAAATTTTTTCAAATGAGTCGCTTGAAAGTTTAAGAGGAATTAGTTGTTTTTCTTTATTTAACTCAAGGATAAAATTTTTTAGCTTTCCTTTATATTCTATTTTAATTAGAATTTTTTTTGAATCAGGAGACCATTGTAAATCCAAAAATCTTGCCTCACTTCTGAAATCTTTTTTAGAGAGAAGTTTTGTTTTAGTATCTTCTTTAATATTTAAGAGTTCTAGATTCCAATTTGTTTTTAAGTTGTCAGAGTTAGAATAGAGACAAATTATTTGTTTTTTATCGGGAGAAATAAAAAAGTTTTCTATTTTTTTTTGAGTTGAGCTTAATGTTCTAAAGTTTATTTTTTTAGGAAATAAAATTATGTTTTTTGCGTCAGTAACTTGTTTTTCTTTTATCTCTAATTCTTTGCTCCAAGGATAATAACCTTCTTTTTTTATTTCAATTTTATACTTTTTTGGCAAAAGATTTTTTATAAAGGTGGAACCGGTGAGAAAGTTTGTTTTTTTCTTTAGCTTATTATTGATATAAATCTCGCTTTCTTTCGGCGAAATTTTAAGATAAAGTCCTCCGGTTTGAACAACTTTTTTGTTTTTAAAATCAAGGCGATATCCTTGACAAAAGAAAATAGTCAAAGGCCCTACTAATAAAAATAGAATCAAAAGAGATAAGAATAAAGCAGTTCGATTTTTTTTAGTCATAACTGTTAAAATCCCAAGCACCAAGCACCAAATAGCAAACAAATAACAAGCACCAAATTCAAAATTACAAACATAATAAATTCGTTTAGAATTTTGGTCATTGGAATTTGGAATTTATTTAGAATTTGTGATTTGGGATTTGGAATTTAATTATATTATATCCTACAATCGGGTTCTTGCCAATTTTAAAATTTTCGGCTATGATGAGATAATAAAGAAAAAAGAACATGAGTGAAAGGTTTTTAATTAGAGGACAAAAGCCATTAAAAGGGGTGGTGGATATAGGAGGATATAAAAATTCTGCGGGAGCGCTTCTTGCCGCTACTCTTTTAACAGATAAAGAGTGCATTATTGATAATCTGCCTTTAGTTCAAGACGTGTTTAAAATGATAGAGATATTGAAGAGTATAGGAGCGGATATTGAATGGATTTCCGAAAGAAAAATTAAAGTTAGAGCGAGTTCATTGGATCCTGAAAAGATGGATTTTGAGAAAGTCGGAGAGCTCAGGATGTCAGTATTATTAATTGGTGGCTTAGCTGGTCGTTTTAAAAATTTTAAGATTTCTCATCCCGGAGGCGATAAAATCGGTTTGAGGCCTATTTTTACCCATATTAAAGCATTAAATAAACTAGGAATAGAAATTAAAGAAGAAGGCAATTTTTATTATTTCAATATTAATCAACTAAAAGGCGTAGAGATATTTCTTAAAGAGTTTAGTGTAACTGCTACAGAAAATTTAATGATGGCTGGCTGTATGGCCAAGGGAGAGACAATAATTAAAGGAGCGGCTTGCGAGCCACAAGTTCAGGATTTGGGAAAAATGTTGAGAAAGATGGGAGCGGACATAAAAGGAGTAGGAACTCACACTATTAAAATAAAAGGAGTGGATTGTTTAAAGGGGGCTAAGCATAGAGTTATTTCTGATCCTTTGGAAGCGGGAACATTTATCGCGGTTGGCGCGGTTGTTCCTGGAGAAATTGAGGTGAGAAATGTAATTCCTGAACATTTAGATTTTTTTCTGGACAAATTACAAGAACTTGGAGTTAATTTTAAAGTAGGAAAAAATTTTGTAAAAGTAAAATTTTCTCCTAAATTAAGAGCAGTTAAAATTCAAGCTCTTCCTTATCCCGGCTTTCCCACTGATTTGCTTCCTATAATTGTGCCTGTTTTAACTCAAGCTAAAGGCAGAAGTTTGATTCATGATCCTTTATATGAAAATAGATTTAATTACACTTTAGAGTTAAGAAAAATGGGAGCCGATATAGAGATAGTAGATCCTCACCGAGCGTTTGTTTTTGGCAAAACTTCTTTAAAAGGTTTACGGATAAATAGTTGGGATATCAGAGCAGGAGCCACTCTGGTTATTGCCGGATTAATGTCAAAAGGAGAAACTATTTTAGAAGACATTTATCAAATAGATAGGGGATATGAGAAGATTGAAGAAAAACTGCAGAAATTGGGAGCAGATATACAGAGAGTAAAAGGATGAAAATTCCAAATCCCAAATTCCAAATCCCAAATAAATTCCAATGACCAAAATCCAAAATTCAAAACAGATTTAGAGATATATAATATAATGTTTTGGTTATTTGAATTTGGAATTTTGAATTTATTTGTAATTTGGTGCTTGTGATTTGGTGCTTCTTTTGCAAAGCAAAAATTATGTTTACAAGAAAAATCGGCATAGATCTTGGAACCTGCAATTCTTTAGTGTTTGTTCCTAAAAAGGGGCTAATTTTAAATGAGCCCTCGGTGGTGGCAGTAACTATATCTGAAAATAAGATTTTAGCAGTAGGGGCGGAAGCAAAAGAAATGATGGGCAGAACTCCTGATACAATTAGGGTTTATCGACCGTTAAGAAGCGGAGTTATTGCTGATTATCGAGTTACCCAAGCTATGCTTAAATATTTTATTGAGAAGTCTAGAGGCAGGTTTAAGTTTTTTAAGCCCGAATTAATGATTGGGGTTCCTGCTGGTATTACTTCTACAGAAAAAAGAGCAGTAATTGAGGCCTCTCAATCTGCTGGAGCAAAGGCTACTTATGTAGCCAAAGAACCAATTTTGGCTGCCATTGGAGCCGGTATTCCAATTAATTCTTGTTCCGGGCATATGATTGTTGATATCGGAGGTGGAACTTCGGAGATAGCAGTAATTTCATTAGGAGGAATAGTTACTTGGCGTTCATTAAGAAGGGCAGGAGATGAATTAGACGCAGCCCTTTCTGATTTTATTAAGAAGAAACATAATTTAGCTATTGGAGAGCAGACCGCTGAAGAGATAAAAATAAGAATTGGCAGCGCCTTGCCGGAAAAAGAACCCAAAGTCTTGGAAATTAGAGGAAGAGATTTGGTTTTAGGTCTTCCTCGGACCGTCAAGATCTCTTCCAATGAAACCTGCGAAGCGTTCTCCGATGTGTTGGCTGATATTGTTCAATCCATAAAGCAGGTATTAAGAGATACTCCCCCTGAACTTTCAGGAGACATTATAGAAAAAGGAATGGTTCTCTCTGGAGGAGGAGCTTTACTTAGGAATATTGATAAGTTTATTGAACAAGAAACTGGAGTGCCTAGTTTTGTCGCTGATGAATCTTTGTTTTGCGTAGCAAAGGGAACAGGAGTAGTAATAGAGAATCTGGAGATTTATAAGAAGAGTATAATGAGTAAAAAATAATCATATTAATATTTAAACATTTTAACATTTCAATAAAGGAATTAAATTCCAATGATGTTAAAATGTTAGTAGGTTGAGATGTTAAGATGATTTTGGGACACCAGAAACAATGGCAATTTTTGAAAAAATCAGTAGAGCTTGGGAAACTTTCTCATGCTTATTTATTTTGCGGTGAAGAGGGGGTAGGAAAAGAGAAGTTAGCTTTAGAGTTTGCCAAATTGGTTAATTGTGAGAATAAGGATTTTAAGATTAGACCTTGCCAAAAATGTCGTTCTTGTGTAGAAATTCAAAAAGGAATTTGTCCAGATGTTAGCTTAATTAAGCCCCAGAGTAAAGAGATTCAGATTTCTCAAATAAGGGACCTTAAAGAAAAGTTTTCTCTTAAATCATATTCATCTTTATTTAAGGTGGCAATTTTGGACCAAGCTCATTGTATGGGCAGAGAGGCTCAATCTGCTTTTTTAAAATTACTTGAAGAACCAAAAGGTAAGACTATTTTTATTTTGCTGACTCCTTTTCCAGAAATGCTTTTACCTACTATTATTTCTAGGGTTCAGAGAATTAGACTGCATTCTTTGAATTTTAAAGAAATTGAAAAGTATCTTAAAGAGCAGGGGGTTCCAGAAATTAAAGCTCAGGAGATTTCTTTACTTAGCGGGGGAAGGCCCGGCCGGGCAATAGACCTTTATTTAGATTCAAAAAAGTTAGAAAAACAGAATAGATACACAAAAGAACTTGTTAAGCTTTGTAGCTCTAGTTTAGGTTTTCGTTTCAAATGGATAAAGAATTTAAATTATGATTTTTCTGAACTAAAAGAGATATTAGAGATATGGTTGAGATATTTTAGAAATATTTTGCTTTTAAGAATTAATAGTAACTTTTATGAACATCAATTTGATAAATGCGAAAGAAATCAAATTAGTGGGGATATTTATTTGCAACTTCCTCAATATTCTCTCTTAAAAATAAAAAAAATTCTTAAACTTATTTTGAGCTTGAATTTTTTAATCTCATCTACCAATATTAATCCAAAATTGGCTTTAGAAATCTTAATGATAGAGCTTTAGAAGTTTTAATGGTAGAATTGTAGATGATAGAATTATGATGATTTTTTAAAATCTATTTTCTCGGCACACGGCCGTGTGCCGAGAAAATAGATTTTATTTTAGGTTTAAAATGGGTTTAAATTTGAGATTTAAGCATTTTAATTAAATTAAATAGATTTACGAAGTCCGGTTTCGTAAGACTCTTTTCTTTTGTTTAAATTATTGTTATACTTGTAAATAATATCCTTGAATTATAATCAGCGTATAAGCCCGTGTTAATTCTGCGTCTATCCCGGGACCTTCGCAGATTAACGCTGATGACTACACAGAAAGACGCAGATAATTTGCATTTTTAATTCAAAGTATTTATGTATAAAGAAATTGTTGATAAAATTAAACCAGAATTAAGCAAGATAATTGATTCTTTAGAAACACAGTTAGCTAAAATTCGGACAGGGAGAGCTTCCACTTCTTTAATTGAAGATTTAATTGTGGATTGTTTTGGACAAAAAATGCCTTTGAAACATTTAGGCAATATAACTTTATCTGGTCCACGGCAGATTGTCATTCAACCATGGGATAAATCCTATATAGAGGCGATTGAGAAAGCGATTTTTCAGTCAAATATTGGATTAACTCCTATTGTAGACAAAGAGGTGGTTAGGATCAATTTGCCTCCGCTTACCGAAGAATTTAGAAAAAAAATGCTTCATCTCCTTGCCGAGAAACAGGAAGAGGCGCGGCAGTCTGTGAGGCATTGGCGAGAGAAAATATGGAAAGAGATTCAAGAAAGTTTTAAACAAAAAGAAATTAGCGAGGACGATAAATTTCGAGCAAAAGATGAATTGCAAGAAATAATAGATGAATATAATGAGAAGATTGAACAAATGGGAGAGAATAAAAGGAAACAGATAGAAGGGTGATTTCTTTTATTTAGAATTTGATTAAATTTTTAAATCACTTCCATTTTTATTTCTCTGTTTTTTCTTTATTTTTTCTCTTCTTTTTTCTAATTTTATTAAAAGAGAAAAATAAAAGGGACTGATTTGAATCCTGCCCCCCCCTAAGGAGAGGACGTTTTACTTTTTATTTTTCTTCAAACAACAAGAGGGGAGGGGGATGGGAGTGGTGATGGAGCAAGAAATTTAACTACTTTACTTAAAGTCGTAAGTTGTTTTGGTTGTATATAACTTAAATTAAAATTTTGATTTATGTTGTTTACTAGTTTAATTGCCTTTTTTAGTATTATTTTTTTGCTAATTTTGCATGAATTTGGTCATTTTATTATAGCTAAGAAGTTTAAAGTAAAAGTTGAAGAGTTTGGTATTGGTTATCCTCCGAGAATTATTGGAAAGAAATTTGGGGAAACTCTATATTCTTTAAATTTTCTTCCGTTCGGAGCGTTTGTAAAGATTTATGGAGAAGAAGGAGGGGTTAAAGATGCTAGAAGTTTTACAGGAAAGCCGATTTGGCAAAGAGCTTTAATAATTTTGGGAGGAGTAGTTGCTTTTTGGATAATTTCTTGGATTCTTTTAAGTATTACTTTTGGGTTGGGAACGCCAGTGGCTGTCTCTGACCAAGATGATCAAGGATTAATAAATCCTAAAGTTCAAATTATTGGAGTTTTCCCAGACTCGCCGGCTCAGGTTGCAGGATTGGAGATAGGGGAT
>CAYUHA010000017.1:0-12203 GCA_964444395.1 uncultured Candidatus Saccharibacteria bacterium | reverse complement strand
GAGCAAAGCAACAGAAACAGGGGGAGAAACCCTGTTTTTTTGTTGAAGATGAAAGATTATGTTAAAATAGGTATATGAGAAAACTCCCTCAATTTCTAAAGCGATATTTTTGGGATACAGATTTTCAGAAATTAGATAAAAAGAAGTGCTCTTGGTTTATTATCGAGAGAATTTTAGAATACGGCGATGAAAAAGCAGTAAAATGGATGGAGGATAATTTTAAAATGAACGAAATTAAAAAGGTTCTTTTGAAATCTAAAAATCTTTCTTTAAGGTCGGCTAATTTTTGGCAATTCATTTTTAGTTTGAACAAAAATAGAATTTTATGCCTCAAAAAATCCTTTCAAAAAAGACAAAAGCTAATCTGGAAACACTAAAAAAAGAAAATATACTTGGAAATTTTTATCTCGCTGGAGGTACTGGTTTGGCTTTACAATTAAGACATCGTCTTTCACTTGATTTAAATTTTTTCACCAAAAAAGATATTGATACTAAAATCTTAATCCAGAAGATTAAAAAATTAGGGAAATTTTCAATAGAAAAGGAAGATGAAAATAGTTTAATTGGCAGATTTAAAGAAACAAGAATAACTTTTCTAAAATATGACTATCCTTGCCTTTTTTCTTTCAAAAATTTTCAAGGAATTAAAGTTGCTGATAGCAGAGACATCGGCTGTATGAAAATTTCTGCAGTTTCTTCTCGTGGGAACAAAAAAGATTTTATTGATTTATTCTTTATCTGTCAAAAATTAATTTCATTAGAAAAACTCTTAAAGTTGTTTGCTAAGAAACACAAAAGTGTCAATTACAACACAATGCATATTCTAAAAAGTTTGGTCTATTTTGAAGATGCTGAAAAAGACCCTATGCCAAAAATGATAATTCCTGTTTCTTGGAAAGAAATAAAAAAATTTTTCAAAAGAGAAGTTAAAGAGATCAAGAATGCTTTATAATAACTATTTATCTCAAAAGTCAAAATCGTTCCAGCCAGTGGAGCAATATTCAAATCCAAACATATTGAATAAGACATTCTAAATTTTGATTAATAATTTAAATCTGGAAAATTATTTTTTATAAGAAAACTTTATAAGATATTATCAAATCAAAACATTTTAGAAAACTTTTGCTTTCCTTTCTTTTTTTATTTCTCCTCTCTTTATCCTTATCCGGAGCTTTATTTCCTCTTTCCTTATCAAGGAAATGGAGAATTAAAATAAAAACTCTCCCTTTCTTTATCTTCCCCTTTCAGAAAGAAGAAGAAATAAAATTAAAAAGAAAAAGAAGAAGATAAGAATCTCCCCAAAAAGCCTCCCTCTTCTTAATCCCTCTCCTCTGAAGGGGGAAGATTTATTAGGAAAGAAGAGGGAGGGTTTAGAGGAAAAGAGAGGAAAGATTTAGAGCAAAGGAGAGGGAAGAAATTAGAAAAGAGGAAAAAAGGAGAAGAAGAAAGAAAGAGAAAAAAAGTTCCCTCTTCAAAAGAGAGAAAATAATGCAAAATTAATTTTAATACAAAAATTGACAATCAGAATAAATTTTGTTAAAATATGAATAACAGATATTAATCTGTTAATTAAAATAATTAAAAACTAAAAAAGAGGTGGCAGGAAAAATGAAGAAAAAGATGAAGATAGGAGTCTTCTTTTGCAAAAATTGTGGGGGGCAAATAGTTCACCCTGGGATAGACAAATGCCCCTACTGTGGAGAAAATCCCTACGAAACACCAAAGAGGTTATTGACTCCTATAGAGAAGAAGGGGTGGGAAATCCTCTTTAAGATGAACAAATAAACCTCCTTAGAAAATAAGGAGGTTTGCTCTTTAACTTTAAATTACAAAATCATACTCAATGGTCATCGTTATTTACTCTATTTACTCTCTGGACAGATATTACAGCTCCTCTTTCGCTAGCATTTATGCAAAAATGATAGATTGGCAACACTCTAACTGAAATGCTAAAATTGAGAAGAATAGAGCCACCCCTTCCTTAATCCCCCCTCCAAAAGAGGGGGAGGAAAGATAGAAAAAAAGATGGGGGAAGAAGAGAAGGAGGAAAAAAGAAAGAAGGAGGAGAAGAAAATTAAAAAGGAAGGGGTAAAAATTCTTTCAAATTATAATACAACTTACAATTCCTTGATTTTTATATAGCTTATTGTTAATATAAAAATGTGAGAAATTTAATCTTGCAAATTTTTATAGGAATTTTAGGTCTCTGGTTGGCCGCTGAATTTGTTCCCGGCGTAGAATTTACCGGTTCAATTAAAATTCTGGCAATAGCCGGATTGATTTTAGGCTTAATCAATTTTTTTATAAAACCGGTTTTAAGTTTAATTACCTTACCTCTAAAAATTTTAACCTTAGGACTGTTTGGATTGATTATAAATATGGGGACAATTTGGATAGTTGATGTTTTAATCGTAGAATTAATTATTAAAGGAATTATTCCTTTATTTTGGACTACTTTAATTATCTGGGGATTGAATTTAATCTTCGGAGCATATAAATAAAATAAACATTAAAGCAATTTAAATGAACTATTTATCTTTTTTTCAAATCGGAGTAGCTATTCTTTTAATTATTCTCATCCTTCTGCAACAGCGAGGAACAGCAATGGGTTCAGCTTTTGGCCAAGAAGGAGGATTCTACGCCACCCGGCGAGGAATTCAGAAAAAAATTTTCTGGGCTACGGTTATCTTAGGAGCTCTATTTATTATTCTTGCAATTTTAAATCTCTTTTTATAAAAGAAATTAAACTAGGCAATGCCATCTCTTAAAACAAATCTCCGTTGGCCCGCTTTATTCCAATGGAGACAAATTTTTAATCTCCTAACCAAAAAAGAGAAAATAGCCCTAATTATCTTTTTTATTTTATTCTTAACTTCCTCAACATTTCTTGGGTTTGATTTTTATTTTAAAAACACACAAATTAAACCAGCGCCAGGAGGAACGTATATAGAAGGAATAATTGGACAACCAAGATTTATAAATCCAATTTACGCTTCTGCTAATGATGTAGACAGAGATTTAACCGAACTTATTTTCTCCGGCTTAATGAAATATAATCAATCTGGAAAAGTTGTCCTTGACTTAGCTAAAGATTATAAAATTAAAGAAGATGGCAAAGTTTATGAATTTTTTTTAAAAGAAAATATTCTATGGCACGATGGAGAAACCCTTTCTGCAGACGAAGTAATTTTCACTATAAAAACTATTCAAAACCCAGATTATAAAAGCCCGGAAATAGCAAATTGGATAGGGGTAGAAGTAGAAAAAATATCTAAATCAGCAGTCCGATTTAAATTGAAAAAAACTTATTCCGGATTTTTGCAGAATTTAACTCTTAAAATAATACCCAAACACATTTGGCAAAATATCTCTCCTCAAAATTTTCCTCTAACCCCTTATAATCTTCACCCAATTGGTTGTGGTCCTTTTAAGATAAAAAACCTAAATCAAAACGAAAAAACCGGAAAAATTATCTCCTTAACTTTAGTTAAAAATCTTAAATATTTTAAAAATCCTCCTTATCTCTCTCAAGTTATCTTTAAATTTTTTGACAATGAAAAAGAATTAATTAAAGCTGCAACCCAAGGAGAAATTAATGGATTTTCTTTCTTGCCTTCAAAAAATCATAGTTCAATAAAATTTCCGGGTTTTGCTAATTATAAAATTTTATTACCAAGATATTTTAGTATATTTTTCAATCCGGAAAAATCAAAAATTCTAAAAAATAATGAAATAAGAAAAGCTTTAAATTATGCTGTTAATAAAAAAGAAATTATAGATAAAGTTTTAAACAGCAAAGCAAAACCAGTCCACTCCCCTGTCCTGCCTCAAATTTATGGCTATAAGCCACCTTTAAAAATTTATGAGTTTAATATTAATAAAGCAAAAGAAATTTTAGATGAACAAAATTTTAAAGAAACCAGAACAGGATTGAGAAAAAAAATTATTGAAAAGAAACCTGCTTTTCAATTTGAAAAAGAACTTAAAATAGGTTCCCAAAATAAAGAAGTAGAGGAACTTCAAAAATGCTTAGCAAAAGATTCAAAAATTTACCCGGAAGCGAAAATAACCGGATATTTCGGCACCAAAACCAAACAAGCAGTAATTAGATTTCAAGAAAAATATGCCGAAGATATCTTAAAACCTTGGGGGTTGACCAAGGGTACCGGCCGAGTTTCCAAAACTACAAGAACCAAGCTAAACGAAATTTGCTTTAAATCTCCTCCAGAAATTTTACCTCTTAAATTCTCTTTAGTAGTTCCTCGACAATCCTCTTTAATTGAGGTAGCTGAAATTCTAAAAAAACAATTAAAAAACATTGGGGCTGAAATTGAAATTAAGCTTGCAGAAATCTCTACTATTCAATCTGATTTTATTAAACCAAGAAATTATGAGGCCCTGTTGTTTGGAGAGGTTTTGAAAAACCCTCCCGACCCTTTTCCTTTCTGGCATTCTTCTCAAACAAAAGATCCTGGATTAAATTTAGCGGTATATAAAGATAAAGCATGCGATAAATTATTAGAAGAAGCCCGCCAAACTTTAGACGAACAAAAAAGAAAAGAAAAATATGAAGAATTCCAAAACCTTTTAATCAAAAAAGCACCAGCTATTTTCTTATACAGTCCTGATTACGACTATCTAGTCTCTAAAAATATTAAAGGAATAAATATAAAATTGATAGTTGACCCTTCCAAAAGATTTTCAGGAATCGAGAAATGGTATATTCGTACTCACAGAGCCTGGAAATAGTAAATCAATAATATAAAAAGAGTGCACAGGCTTTGCTATCCGGCCCTTCTCTTTCTCTTTCTCCTTCTTATCTTTCTCCTTCTTATCTTCTTCCTTTTCATCCTTCCCCTTCTTTACTCACCTTCTTCCTATTCTTCCACTCCCCTCCTCTCTCTCCTTCTCTCTCCTTCCCTCTCCTCCCCTAAAAGAAAAAGGAGGAAGGAAATAAAAAAGAGGAGGAAAAAAAGTGGAAGGGGGAGAAACAAAAGAAAGGAAAGGAAAAATTAAGAAAGAGATTATTTAATCTTCCAGTTTACACACTTGTATATTTAAGGTGTGACTTTAACACACTTTTATTCTTTCTATGAAAAAACTCAAAAATCCAGATATAAGATTTTTAAATGATATGAAAAAAGTCATTTATGATAAAAAATGGCTTAAAACCGCTGACAACTTAGAGCTTTATTATATGTATAGAGGAGTAAATAAAACTAAAAATTCAAAGTTCAAAGTTCAAAGTTGTAAAAACAAAGATTCTAATCTTGATTTTTTAAGACAGGATATTACAATAATTCCGCCCAATATGCTGGGCAAGGAATTTGTCAAAACAAAAGGGCATTGTCACATCGGCAACTATCAAGAATTATATAAAATCTTAAAGGGCCAAGCGATTTTCTTAATGCAAAAAACAAAAAATAATCAAGTAAAAGACGTCTACGCAGTAAAAGCAAAAACCGGACAAATAGTGATTATTCCTCCAAACTACAGCCATATCACTATTAATCCTAGTTCTAACACATTAAAATTAACAAATTTGGTATCAAAAAAATGTAGAAATAACTATAAACTAATAGAAAAAAAAGGAGGAGGATGTTATTTTTACACAAAATCCGGCTGGGTAAAGAATAAAAATTATAAAAATATACCAAAACTTCGCTTTGAAAAGCCTCTAAACAATATGCCAAAAAATCTAAACTTTCTAAAAGGGTAATCAAAGGACAATCTTAAAATCCTATCCTATACCCTCTATTTTTAATAGAAATCTGTCCCCTATTTCTCTAGTTTTAAATAATACTATTATAAGAAATACAAAAAGCCGAAGTGGCGGAATTGGCAGACGCGACGGCTTCAGGAGCCGTTGGATAAAATCCTTAAGGGTTCGAATCCCTTCTTCGGCACTATCTAACAGCTCAGCACTCAAATTTTAAACGCTTTTATTTTAAATTTATGCGTAAATTATCTAACAAACCATCTAAACAAAAAACTGAAAAAAGCAATATCCTTAGAATTATTCCCTTAGGCGGATGCGAAGAGGTGGGAAGAAATATGACTGTCTTTGAATACAAAAAAGACATTGTGATATTAGATATGGGACTACAATTTCCTGAAGAAGATATGCCCGGTATAGACTATGTAATTCCGAATATTAAATATTTAAAAGGAAAAGAACAAAATATTCAAGGCGTTATTTTTTCGCATGGCCATTTAGACCATATTGGAGCAGCTCCTATTTTATTAAAAAAACTCGGCAATCCTCTTATTATAGGAAGACCTCTTACAATAGAAATGATTAAACATCGCCAAGAAGACATCAACAAAGGAAGCTCAAAACTTCTTAAAACTATGTATATAAACAATCTTCAGGACAAAATACATTTGGGGCATTTTACCATCTCTTTTTTCAAGGTAGACCACGCTATTATGGACGCCGTAGGCGTAGTAATAAAAACGCCCATTGCTACAGTTATCCATCCCGGAGATTGGATGATTGAACATAACCCTGTAGGAAGGACCCGGATAAATTATACTCACTTGGCAAAACTGAAAAAACCTACCATTTTAATGCTTGAAAGCTTAGGCGCTGTTAATTTTAAAAAACCTGTAACAGAAAAACAGATGCTTGATACCCTCCACCACTTAATTAAATCTGCTCCCGGAAGAGTAATTATTGCAACATTTTCCTCCCAGCTTCAAAGAATAAAACAAATCTTAGAATACGCCTCAAAAATCGGAAAAAAAGTGGTTCTTGACGGCTTTTCTATAAAGGCAAATGTAGAAATCGCGAGGAAATTAGGTTATATTAAACCAGCGAAAGGAACTATAATTCCGATAAATAATTTAAAAAAATATCCTGACAACCGGATAATTGTAATTTGTACTGGATCTCAAGGAGAAGAAATGTCTGCTCTTTCAAGAATCGCTGCTGGAAATCATCATTTTATAGCACTTAAAAAAAATGACACTGTTATATTCTCTTCCTCAATAATCCCAGGGAATGAAAGAATTATTCAACGTCTCAAAGACAATATCTACCGCCTTTGCGATAATGTTTATCACAGCGAAATAATGGCCGTGCATACTTCCGGACACAGCAACGTAATCGGTATACAAGAAATCATAAGACAAATCAAACCCACTTATTTTATCCCGGTTTATGCTAATCATTTTATGTTAAAAGAAGCTGCTAAAATAGCATATAAAATGGGATTTCCAAAAAATAGAGTATTTGTTCCTGACAACGGCTCTATTATTCAATTCAGCAAAAAAGAAGCAAAAATACTTAAAGAAAAAGCTCCTACAAACTATGTCTTTGTTGATGGCTTAGGAGTGGGTGATGTAGGAGAAATAGTTTTAAGGGACCGACAAATGCTGGCAGACGACGGAATTTTTGTTGTCATAGCAATAATTGACCGACAAACTGGAAAAGTAAAAGGGTCTCCTGATATAATTTCTAGAGGATTCGTTTATCTTAAAGAATCCAAAGAATTATTGGCCCAAACTAGAAAAAAGGTAATTGAAATTGTTAACCAAACTGCTGGATCAGGCAAAGTAGTTAATTGGACTTATGTTAAAGACAATATTAGAAATAAAATCGGCAATTTTCTTTTCTCTAAAACAAAACGCCGACCTATAGTCCTGCCGGTAGTAATTGAAGTGTAATAATAATTTAAAAATTGAAGCACAATAAATTGAAATAATTTGAAGTAAAATTAGTAATAATATAATTAGTAATTAAAATTAAGTATAAACTTTAACTGGGCTATAACAATAAAGTTTTAAATAATTAAACATAACTAAATATTGAAGTATAGCTAAATAATACGCTAAATATTACATTAAATATTTATTAAAGCACAAAACAAAAGTAAATATTAAATTAAAGTATAAAAAATAAAGTATAAAAAATATAGTACATATAATACAACTAAATAAAATCCAATTCAATTATCTTCACGATCGTAAAGATAATGTAAAGGTATATTTAGAAACAAACAAACAATATAATAAATAAAAATAATAATAAAAAAATAAAAAAAATAAATAAAAAAATAAAAAATAAAAATAAATAATATAAAATAATATAAAATATAAAAAATAATTAAAAAAATATAAAAAATATAAAAAATATAAATATAATGAAATTTTTAAGAAAAAATTCTCTTTCTTACAAAATCTTAATAGCTATAAAGGATTCTCTAATCGGAGGACTAAAAGGCGGATTAGAGGTAATCTTGTTTCCTCATCAAGCTCTTAAGGGTTTTTCTCTCTATTACGACCCCGTTTTTGCTGCTAAATTTACTAAACCTCAATTTAACCGCGGACTTTTCCAATTAAAAAAACAGGGCTACCTTAAACAAAAAAAACAAAAGGGAAAGAAAATATACTTCAATTTAACCTCAAAAGGAAAATTAGAAATTATTAGATATATAATTAAAATGGATAAAAGAAAACTTCCTTGGGATGGAAAATGGAGAATAATAATATTTGACGTCCCAGAAATTAGTAGAAAAGACAGAGATTTTTTAAGAAATCAATTAAGGTGGTTAGGGTTTATGGAGCTTCAAAAAAGTGTTTGGATTTTTCCCTACGAAATAAAATCTGAATTAAAAGAATTTATAAAACTCTGCAGATTAAAATTAAAAGGAGATGTTCGATTTCTTACTGCAGAAGATATTGATAATGACAAAGATATTAAAAAATATTTCAAGCTGAAATAATTTTTCACCTATTCTTTTATTTATTTTTTTATTTTATTTTATTTTTTATCTTTATTTTTTATCTATCTCCTTATCTATTATCCTGCACCAATCTAACCCCTTTTCAATTATCTTCACGATCGTAAAGATAATGTAAAGAGGTTTTTAAAAATAAAAATATAATAAATATAATAAATATAATAAATATAAAAATTATAAAAATTATAATAAATAAAATAAATAAAAATGAATTAATAAAAATGAATTAAAGATAAACTAAATTAAAAATAATCTTTTTATTAAAAGTAAATTTCTTGAAAATAAAATATTTGAAGTAAATTGTAAAAATTATCTAAAAATTCTTTGAAATAAATTCATAAATTTATTTAAAGATATTTAGCTGAATTTGAAAAAAATTACTGAATGGGTAAAAACAAGGAAAATAGTAAAAACAAGAAAAATAAAGAAAATAAAATTAAACCAAAGGTTAAAAGTTTTTTAAAAATTGTTTTAATTGGTTAAGCTTCTTTTTCATCAATTCTCTTGTTTTTGCTTCTATTACTAATCTTAAAACCGGCTCAGTGCGGGAAAAACGAACTAAAAACCACCAATCCTTAAAATCAACCCTTAATCCGTCTAATTTCAAAACTTTTCCATTAGCGTATTTTCTTTCCAACTTTTTTAAAATTTTTCTTTCAGTTTCTGTCTTACTTATCTCTTTAGATTTTGTTAATATAAAACTAATAGGAAAATTTATTTCTCCTGAATGAAAATACTTTTTAAAAGGTTCAATCAGTTCTAAAATACTTTTTTTGGTTTTTGAAATTTCCTCTAAAATTTTAAGCAAAACAAAAAGCGGAGCTTCGGAAAAATAATGAAATTTATAATAATAATGACCTGAAAATTCACCGCCAAATAAAATATCTCTTTCTCTCATTTTTTCTTGTATAAATGAATGGCCCACTCTGCTTAAAATCGCAACACCTTTGTTTTCTTTTATAGCTTCTTTCACTATATTACTGGAACGAATATCATATAAAATTTTTTGTTTAGAATTCTTTTTGAGTAAAATTTTTGAAATTAAAGCAGTAATTAAATCTCCTGAAATTATTTTTCCTTTTTTATCTACAAAAATAATCCTATCTCCATCTCCATCAAAAGCTACTCCTAAATCAGCTTTTTTAGCTACAACTTCTTTCTGAAGAGTTTTTAAATTTCCTTTTGCTAAAGGGTTAGGAGAACGATTCGGAAAATTTCCATCTAAATTTAAAAAAAGATAACTAACTTTTACAGGGATTTTCTTTAAAATTTCTGGAATTATTATCCCTGGCACAGCATTGCCGGTATCTACTATTATGTTCATCCGGCCAATTTTATCTATTTCTATTTCTTTTAAATTAAATTTTACATAATCAGAAATTACCTCTTTTTTAAAAATTCCTCCTTTAGAAAAGTTATCTAAAAATTTATCTTTTAAAATTAAATCTGCGATTTTTTTCAATCCATTATCTTTGCTTATTGGAATTGCTTTTTCTCTAACTAACTTAAAACCATTATATTGAAAAGGATTATGAGAGGCAGTAATTTCAATTCCTCCGTCAAAACCATAATGAGCTACAACAAAGCAAAGCATAGGAGAAGTAGAAAAACCAATATCAACCACATCAGCTCCTGAATCAATAATCCCTTGAACTAAACCCTTGTATAAAACAGGGGAAGAAAGACGATTATCTCTGCCTACAACGATTTTTAATCGTGAAGATTTAGGCTTTAATAGACCCCTGTTTTTTGTTTTACCAAAACGATTCAGAAATTTCTGTTTGTGTTTCCTTATATACTCAACAAATGCTCTACCAACGACATAGGCAACCTCTTTATTTATCTCGTTAGGGTACTTCCCTCGAATATCGTAGGCTCTAAAAATATTTGAGTTTATCTTAATCATTTTTTTACTTTTTCTTTTCTCCTTTTTCTTTATCCTCACTCCCCTTCCCTCAAAAAAAGAAAAAAGAAAGAATTAAAAAGAAGAAAAATTAAAAAAAGAAAAAATTAAGAAAAAATATTAAAAAAATGTTTATATTTTTTTCTTTTTTATCTATTAGATTTCAAAAATGTCAGCACTCTAATACGGATTATTATTGAAATATATTTAAAAATAAGCTACAGTTTAAGTATAACAAAAGAACAGTCAACAGTTAACAGTTAACAAAAAATAATATAAAACGCTTCAATCTATTACCTGTTTACTGCTATCTGTTGTCTGACTATATGTCTTTTTCTATTGCTATTATAGGACTTCCTAATGTAGGAAAGTCCACTCTATTTAAAGCCCTCACTAAAAAATCAGTAGAAATTGCTGATTATCCATTCACTACCATCAATCCCAACATCGGAGTGATTGCAGTACCTGACAAAACATTAGAGAAAATTGCTGAAATAATTAAACCAAAAAAAATTACTCCTACTAATATTGAATTTGTAGACATCGCAGGCTTGGTTAAAGGAGCCCATAAAGGAGAAGGGTTAGGAAATCAATTCTTATCTCATATTAGAAATTGTGATGCGATTTTAGAAATAGTAAGAATATTTGAAAAAGACACTATTAGACATGTAGAAAAGGATATCAGTCCAGAAAGAGACATCCAGATTATCAAAAATGAATTAATAATGAAAGACCTCGAAACTATTGAAAAACAAATTATCAAATTGGATAAAAAATGCAAAACAGGAGACAAAAAAATTATTAAAAAAATAGAAATTCTTAATCTGCTCAAAAATGGATTAGAAAAGGGAAAATTTATCAATGACCAAATAAATCAATCTTCATTAGAGCAAAACCTTACTGACAAACAATTGACAGAAATAATCCGAGAATTCCAATTTTTGACCAACAAACCCATTTTGTATTTATTTAATGTCAGCGAACAGGAAATTCAATCAAAACCAAATTACAATGAACAAAAACTAAAAAATTTAGCTTCTCCTCATCCTTCACTAATTATTGATTTGAAACTTGAAGAAGAAATTTCTGAACTTTCTAAATCTGAAGCCAAGGAATTAAACTTAAAAGCCAACATTGACCAACTCATTCTTTCTTGTTATAATATTCTTGACTTAATCACTTTCTATACAATAGCAAAAGGAGAAGAAGTTAGAGCTTGGACCCTCAAAAAAGGTTCAACTGCCCCTGAAGCAGGAGGAGTAGTTCATTCTGACTTTGAAAAAAATTTTATCAAAGCAGAAGTGATTTCTTCTCAAAAACTAATCTCTGCCAAAAGCTGGACAAAAGCAAAAGAATTAGGTTGGATAAAAATCGTAGGAAAAGATTATATAGTGAAAAACAGCGATGTTATAGAATTTAAAATATAAATTAGCTACGAAATACGAAAACGATACGAATACACGAATTGACTTAATCAATAAACAATGTAATAGTAAATCTTAAATTCAAAATCCTAAATCCTAAACCCCGAAGGAGAACCTTCGGTTCCCTACGGG